>MNCR01000091.1 GCA_001914535.1 Candidatus Rokubacteria bacterium 13_2_20CM_69_15_1
GCCGCGACGGCCGGGCTGATCGCGTTACACCCTGACGTCTTTCGCGCTCCCAGACCTGCCACGTCGCTCGAGGCCGGTGAGAGAACGCTGACACCCCGCGAGCTGGAGATCCTCGAGATGATGGCGGAAGGCATCAGCAATCAGGTGATCGCGCACCGTCTGCGCATCTCGGCGTACACGGTGAAGTTTCACGTCGCCTCGATTCTCGAGAAGCTGCGGGCGAGTAGCCGAACCGAGGCCGTGACGCTTGGCGTCCGCCGCGGGCTGATCTCGCTTTGACGGCCGCGAGGAGACCAAACTACTGCGAGCTGCCCAGGTTCGAGCCGCCCCGCACGGCGCGGACGTGATTGTAGTCCCTCTTGTTCAGCACGTAGACAGTGTCGGAGTTGAAGATCACGAGCCACGCGACTGTAGGCGCCCTGAAGGCGGCGCTCGACGACCAGTAGCACCACCATATGACAGGCAGGAAATTGCGGACGACCGAGGCCTTCTGCGAGCGAACTAGAGATGTCAGAAAGCGAACACTCATGTCGAATGTGCACGGCGTGTCACGCTCCGAGACATCCGACCGGATTCGGCACAGGAGGTCGAGTCCCACGCAATTTCCGAATATTGGGACACCTGACCAAACGTGAGCGCTCCTTGGCACCCAGCGTGCACCTCTCTGAATTTCGTTAAGGAAGACCCCTCCCGATAAGGGCACACCCGTCGCGAGGCGGGGCCGCAAAGCCACGGGCCAGGCGAGGCGCCTGACGGCCGGGCTACCGAAGGAGGGCACGCTCGCCTCCCGGGAAACATCGGGTCTTCCGCGAATGGAGCCCGCGATGTTTTCAGAAACGGGTTCGAGTGTGCGTCGCGCCGTCATTCGTCCCCTCGGCGGACTGGCCATCGGCCTGCCACTCCTTCCCGCCGATGGCCGCGCGGTCCAAGGCGCTGCCTCCCGGGCTCCCCTGCGCGTGCCTCGCACTCAATGCGGCTCCACCGGGGGGGTGATCACCCTGCAGGCGGTGGCGACGTTCACGGGACCGGGCACCCGCCCGACAAGACCGGAACGGAGCAGACAAGGAAGGCGGTAGAAATCATGAAGACGTTGGCTCGCGTGTTCGCTTGCCTGGCCCTCACTCTGACATTCACGTGGTCCGGGCTGTCGAGTGGCATCGCGATGGCGCAGGAGCCTCAGTTCACTGCGGAGTTTCGGCTGGAGGACTGCAGGTTCAAGACGACGGGGGCCAATCCCTACCTCATTCTCAAACCAGGCCGGCGACTGGTGTTAGAGGGAGTGGAGGATGGCGAGTCGACCCGCCTTGTGATCACCGTCCTTCGCCAGACCGAAACCGTCTCTCTCCGGGGTATTGGAGTGGTGAGAGCCAGGGTCGTCGAGGAACGACACTTCGCGGGTGGCGAACTGGTCGAGGTGTCGAGAAACCTGTTCGCGATCTGCGACAAGACCAACGACGTCTTCTATTTTGGCGAGACCGTCGATATCTTCAATCCGGACGGGACCGTGACTCACGAGGGATCGTGGCGGGCGGGCGAGCCCGCCGGCGACGGCGCGGCGCAGCCCGGCGTCATCATGCCCGGGACCTTCCTCTTGGGGTCGAGGTACTTCCAGGAGCGGGCCGAGGGCGTCGCCATGGATCGCGCGGAGCACGTGGCGATGGGGCTCGAAGTCACCACGCCGGCCGGCACGTTTGAGAAGTGCGTGAGGGTCGTCGAGACGACTCCCCTCGAACCGGGTGCGGAAACGGTGAAAATCTACTGTTCGGGAGTTGGACTCGTCGCAGACAATGGGGTGACCCTCGTAGAATTCGGCCCTAGGAACGCTGGCGCTAACGCCGCTGAAGAGTAAGCCCGAATCACTTCAGGGACACGAGTTCGAACGCGGGCGCTTCCAGACCATCGGAAGCGCCCGCGCCGCTCAGCGCCAGTCGAAACCGAAGTGCCTGCGCATGGTCTCGAGGTACTCGTCGATGGAGGCCGGCCGCGCCGCCGCGACGTACTCTTCGTCGCTGAGCCGCCGCCGCCCCTCGGCCAGGCGCTTCGCGTCCTCGCCCACGAGCCAGCGCAGTCGCGGTACGCGCGTCGTTACCGCCTCGTGGATGACCACGGCGACGTCGGCGGGCTGCGCGGCGGACGGCAGCTGCTTCTGGTAGTAGGCGAGCAGACGCCGGACGTGCTCGACGTAGGGCGAGGCGGGGTCGGCGAAGCGTCGGGCCTTGCTGAAGATGGGGGTGACGACGACGCCGGGCTCGACGATCGCCACGCGGATGCCGAACGCCAGCACCTCCTGGGCGAGCGCCTCGCTGGCGGCCTCGAGGGCGTGCTTCACGGCCGAGTAGTGGCCGTGGCCGGCGATGGCCACCCGGCCCGCGATCGAGGTGACGTTGACGATGGCGCCGCTCCGCCTCACGCGCATCCCGGGAAGCACCGCCTGGATCATGCGGATCGCGCCGAAATAGTTCGTCTCGAACAGCGTGTGCGCCCAGTCGACGGGAACGTCTTCGAGGGGACCGCCACCGCCGATGCCGGCGTTGTTGACGAGGACGTCGACGCGCCCCGCCTTCGCGAGCACCTCGCCCACGCCGCGCTGGACCGACGCCCCGTCGTCGACGTCGATGACGACCGGGGTGACGCCGAGCGGTTCCCTCTCGATGGCCTTGGTCAGCTCGGTGGCGGTGGCCAGGTTGCGTACCCCGGCGTAGACGTCGTGCCCCGCGCGGGCGAAGTGGAGCGCGGTGGCGAGACCGATGCCGGTGCTGGTACCGGTAATGAGGGCGACAGACATGAGACCCTCCCTGGGCGCGGCGCCGGGTACGGTGAGCCGCTCGGTGACGCCGCCTAGCCTACCGAGTCCCGACTCCGAGAACAATGACCGGCCCGGTCATCGGCGCTCGCCGGTGGGATGCGCCGAGGAGCTCTATGGTGCGCCGGCGAGCCGGCGGAGCGCCTCCGCGGTCGCCTCGTCGGCGGCGAAGAAGCACTCGACCCTGAGCTCGTGAAGCGTGATGTCGTAGGGCGTTCCGAGGCTCGCGAGGATCGTGAAGAAGCTGAAGCGAGCGTCGCCCTTGCGAAGCTCGATGGCGAGGAACGGTGCCGTCGACGCGTCGAGGTCGAGCGTCCGCCACTGGCGGGGGACGTCGGGATAGGACAGGAGCTCGTCGAGGAGGCGGCGGGTCTCGACGTCGCCCGAGCGCAGCAGATCGCGGTGGAGCCACTGGATGAAGGCCGCCGCGGTCGCCTCCCAGTTGACGATGAAGGGCCGCAGCCCCTTGGGGTGATACGAGAGCCGCATGGCGTTGGGCGCTCCCGCCGCTGTAGCCGCCGCGGGATCGAGAAAGAGGCTGATCACCCGGCCCATGGCCTCGTTGGTCATGAGGATGTTCCAGTGCCGGTCGAGCACTATCGCCGGATAGGGCTCCTGCTGACGCAGCATGAAGTCGAGCGCCCGCCGGACGTGCGCCATCTCCGGCGCCTCCAGCGCGGTCTCACGATAGATCGGCGCGAATCCCGCCGCCGTCAGGAGCTCGTTGCGTCCGCGCATCGGCACCTCCAGCACCCGGGAGAGGAGCAGCACCATGTCGCGACTGGGCTGGGCACGGCCGGTCTCGAGGAAGCTCAGGTGGCGCGTCGAGATCTCGGCCTCCACGGCCAAGCCGAGCTGGCTTATCCGGCGCCGCTCGCGCCATTGCTTGAGCAGCCTGCCCACGGGGCTCGCGGTCGTCCCGCGTGGCTGTCGTCGGGCGCCCTGGCCGACCTTCACGGCCGCACTATACGCGTCCACCGTCCCAGCAGCCAATTACCTTCCAGGTAATTGATCTCCTCGCGAGCGGCGCGGAAGATGCTCGTATGCTCCGGGTCGCGTTCGCCGGAACCTTTTCCGCCAGCCTCGCACCGCCGGTGCGGGCCCACCTCGAAATGCAATGCGACGTGATCCTGGCCGACGAGGTCGGGATCGTCTCGCGACTCTCCGACGTGGACGTGTTGGTCACCCTGGCATTCACGCGTCAGATGGGAGCCGCCGCCGGACGACTGAAGCTCGTGCAAGTGCCCGGCGCCGGCCTGGACCGGATCGACCGCTCAGCGCTGCCGGCGGGGACGGTGCTGGCGAACGTCTTCGGCCACGAGACGGGCATCGCGGAATACGTGATGGGCGCGATGCTGACGCTGACCCGTGGCTTTGCGCGGCTCGACGCCGCCCTCCGACGCGGGATCTGGGAGAGCCAATGGGCGGTCGGCGCGACGCCGCCGGCGCCGTGGCCGGAGCTCTGCGGCAAGACGCTCGGCATCCTCGGCTACGGGCGGATCGGCCAGTGTGTCGCCCGGCGCGCCCGCGCGTTCGACATGCAGGTCTGCGCCATCCGTCGCGACGTCGAGCGATCGGCGGGGGACGAGCTCGCGCTCCTCGGCGGCCTCCCGATGCTCGACGAGGTGCTCCGGCGCTCCGACTATCTGGTGATCACGCTGCCTGCCACGCCGGCGACACTCGGGCTGATCGGCGAGCGCGAGCTCGGCGCGATGAAGCGGACGGCGGTGCTCGTCAACGTGTCCCGCGCGGCGATCGTCGACGAGCACGCGCTCTACCGCGCGCTCGCCGAGCGCACGATCGCCGGCGCCGCCCTGGACGTGTGGTATCGCTATCCGACGGGTGCCGGCGCCACGCTGCCTGCGACCGCGTCGTTCCACGAGCTGCCCAACGTGCTCATGACACCGCACGTGTCGGGCTGGACCGAAGGGATGCTGGAGGCGCGGGCGAAGCTCATCGCGGAGAACATCCACCGGACCGCGCGGGGCGAGCCCCCGGTGAATCTGATCCCATTATCGGAGTAGGCCGGTGTCTTCTGCTGTAGAGTCGAGCGTCATGCGCTTGCCCTTCTTCTATGGCTGGGTCATCGTGGCCGTCACGTTCGTCACCATGGGGGTGGGCGTCAATGCGCGCACCGCCTTCTCGCTGCTCTTTCCGCCGATCCTCGACGAGTTTGGCTGGGAGCGGGGCGTGACGGCCGGTGCATTCTCCTTCGGCTTCCTCGTCTCGGCGGTCCTGAGCCCCTCGCTCGGCCGATTAATGGATGTCCGCGGGCCGCGGGTCGTGATCGAGCTCGGCGTGGGCCTCATGGGGGCCGGGTTGATGCTGGCCACGCTGGTGCGAGAGCCGTGGCACCTCTACGCCACGCTCGGCGTGCTCGTCGGCGGCGGTGGCGTCTGTCTCGGCTATACCGGGCAGGCGCTCTTCCTCCCCAACTGGTTCGTGCGCCGGCGAGGGTTGGCGATGAGCCTCGCCTTCTCCGGCGTCGGCGTGGGGTCGATCGTCTTGCTGCCGTGGCTCGGGACCCTCATCGGGCGCGCCGGCTGGCGCGCCGCCTGCTGGGCGCTTGGCATCCTCGTGCTGGCGTTGCTCGCGCCACTCAACCTCCTGCTGAAGCGGCGGCCGGAGGATCTCGGTCTCGAGCCTGACGGCGACGACGCCTCCGGCAGCGCCGCCGCCAGGCCGGCGATAGACATTGTGGACCCGGCCTGGGCCGCCGTGGACTGGACCCTCGGCCGCGCGCTACGCACGGCCCCCTTCTGGTGGCTCATGGTGGGATACTTCTGCGGCCTCTTCGCCTGGTACGCGGTGCAGATCCATCAGACGAAATACCTGGTCGAGATCGGGTTCAGTCCGACCGAGGCAGCGTGGGCGCTGGGATTCGTGAGCCTGGCCGGCATCCCCGGCCAGATCGCGCTCGGTCATCTCTCGGATCGGATCGGGCGCGAGTGGGTCTGGACGGTGGGGAGCCTCGGCTTCGCGCTCTGCTACGTGGCCCTGCTCCTGCTCCGCGACACTCCGACGCCGACGCTGCTCTACTTCATGGTCGCCTCGCAGGGCATGCTCGGCTATGGTCTCACGTCTGTCATCGGCGCCATTCCGGCCGAGATCTTTCAAGGTCGGCACTACGGCGCCATCTTCGGCACCCTGATGCTGGCGTCCATCGTGGGCGGGGCCGCGGGGCCCTGGGTCACGGGTGCGCTCTACGACGCCACCGGCAGCTACGCGCTGGCGTTCGTCCTCGCCATCGGCGCGAGCGCGCTCTCAGCGCTGGCCATCTGGCTTGCCGCGCCGCGGAAGGTGCGGGCCGTCGCCGGGCGCGTCCAGCGGCTCCGGTAGACAGGGCGCGACTCCCACAGCGCGGCCGATCACCCGACGTCCTTGCGGGCCCGGTGACCCTGGTCCGAGGTCTTGGCGTTATCGCGGTCGAGCCGGCGCAGGATGCGCTTCACGTACTGGCGCGTTTCCCGATAGGGCGGAACTCCTCCATGGCCGATGACCGCACGCTCGCCGGCGTTGTAGGCGGCAAGGACGAGCGGGAGGTTGCCGTTGAATCGGTCCATCAGGCTACGAAGGTGCCGGACGCCCCCCTCGATGTTTTCGCGGGGATCGAAGGGATCAACCACGCCGAGGAGGGCCGCCGTTTGCGGCATGAGTTGCATCAGGCCGCAAGCGCCTGTGCGGGAGACGGCGCGTGGGTTGAACTCAGACTCGGCTTCGATGATCGCGGCGACGAGGTTCTCCGAAACACCGTGTCGTGCGGCCACGGCTCTGATGAGGGAGTCGATGTCCATGCTGCTTGATGTGCCCTCGACCTCCGGCGTGCCCACGACCTCGGGCGAGTCCTCGACCGCCGGCGTTCCCTCGACCTCTTCTCGAAGACCGGCGGGGGCGTGCCTCACATGAGGTACCTCATGCGCGCCGTTCATGCGCGCCGTGAGGTACCCCGGGGTCATCGTCAGAAGGAGAACCCCAACGCCGAGGAGGTGCCGACTGGCGAACGGTCGCGCGTCGACCATCGACGACCGTCCGGCGGCCCCGAGGAGCGACCCGCCCGGGCCTGCCCCCGACAGCACGAGTGGGCAGAGTCCCGATGCCGATCGTGGACACCCCGGAGGAACGATGGCCCAGCCGAGCGAGTGCAGGAGCCCGTCGATCGTCGCAGGTGAGCGCCGATCGCTCCGGCGTCGGTCGGTCGCGTCAGACGCCGAGCGCTGCCGCCGCCGTTCGGTGACGCGACGATCCCGGAGCACTCGCACGGTCTCGTGGTACGCGAACGCTTGCTGGAACAGCTCGTAGAGGTGCGCGCGATCGTCGGCGACGATGATGAGCTGAGGGACCCGCTCTCCCTGACCGTCGTGGCGCTCCACCTCAGGCAAAGTCTCGCCGCCACAAGCCGGGCAGTGCTCGAGCGCGATGCGTTGATCTCCGGAATTTGATTTTTGCATGACACCATTCCAGGGCAAATCGCATACCGGAGCGCGATTTCCAGGAACATCAATAGCTTCCGTGACTCTGGCCAGGAGTGGACCTGGCGAGTCTCTGGCCGGCAGATCATTCTCGAGCCATCGAACGGGGCGCGGGCGAGGGGCGGCGTCTGGGCGCGGTCAGAGCTCCCGGAGGGCGACCGCGATTCGCGCGCGCGCGGCGCGAATGGCCGGCGGCACCCCGCCCGCGAGCCCCATCAGGAGCGCGAACGCGAGCCCCCAGACGAGCAAGAGCGGCGTGACACGAAACGCAAACGCCAGGTGGGAGAAGGTCTGCCAGTTGATCGTCCCCGTCGTCAGACCGTTCAGCGGTAAGACGACCACGCCGCCCAGGACACCGCCGACGAACGCGATGCACAGGGCCTCGACGACGAAGGACATCACGACGCTGCCGCTCCCGAAGCCCAGCGCGCGCATGGTGGCGATTTCCCGTGCGCGCTCCGTCACGGCCGAGTACATCGTGTTCAGCGCGCCGAAGACGGCGCCGATGCCCATGACCAGAGCCACGATCGTGCCCAGCACCGTGATCAGCGTCGTCAGCTGCCGCGATTGCTTCGCGTAGTAGTCGACCTCCCGATCGACCTGCACGGTCAGGCGCGGATCGGCGGTGAGCGCGTCCTTGAACGCCGTGAGGGCCTCGGGGGAGGTGAGCCGCACCGTGGCCGACTGGAAGAGATTCGGCGGGCGCTGAAACACCTGTTTGAGGACGTTGGCGTCGCACCACAGCTCGGAGTCGAACGCGGTTCCGCCCATGTCGAACACGCCAACGACCGTCCAGGTGGCGCCGCCGAGCCGGACGCTCTTGCCCAGCGCGATTCCGTCGTAGGCCTCCGCGGCGTTGCGCCCCACGACGAGCTCCGTCATCCCGGGTTGGAAGAGGCGCCCGGACACGATCTGGGCACTCGGTCGGACCGCGAGCGCCTTCGGGGAAACGCCACGCACCTGAGCGTTGCCCTCGGTATCCCGACCCTTCAGCGGGAACGCGGCCACCACGACGACCTCGGGGCTCGCCAGCGGGCCGGCCTCTGCGCGCTCGACGCCAGGCGCATCTTCGATGACCCGCACCTGGTCGAGCGTGACGCCGCTGTCCAGCTCCGAGGTGGCGCCCGCCCGCCTGACGATCGCGTTGCGCGCCGAGCCGGACGCCACCAGCGTCGCCTCGAACCCTCGCGCCAGCGAGAGCATGGCCACGAAGACGCCCACCGTCCCCGCGATGCCGAGCACGGCCACCACGGTCGAGGTCCAGCGCGCCCTCAGGCTGCGCACGTTGTAGATCAAGGGAATCGCCATCTCAGACCCGCCTGAGGGCGTCGACGACGCGGAGCTTCGCGGCGGAGAGCGCCGGGAGGATTCCCGCCATCAGGCCCACCGCCAGCGCCAGCGCCGCCCCGAGGATGATCACGCTCGGCGGCAGGTAGAAGAACGGCAGCAGGCCGCCGGTGGGATCTCCCCGGAGCGTGAAGAGCTTCGCCAGGCCCAACCCGACGCCTCCGCCCACGGCGGCCACGACCAGCGTCTCCGCGATGACGAGCGTCAGCACGAAGCCGTTCGAGAATCCCACCGCCTTCAGCACCGCCAGCTCCCGGGTGCGCTCGCGCACGGCGATGGCCATCGTGTTGCCGGCCACGAGCAGGAGCGTGAAGAACACCACGCTGCCGATCGACAGCAGCAAGAGCTGGATATTGCCCATCTGCTTGACCCAGGAGGCGGCGAAGGCCTTCTCGGTATCGGTCCTGGTCTCCGAGGGAGAGTTCGCGAACAGCTCGTCGATCGTCTTGACCAGCCGCACGGCGGCGTCGGGATCGGCGATGCGGACGGTGTACCAGCCCACGAAGCCCTTCGCGAACGATTTCCGCTCGTCGAGGTAATCCCAGCGGAACCAGAACTGCGAGGTGTCGTCCTGCACCCGCTGGCCCCGGTACACGCCCCGAATGTTGAACTCCCACGTCCCCGGGAAGATCGTGCCTCTGATGGGGATGCGATCGCCCACCTTCCACGTGAACCGCTCGGCCAGGGCTTCGCCCACGATCGCGCCTTCGCGGTCGGCCAGGAAGGCCTGCCACTCCGCGTCGGGGACGACGAACTCGGGGAACATCTGCCGGTAGGTCTCGCGGTCGATGGCGAACTGCGGAAAGAAGTTGCGCTCGTCCTGATAGACGCCCCCGAACCAGTTGGCGAACGTCACCTGCGTCACGCCGGGAATGCGCGCCAGCCGGTCGCGGTAGGCCAGCGGAAGGGGCTGGATGATCGAGACGCGGTTCAGCACCACCAGCCGGTCGGCGCCGGCCACGTCCACACCCTGCTGGAAGGCGCCGCGGACCACCGCGAGGATGGCGAACAGGAAGAGGGCCACCGCGAAGGAGCCCGCCGTCAGGCCCGTGCGGATCTTCTTCCGGAGCAGGCCGCTCAGGATGAGGTGGCCGTACTTCATCGGGCCCGTCCCGCCGTCACGGTGTCCACGAGCACGCCTTTTTCGAGGTGAAGGACGACGCGCGCGCGTTCGGCGGCCAGCGGGTCATGGGTCACCATGAGGGCCGTCTTGCCGTGCTCCCCGACGAGCCGCTCGAGCAGGTCGAGGATCTCGTCCGCGCTCTTGCGATCGAGGTCCCCGGTCGGCTCGTCGCAGAGCAGAAAGGTGGGGTCGGCCACGATGGCGCGCGCGATGCCCACCCGCTGCTCCTGTCCTCCGGAGAGCTGCCGCGGGTAGTGGTGCATGCGGTCCGCCAGGCCCACGACCGCGAGGGCGGTCTCCACGTGCCGGCTCCGCTCCGCCTTCGAGAGGCCGGTGAGCAGCAACGGCAGCTCGATGTTCTGGAACGCGGTGAGCACGGGAATCAGGTTGTACATCTGGAAGACGAACCCGACGTGGCGCGCGCGCCACGCCGTCAGCTTGCGCGCCGACATCCGCGTGATCTCGTCGCCCGCCACGGTGACGCTCCCGGCGGAGGGCACGTCCAGCCCGCCGAGGAGGTTCAGTAGCGTGGTCTTGCCAGACCCGCTGGGGCCCATGAACGCGACGAAATCGCCCGCGTCGACGTCGAGGTTGAGCCCCTGGAGCACGTGGATCGCTTCGCTGCCCCGCTGATACGTCTTGCTGAGCCCGCGCGCCCGAATCAGGCTATTCGCGTCCCCTCGGCCGTCGATCCTGACCATCGCGCCTCCTTACCGCTTCACGCGCACGTGCTGGCCGTCGCGCAGCTCTTTGACTCCCGTGGTGACCACCTGCTCGCCGTCCGACAGGCCCGCGATCACCTCATGCTCGTTGCCGCGCGCCTGCCCCAGACGGACGGCGCGGCGTTCCACCCGCCCCTCGCGGTGGACGAACACGGCCGCCGCGCCGCCCTCATCCCGCATGGCCGCGCGCGGGACCAGGACCCGGCCGCCTGCCGCCGCCGCGGCGCCCGGCTCCTCACCGAGGAACGTGACCTTCACGCCCATGTCGGGGAGGATGCGCGGGTCCAGCCGATCGAGCGTCACCCGGACCTTGACCGTCGCTTTTTGCCGGTCCGCGGTCGGGATCACGGTGCGCACCTTGGCCGGCATCTGCCAGTCGGGGTACGCGTCGAGCACCGCCGTGACCGGCTGCCCCGACCTGACGCGGGCGATGTACGACTCGTTCACATCAACCTCGACCTCAAGGGAGCTCATGTCGACGATGGTCGCGATGCCCGTCCGTGTGAAGCCGCCGCCGGCGGAGATCGGTGACACCATCTCGCCGCGCTGAGCGTCCTTGGAGACGACGACGCCGGCGAAGGGCGCCCGCACCGTGCAGTTGTCCAGGTCCTGCTTCGAGACCTGGACGCGCGCCTCGGCGGCGCCGACCTGCTCTCGAACGAGCGCGATCCGGGCTTTGAGACTCTCCACCGCCGTGTGAGCCAGATCGCGGGCCTGCTCGGCCGCCAGTCCGCGCTTCCACAGCTCCTCCGTGCGCTGCAATTCGCGTTCGGCGTTGGCGAGGTTGACACGCAGGTCGCCCAGCGTTGCCGCCGTCGCGTCGCGATCGGCCTTGGCGGAGCCGAGCCGCGCCCGCGCGTCCGAATCGTCGAGCACGGCCAAGATTTGCCCGGGCTCGACGTGCATGCCTTCCTCCGCGAAGATGTCGTTGACCCGTGCCGTGATCTTGGCGGCGATGGTGGCTCGCCGACGAGGCGTGACGTAGCCGCTTGCGTTCAGCAGGGCCGGCCGGCCCCCCTTGTCCGCGCGCACGGTCGTCACTTCCACCACGGGCGCCTTCTCTCGAAGGACGAGGAACAGCCCCGCCGAAACGAGCAGGAACGCCGCGAGCGCTGCTCCACCCGCGCGCCACCCGCGGCGCGTCGGATCACGCCGCCCGCGCTCGTCGATCTTGAGGCCCGAGAGGTCGGGGCCTCGTGGCCGCTCCGTGGTCGGCGCCTCCGACATGTCGCGTTCCATTCAGCCTGGGGCCGGGAGCTTGCGTGGTCTGCCCTGAGGGAGCCGCGTGCCCACCGAGTATAGCAAGCCAGACGCGTTCTGCGAGTCCGCTGACCAGGTTTGCGACACACGGCTGGCTCAAAATCCTCCAGCCCCCCGCACACGCGGCGCGCTCAATCCGCTTAACGTCCTGTTTTCACGTGACTCGAAGCGTTGGCCTCGCGGTTGCGTCCGCAACCGTCGATGGCTCCGACGGCGTTAGCTCGCCCCCGTGTCACGAGCGGCAGCCTGGTGATCGCTAGCGCCGACCCGGCGTGCCGGCGCCGGCTGCGGCAAAGCCTTGGGGCCGAGACCCACGCCAGGAGCGTCTTCGACGTTTCCTCGCACCCGGATCTTCAGCGCCACATCGCCGCGCTGCTGCCGTCCGTCATTCTGTTCGATCTGGGCGCGCAGCCCGACGCCAACGCCCTCGGGGTCGTTTCCGCTCTGAGCGCCCTGGCGAAGACGATCGTTCTCGCCGATACCGACGATGACGCGCTGGCGATCCAGGCCCTGAAGGCGGGCGCCAGCGGCTTCTGCTCGCGCGACACCGCGACGGCGCTTATCCGGAAAGCCGTCCAGCTCGTGGAGGCGGGCGAGATCTGGGTCGGGCGGCGCGTCATGCTGAGCCTGATCGAGGAACTCGCGACGCTGCGTGCTCCCGACGCCGACGATGTCTCGGGTGGAGCGCGCATGACGTCCCGCGAGCGCGAGATCGCCGGCCTGGTCGCCCGCGGCGCGAGCAACAAACAGATCGCGCACCAGCTGTCGATCTCGATCAAGACCGTCAAGACGCACCTGACGAACATCTTCAAGAAGCTGGGGCTCTCGACGCGATTGCAGCTCGCCCTTGCCGTAGGACGCCCGCCGGGCTCTCAGCCGAAGGTCCGATAGACCTCAGTCCGATTGTTCGCAGGGGCGCGATCGTGGGAAAACTGACAGGGTGGAGCGGAGCCCGCAAACCCTCTCGGTCGCCGTCGTCGCGTCAGACCAGTTGCGGCAGCGCTGCCACGCGATCCTCGCTGGTACCCGGGGCGATGGTGTCCAGAGCCGTGGCGTTGGTTTCGCAGACGCGCCCGGTCTCCTTCGTCGCTACCGGCCCAGGGTGCTCCTGCTCGATGCCGTGGCGTCCCCGCTTCAAGCGCTCGGCGTTCTCCCCAGCTTGAGGCGACTGAGCCCGACGACGGGCGTCATCCTGCTCAGCCGGAACAGGACGCCCACAGCGGTCCTCCTCGAGGGCCTGCGACGCGGGGCCTGGGGCTACCTCACCGAGCGCGATCTTCCACGCCATCTGCCGAAGGCCGTGTGCGCGGTTGCGGACGGGGAGCCTTGGATCTCGCGTCGACTCAGCGCGGCGATCGTCGCCGAGCTCCGTGCTATTCGTCAGGCTGCGAACGGGCGCCAGAGAACGCGCTTACGCCTGATCCGGGGTGGGCGCACGTCAACCCCGCGCTGAGCGACCGGCCTCAGATGGCGCGCTGCGGGCCAGTCGGACGGCAGGAGTTGGCCGGAGGCCAGTGCAGGAGGACGTGGGCATACCGGCTCGGATCCATGTCGGCCCCCGCCCGCTGGAAGTACGCTTGCCAGAACCGGCCGATGTTCTCCGCGAGCTCGGCCGACTTCGCGGACGCCCCCGACACGTAGACGCACACGCCCGCAAGCTTGGGGATGAGGGCCTTCTTGTCCAGCTGGGAAAGAGTTTTCTCGATCGCCGCGGAGCTCCAGGCGATCCGTTCGAAGTCGAAGGGCGGATTGTCCTCGATCATGTCCGACATCAGGACGAGCACCTTCCGTCGCGAGTCGTCGTAGAACAGCTTCTGGGCGATGAGCAGCGAGCTGAAGATGTCCGTTTGCGGGCTCA
>MNCR01000092.1 GCA_001914535.1 Candidatus Rokubacteria bacterium 13_2_20CM_69_15_1
CCGAGGAATTTGGCCACGAGCTCCTCGGGCCGCACGGGGTTCGCGGCGTCCCCGCGGGCCACGGTTGTCGTGTCCTCCAGCATCCGCCCGTCGCGCAGCGCGATCCGCACGTGCGCGGTGGGATAGTCGGTCCGGCGCGGTGACATCTTGGGATCGGAGCAGATCTCGATCCGGCGCGCGAGCGCGCGGATCCTCGGATCGCCGAGGGCCGGGGGCTCGAAGGCCGCGTGGTCGGTCCGATCGAGCACCAGCGCCGCGGCGACGGAGTAGGGAATGGAGAACTTGGCGGCGAGCGCGTTCGTGGGCTCCCGGTCCGCCATGCGTGCGCCGAACGGGATCGTGGTGACTCGGAGGCGCACGACGTCGTCGGCGTCGAAGGAGTTGGCGCGACGGAGCGCCAGCACGGCGTCCAGGGCGAAGTGGTTGAACCGGCAGCACGCGTGGAGCTTGAAGTAGTTCTGCTCGATGCGGTAGCGCTCGCCAAGCCCTTCCTCTGCGAGTGCCCCGTCGAACCGATCGCCCAGGATGGAGGCGTACACGTCCGAGGGCGCGTCGCGCAAGCCGGTGAAGCCGCACCGCTGCAGCTCGACGGCGAGGATGCCCTGGAGTCCCGCGCGGCCCGGATAGAGATTGCGGATCGTGGCGCCCTCGAGGGCGGGCGTCCAGGAGTTCGCCGGGCTCATGGACGCCGAAAGGTTGATGACGTCGCGGATCGTCGACGCCGGTGCGTCGCCGAGCCTGGCGACGGCGACGGCGGTGGCGATCGTCCCCCACGTCCCGTGGGAATGCACGTTCGCGCGCGGCGTCGTCGCGCCGCCGATCCGCGAGCCGATCTCGTATCCGGCCACGACGCTCTCGACGAGGCGCCGCCCGTCGAGCTCCTGCTCTTCCGCGACGGCGAGGGCGCCGGGGATGACGTGAATCGCGGGATGCCCGCCGCCGAGGCGGTTGCCCTCGTCGACTTCGAGCGCGACGCCCGCGGTGGCGTTCACGAGCGCCGCCCAGAGGGCGTCGGCTCTGACGCCGTGCCCGAGCAGCGTGGCGGTCCCGTGGGGAGCGCGCGCGGCGGCGAGCCGCGCGAGGCGCCCGTTCTCGGGGAGCGCGCTGCCCGCGAGGATGGCGCCGAGAGTGTCGAGCAGCACTCGCTTGGCGGCCTCGACGGTGGCTTCGGGAAGCGCGTCGAAGCGCGTGTCGGCCGCGACGCGGGCGAGCCGGTCGAGATAGTCGGTCACCGGCGATCCGTCACCGGACCGCGCCGCCAAGCGGCGCGCGTGGGCCCGCGCACGCGAGGAACCGGCCGTAGCCCGGCTTCTGCTCGAGCTCGCCCGTCGGGGTGAGCACCGGCTGGCCGCGCACCAGGGTCATCCACGCACGGCCGCGTACCGCCCAGCCCTCGTAGGGGGTGAAGCCGGCGATCCCGAGGTGTTGCGACTTCTGGATCGTCCACTCGGGAGTCGGGTCCCAGATCGTCAGATCGGCGTCGGCGCCGGGCCGGATCACGCCCTTCTTCGGGTAGAGACCGAAGATGCGCGCCGGGTTCTCCGCGAGCACGCGTGCGAGCCACGTGATGGGGAGTCCCCGCTTGACGACGCCCTCGCTGTACACGAGTGGCACGAGGGTCTCGAGCGAGGGCGCGCCGAAGGGGATCGATTTGCCCTCTGGGTCCACGAAGATGTTCTTCCGCCCCGGCTCTTTCGCCGCGGGGACGCGTGGCGCGTGGTCGCTCGCCACGGTGGCGATGTACCCCGCCGCCGAGCCCTCCCAGAGGGCGGCGCGGTCGGGGCCGTCGGCCGGCCGGAGCGGCGGGCCGATTTTGGCGAAAGGCCCCCAGCGCTCCATCTCCTTGTCGGTGAGCAGGAGATACTGCGGACACGTCTCCGTCCACACGTTCTGGCCCTCGGCCTGGGCGCGCTTGATGCGCTCGAGGCCCACCCGCGTCGAGAGGTGTACGACGTAGACGGGGCACCCCGTGAGCCGCGCGATGAGGACGGCGCGGTTGATGGCCTCCTCTTCGGTCCAGTCGGGGCAGGTCGGCGGGAAGTCGGTGGGCGCCGTGCGGCCTTCGGCGATCGCCTTGTCCTCGAGGTAGCAGAGCACGTCGCCGTTCTCGCAGTGGAGCTGGCAGATCCCGCCGAGGGCGGCGAGGCGCTCCATCGTCTTGGCGATGAACTCGTCCGAGACCATGCGCTTGCCCCGCTTCTTGTAGGTCATGAAGAGCTTGAACGACGTGACGCCGAGGCGGAAGGCGTCGGCGATGCCGTCGAGGATGCGGGGCTCGTGGTCGAGGATGAAGTGGAAGCCGAAGTCGAGCACCGAGCGCGCCTCGGCCTCCTCGCGGAGCCGCAGGAGCGCCTTCGGCAGCGTCTCGCCCTCTTCGGAGACGACGAAGGGCACGAGCGTCGTCAGCCCCGTCCGCGCCGCCGCGAGCGGCGCCGTCGTCCAGTCGTCGTACTCCGGCCCGACGTGCAGGTGGCAGTCGATGAGCCCGGGCAGGACGTACTTGCCCGCGGCGTCGATCACGCGCGTGGCCGGCGGCAGGAGCGCTTCGGGCCCGATCGCGACGATCTTGTCGCCCTTGACGGCGACGGCCGCCTCGAAGGCGTCCGAGGCGGTGACGACCAGGCCGCCGCGGACGACAACGTCCACCCCGTGCGCGGTCATTCTAACGAGCGCCGCGGGGCCGGAACCTTCGGTGGGTGGCCCGCGACGAGGCACGACCCGGCTCCGTTCCGCCCGTCGCTCTTCGTTCCACCCAGAGTCCGCGAGGCCGGGACACGCCGTGGGTGGCGTGCCGTAGGCACGGTGCGGCTCCGTTCAGCCAATGCCATTTCCGTCATCGGTGAGGCTCTCTCTCGGTGACTGGCGTGAGGAGGAGCCCGTAGTGCTCCGGCCGGCGCCGGCCGAGGAAGTTCCAGCGCTTCCGGACGGAGACCATCTGCTCGAGGTCGATCCGCGCCGCCACGAGCTCGTCACCCGTCGTCGCGGCGCGAGCGAGCACCTGGCCGAGCGGGCCGATGATGGAGCTCCCCGCGATCAGCTCGACGCCGTCCTCGACGCCCGCCTTGGCGACACCCAAGACGAAGCACAGGTTCGCGTAGGCGCCCGACCTGAGGCAGAGCTCGTTGAGGTCGAGCGCCAGGGGCGAGATGGGCGTGTTGTAGCCGACGAGAATGATCTGGGCGCCCTGGAGCGCGAGGGCGCGGTAGCTCTCCGGGTAGCGGCGGTCCTGGCAGATCGCGATCCCGACCTTGGCGCCGGCGGCGTCGAAGACCCTGTAGCCCGTGTCGCCGTGGGCGAAGTAGTAGGGCTCGAAGACCTGGGCGAACCCGTCCGGGGCCTTCGTGCCGGGCAGGTGGATCTTGCGAAACGTCCCGCAGAGGCGTCCGTCCCGGTCGGTGAGGAGCGCCGTGTTGAAGTACTTTCCCTCGGCTTTCTCGCAGAAGCCCACGTGCACCGCGATCCGCGCCTCGGCCGCACGGGAGAGGAGCGGCTCGAGCGCCTTGGGCGGCACCTCGGTCTCGAAGAACTGGTCGAAGTCGGGGCGGATCTTCTTGGGGAAGTACGTCGTGAGCGCCATCTCCGGGTAGGCGATCAGCTCGACGCCCTCCCGCGCCGCCTCGGCGAGCAGACGCAGCATCCGCTCGACGATCTCCTCATATGGCGCGGCATGATGACTCTCCCCTTCCGACGAACTTACAACGATCTCCCCGCACGTAACGCGGAGATTCTTTCCGGGGGGCGGCTTCCGCCATCGCCTCCTTCTCGGCGAGGCTACGCGCCATGCTACCTCATCATCGAAGGTCGCGGCGATCAGCGGAGGAGCGCGCGGGCGATCACCATCCGGTGCACCTCGGAGGGACCCTCGCCGATCCGGCGCACCCGCGCCTCGCGATACCAGCGCTCCAGCGGGAACTCCTTGGCCACCCCGTAGCCCCCGTGGATCTGGACGGCGCCGTCGATGACGCGGCCGAGCACCTCGCTCGAGTAGAGCTTGGCGATCGACGCCTCCACGCGCGCGTCCTCGCCGCGGTCGGCCTTCCACGCGCCGTCCCAGATGAGCCAGCGCGCCGCCCGCAGCTCCACCTCGGCGTCGGCGAGCATCTGGGCGGCCGCCGCGACGCCGAGGTTGCACGCGGAGTACGGGAAGCGAAGGCGCGTGAGGAGGTCGAGACAGAGGGAGAGGCCGCGTCCCTCCTCGCCCAGAAGGTTTTCGGCGGGGACCGTGCAGTCCTCGAGCACGACCTCGTTCGGCACGGCGACGGTGCGGATCGTCTGGATCGGGCGCGCGGTGAAGCCCGGCGTCCCCTTCTCGACGACGAAGCACGAGATCCCCTCACGGCCCTTCGTGCGATCGGTGCGGACGAAGACCACGCCCCACTCCGCCTCGTGCGCGTGGGAGATGAACATCTTCGTCCCGTTCAAGACCCAGTGGTCGCCGCGCCTCTCCCCGCGGCTCTGGATCGCGCCGGCGGGATCCGAGCCGCCGCTCGGTTCGGTGATCGCGAAAAAGGTGTGATAGCCCTCGCGCAGCGCCGGCACCGCGTACCGCGCGATCTGCGCCTTCGTCCCGCCCCAGATCACGGGCGGCGGGTTGCGCCCGAAGACGCCGCACCCGGGGTTGTAGAGGCCCATTCGGTGCTGGGACATCTCCTCGAGGAGCAGACACATGGCGAAGGTGCCGAGGCCGCCGCCGCCGTACTCCTCGGGCGCGCCGAGACACCAGAGCCCGGCCGCCTTGGTCTTGGCCACGAGCCTGCGATAGTCGTCCGCGGGCAGCTCGGCGGCGTCCGGATCGATGCGCTGCTCGACGGGGATGATCTCGTCACGGACGAAGCGGCGCACCTCGGCCGAGAGGGCCAGGAGCTCGTCGGGGAGCCTGAAGCCGTCGAACGTGGTCATCGGCGCGCCGCGAGCGCTCTCCGCATCCGCTCGAGGCCCTCGGCCAGGATCGACCGCGGGCACCCGAAGTTGAGCCGGACGAAGCCCTGGCCGCCGCGCCCGAAGGTGGTCCCGTCGCTGAGCGCGACCCGCGCGTTCTCGAGGAAGAAGGTGAACGGATCGCCATCGGGGATCCCCGTCTCCCGGCAGTCGAGCCAGGCGAGGTAGGTCGCCTCGGGCGGGGCGAGCGCGACACCAGGGAGCTGGCGCCGTACGTAGTCGACGACGAAGTCGCGGTTCGCCTCGAGGTAGCGCAGGAGCTCCGCGAGCCACGGCCCGCCGTCGCGATACGCCGCGAGCGCTGCGGTGTAGCCCAGGATGTTCACGCCGTAGACCAGGTCCGCCCTCGCCGCGGCGAAACGCTCACGGAGCGCTCCGTTCGGGATCACGGCGAGCCCGAACTTGAGACCGGCCAGGTTCCAGGTCTTGCTGGGCGCCATGAGCGTGATCGTCCGCTCGGCAACCTCCGGGTCGAGCGCGGCGATCGGGACGTGGCGATGGCCCGAGAACACGAGGTCCGAGTGGATCTCGTCGGCGACGATCGCGAGCCCGCGGCTCCGGCAGAGGTCGGCCATGCGCCGGAGCTCCTCGCGACGCCAGACGCGCCCCACCGGATTGTGGGGGTTGCAGAGCAAGAGGACGCGCGTCCGCGGGGTGATCGCGCGTGCGAGCGCGTCGAGATCCACCTCGTAGCGCCCGCCCGCGGACCGTGCCAGGTCCACCGCGTCCATCGTGATCCCGACGTTGCCGGCCACGCGGAGGAGCGGCGGGTAGAGCGGGAGCATCAGGAGCACGCCGTCCCCGGCCGAGGTGAGCGCCCGGCAGGCCACGTTGAAGCCCGGTATGACGCCGGGGATCAGCACCACGGCGTCGGGCTCGACGCGCCAGCCGTAGAGCTTCTGGAGCCGGTCGGCGAAGAGGTCGTGGAGCGGCGAGCGCTCGAGGTTGTATCCGTAGCCGAAGACGCCGTGCTCGACGCGTTCGCGCAGGGCGCCCACCACGGGCTCGGGTGACGCGAAGTCCATGTCCGCCACCCAGAGGGGCACCACGTCCTCGCCGTACTTGCGCCACTTCGAGCTCTCCGTGTGCCGCCGCTCGATCACCCGGTCGAAGTCGTAGGCCATGGCGCTTCACGTTATCATGCCCGTGCGGGGAGGGGGACCGACGGACATGCGAATCGGGATCATCGGCGCGGGGGCGATCGGCAGCGTGGTGGGCGGGCTCCTGACGAAGGCGGGGCACGACGTGACGCTCGTCGACCAGTGGCCGGAGCACGTCGAGGCGATGCGCAAGCACGGACTCCGCCTGAGCGGGACCTGCGGCGAGCACGTCATCCAGGTGAAGGCGTTCCATCTCCACGAGGCGCAGGCGATCGAGGAGCCGTTCGACGCGGTCTTCGTGGCGGTCAAGTCGTACGACACCGAGTGGGCGACGGCGCTGGCGGTGCGGCACCTGGCGCGGCCGGACGGCGTCGTGGTGGACTTCCAGAACGGGCTCAACGACGAGCGGGTGGCGGCGATCGCGGGGCGGGAGCGGACGCTCGGCTGCGTGATCACGATCGGGGCGGGCATGTACGAGCCGGGCCACGCGACGCGCACGGACACGGGGACGATCGGCTTCAAGCTCGGCGAGCTGGACGGCCGGGACACCGCACGGGCGCGCGCGCTCGCGCGTATCCTGAGCGACGTCGCTCCCGCGCAGGTGACGACGAACCTCTGGGGCGAGCGCTGGTCGAAGCTCGCCGTGAACTGCATGGCAAACCCGCTCGCCGGCCTCAGCGGGCTCGGGTCGGCGGAGGTGAGAAGCGAGCCGGTCCCGCGCCGCATCGCGATCCACATCGCCGCCGAGGTCGTCAGGGTCAGCCGCGCGTCCGGGTACGAGATCGAGCCGATCTACGGCATCGAGGCGCAGCGGTTCGTGGACGCCGTGGAGGGGCGCGGCCTCGCCGAGGTGGAGCGCGACATGGCGGCGGGCGCGCGCCACCTCAGGGGCGGGCGGCCCTCGCTGCTCCAGGACGTGCTCCGCGGGCGGCGGACGGAGATCGATTATCTCAACGGCTACGTCTGCCAAGAGGGCCGGCGCGTCGGGATCGAGACACCGGTGAACGACGCGGTGGTGAAGGCGATCCACGCCCACGGCGTTGGCCGGCTCAAGCCCGATCCGAAGAACCTCGAGCCCCTCGCGCGAAACCTGCCGCGTCCATGACGGTCGAGGAGTACGCGCGCCTGCCCCGCGGGGAGCGGTTGGCGCGCCTCGCGCGTACGCCCGGCGAGCTCGCGGCGGCGATCGCCGGGCGGAGCGACGACGCGCTCTCACGGCGTCCGGACGCGACCGACTGGGCGGCGACGGAGGTCCTGTGCCACCTGCGCGACAACGAGGAGTCGTTCCTCGACCGCCTGCGGATGATGGTCGCGATGGACGAGCCGCGTTTCCCCCGCTCGAACCCGGATCGCTGGGCCGAGGAGCGCCAGTACCTCAGGAACGACGCGACCGAAGCGCTCCACGCGTTCGGACGGCGGCGCGGGGAGACGATCGCGCTCCTCGCGTCGCTCGGCCCCGGCGAGTGGGACCGCGCCGGCGTCCATCTCGACTCGCGCGGCCGGCGGACCGTCGACCAGGTCGTGAGCGTCATGGCCTGGCACGACGACAACCACCTGGATCAGCTCCGGCGCGCGCTCACGGGGCGCCCGTAGGCGTCGTCGGCCCGAGGAGCGATGCCGTCATCTCACCATTCGTATGGTCGAAGCGCTTGCGACTCCCGAGCCCGACACGCGCGTGGTATCGTTCCCGTGCTGGCCATGATCGGCGGCGCGGTCGTCGACACCCGAGAGGAGCGATGAGATGGCCCGGATGACCGGCGGCGAGGCGCTCGTGAAACAGCTCCACCGCGAAGGCGTGCGGGTGGTGTTCGGCCTGCCCGGCGTCCAGCTCTACGGGGTGCTGGCGGCGCTCAGGGACGAGCCCGGGATCCGCTTCGTCGTCACGCGCCACGAGCAGGCGACGACGTACATGGCCGACGGCTACGCCCGCGCGGGAGCGACCTTCGGCACGGCCCTCGTCGTGCCGGGGCCCGGGCTCCTCAACGCGGCCGCCGGCCTCAGCACCGCCTACGCCGCCTCCTCGCCCGTGCTGATGCTCGCGGGCCAGGTGCCGAAGGCTCAGCTCGGGAAGAGCATCGGCGTGCTGCACGAGGTCAACGACCAGCTCGACGCGGTCGCGCCGATCACGAAGTGGCGCCGGCGCGTCCTCGAGGTCGCCGACGTCGCGCGGGCGGCCCACGAGGCGGTCGAGCAGCTCCGGACCGGACGACCCCGCCCCGTCCATCTCGAGATGCCGCCCGACACGATGGAGAGTGAAGGCGAGGTGGAGCTCGTGGACCCGAGCCGCGCCGAACGTCCTGCGGCGCCGCGGTCGGACATCGACCGCGCGGCCGGGATGCTCCTGGCGGCCGAGCGCCCCGTGATCTACGCGGGCGGCGGCGTCCACCTGTCCGGCTGCCACGACGTGCTGGCCGCCGTGGCCGAATACCTCCAGGCGGGCGTCGTCCAGTCGGCGGAGGGCAAGGGCGCGGTGAGCGACACCTGCGACCTCTCGCTCGGCGCCGCGCTCTTTCCGCAGAGCGCGCTCCGGCGACACTTCGAAGCGGCCGACGTGATCCTCGTCGTCGGCAGCCGTCTGGCGCTCGCGGCGCCAAAGCCCGAGGCGCAGGTGATCCAGCTCGACGTGGACGGCGCGGAGATCGGGCGTAACCACGCGAAGACCTTCGGGCTCGTCGGCGACGCCCGCGCGACACTCGCCGAGCTGCTCGAGCGCCTCCGCGCCGCGGCGCCCCCGCGGCGCTCGCGCAAGGCCGAGCGGGAGGCGCTGCGCGTCGAGATCGCGGCGAGCATGACGCAGGAGCCGAACACGTCGATCCTCAAGTCGCTGCGCGCGGGCACGCCGGAGGACGCGATCGTCATCGCCGGGATGACCCAGATCGGCTACTACTCGCGCCCGTTCTGGCCCGTCTACCGGCCGCGGACCTACCTCACGTCATCCTACTCGGGGAACCTCGGCTACGAGTACCCGACCGCGCTGGGCGCCAAGGTCGCGGTCCCCACGCGGCCCGTGATCGCGATCTGCGGCGACGGCGGCTTCCTCTACAACTCACAGGAGCTCGCCACGGCGGTGCTGCACCGGATCAACGTGGTCGCCGTCGTCTTCAACGACAACGCCTACGGCAATGTCGCGCGGGACCTGGACGAGTCCTGGGGCGGGAGCTACGCGGCCGAGCTCCACAACCCGGATTTCATGAAGCTCGCCGACGCCTACGGTGTGGTCGGCATGCGCGCGAAGGACCCGACGGACGTGGGCGCGCTCGTCCGCGACGCGATCCAGCTCGATCGCCCGGTGCTCATCGAGGTGCCCGTCGGCCGGATGGCGCGCCCGCCGTTCTTCGCGCCCCTGCGCGCGCCCGCCAAGTACAAGCGCTGACGTCGGTTGCCAGGGCCTCCTCTTCCCGGCGACCGGGCTCAGCGCTGCTGCGGGACGCTTCGGTGGTACTGGCGGCCGCAGTGGGGACAGCGGAACCAGCCGCGGACCGCGCGGCGCACGAGGCGCTGGCAGTGCGGGCAGCGCTGCAGGATGCGGTGGACGTACACGGAGGCGCCCACGACGATGACGAGCGCCGCGATCGCCCACGGAGACGTCACGAACCACCCGAGTAACTCCATGTGAGCCGAACCGGATGGTACCACGTGGCGGAGGGCGCATAATTGGGACGGCCCTCATGATCGAGACGGAGGAGAGCGAGCGCCACAGCCACAATCCGATCGTCCGCTACTTCAAGCTGCTCGGCCCTGGCCTCGTCACCGGCGCGTCGGACGACGACCCGAGCGGGATCACGACGTACTCGGTGGCCGGCGCCTCGCTCGGCTACAGCATGCTCTGGACCGCGCTTGCCACCTTCCCGCTGATGGCCGCGGTCCAGCTCATGTGCGCGCGGATCGGCCTCGTGACCGGCCGCGGCCTGGCCGGCGCGCTGCGCCACCATTATCCGCGGCCCTTCCTCTACGCCGCGTGCCTCGTGCTCCTCGTCGCCAACGTCTTCAACATCGCCGCCGACCTCGCCGGGATGGCGGAGTCCGCGACGATGCTGACCGGCGTCCGGACGTCCGTGTTCGTGCCGTTCTTCGGCGTGTCCATCATGGTGGTCACCGTGTACGCGAGCTACGCGATCTTCGCAAGGTACCTCAAATGGATGACCGCGGTGCTTGTCGCCTATGTCGCGGCGGCGCTCCTGGCGCGCCCGGATTGGGGCGCGGCGCTCCGCGCCACGGTGCTCCCGGAGCTCCGCTGGGACGCCCTCTACGTCGGGACGCTCGTCGGTGTGCTCGGGACGACGATCTCGCCCTACCTCTTCTTCTGGCAGGCCTCGCAGGAGGTCGAGGAGGAGAAGGCGCGCGGCAGGCGGACGTCGGCGCAGCGAAGAGGCGCGACGCCGCACGAGCTCGCCGACGCCAGGCTCGACGTCACGACGGGCGTGGTCTTCTCGAACGTGGTGATGTATTTCATCATTGTCGCGACGGCCAGCACCCTCTACCGCGCGGGCACGACGGAAATCGAGACGGCGCGCGAGGCCGCCGAGGCGCTCAGGCCGATCGCTGGCGAGGCCGCCTACCTCCTCTTCGGGCTCGGGCTGATCGGCACGGGGCTGCTCGCGGTCCCGGTCCTGGCGGGCTCAGCGTCGTTCGCGATCGCGGAGCTGTTCGGCTGGCGCTCGGGGCTGGACCTCTCGCCCCGGCGCGGCCGCCGGTTCTACCTCGTCTTCGCGGGCGCGATCGTCGGCGGCATGCTGCTCGACGCGTTCCGGATGAACCCGATCCGCATGCTCTTCTTGTCCGCGGTCCTCAACGGCGTCCTCGCGCCTCCGCTCCTCGCGCTGGTCATGCTCGTGAGCAACAACGCGCTGATCATGGGTGAGCACACGAACGGCGTCTGGCTGAACGTGCTGGGCTGGGCGGCGACGGCCGTCATGGCGGCCGCCGCGGCGGCCTTTTTCCTGACGGCGGCATGACCGATCGCGCCGCCCGGTGGCTGATCGGCGCGATCTCTCTGGCGGTGATCGTCGTGGTCGCGTACCTGTTGCTCGTCCATCGCGGTGAGGCCGGCGCGCTGCCCGGAGTCGCGGCACTGCCGCCGCTCAACGCGTGCCTCAACGCGACGAGCGCGGCGCTCCTCACCGCGGGCTATGTCTTCATTCGCGGCAGGCGCGTGGGCGCCCACCGGGCGTGCATGGTGTCCGCCCTCGTGGTGTCCACGCTTTTCCTCGTTTCCTACGTGACCTATCACGCCCTCGCGGGCTCGCGCCCGTTCGGCGGGCAGGGATGGGTCCGGCTGGTCTACTTCCCGCTCCTGGTCTCCCACATCGTCCTGGCCGCCGTCATCGTCCCGCTCGCGCTGACCACGGCGTACCGCGCGCTCAGTGGGAACTTCGCTCGGCACGTGAGGATCGCGCGCTGGACGCTCCCGCTCTGGCTCTACGTGTCCGTGACGGGCGTGCTCGTCTACTGGATGCTCTACCACCTCTGATGTTGAGGGGGGACCCGCGACGGTCCCCCCTCAAGCTCCCCTGTTCGCGCCTCGAGCGCGCCTGAGGCTCGCTCGCGTCCGCGGTCCACCAGCCTCCGATCTACACGAGCTCGCCGCGCAGCACCGTGACGGCCTGGCCGCCGAGCTTGACGCGATCACCCGCGAGGCGGACGCGGACGACGCCCCCGCGGGCGGAGGCCTGGTAGGCAAGGAGCTCTGACTTGCCGAGGCGCGTGCTCCAGAACGGGCCGAGCGCGCAGTGGGACGAGCCCGTCACCGGGTCCTCCGGGATGCCGGAGCCCGGGGCGAAAAAGCGCGAGACGAAGTCGTAGGGGCCCGGCGCGGCGCGGCTCGTGACGATCACGCCCCGCACCGGGAGCTTCGTCAGCGCCGTGAAGTCCGGGCTGAGGCGGCGGACCGTCGCCTCGGAGTCCATTTCCACCAAGTAGTCGAGCGCGTTCCGACCGACGTACAGGGGCTTCGCCCCGAGCGCCTCGGCGAGCCCGGCGGGCGGCGGCGCGGGCTCCGCGTGCTTGGCCGGGAAGTCGAGCTCGATCCAGCCGTGGTCCCGATCGGCGGTGAGGAGACCGCTCTTCGTGTGAAACCGCGCCTGCCGGTCGCGCGGGAGGTGGCCGTCCTCCCACAGCACGTGGGCGCTCGCGAGGGTCGCGTGACCGCAGAGTGGTACTTCGACCGTGGGCGTGAACCAGCGCAGGCCGAACCCGTCGGACTCTCCGTGGAGGAAGGCCGTCTCCGAGAGGTTCATCTCGCGCGCGACCTCCTGCATCCAGCGTTCGTCGCGCGGCGTGGGCAGGACGCACACCGCCGCGGGATTGCCGCGGAACGGCGTGTCGGTGAACGCGTCGACCTGGACGATCGCGAGGCCCACGGCGCTCCAGTGTACTCTGGCTTGCCCCGAGGGTGCTCCTGGTCTACGCTCGCGCCGACGGACGATTCGTCCGACCTCTTCAACCATCCGAGCGGGTACGCGGGGGAGCCGTCATGGAAGCCAAGCTCGACAAGCAGCGGACCCAGGAGTTCGCGCGGAAGCTGTTCGGGTTCTACACGAGCGGCGTGCTCACGCTGATGGTGGACATCGGACACCGCACGGGGCTGTTCGAGGCCGTCGCGAAGGGCCCGGGCGGGAGCCAGGAGATCGCCGCGCGGGCGAGACTCTCCGAGCGCTACGTCCGCGAGTGGCTCTGCGCGCTCGCCACCGGAGGCGTCCTCGAGTACGACGCGGCCTCGCGGAGGTTTTCGCTGCCGCCCGAGCACG
This sequence comes from Candidatus Rokubacteria bacterium 13_2_20CM_69_15_1, assembly GCA_001914535.1. GTDB lineage: Bacteria > Methylomirabilota > Methylomirabilia > Rokubacteriales > CSP1-6 > 20CM-2-70-11. Next base: position 12,785 of record MNCR01000092.1, read on the forward strand.
CCGTCTGCCTCACGGGGACGTCGAGCCGGAACCTCGCGGCCGCCAGCCAGGGCCTTCCGATGCTCGCGGCGCGTCTTGCCAGAGTCGTCGAATGCTTTCGGAACGGCGGGGGTGTCCCGTATTCGGAGTACCGACCGGATTTCACCGAGTTCATGGACGCCTCCTGGCGTCTCCTCTACGACGGTCTGCTGATCAAGGGCTTCCTGCCCGCCGCCAAGGGACTGCCCGAGCGGCTCGAGAAGGGGATTCGGGTGGCCGACCTCGGCTGCGGAACCGGCCACGCGATCAACCTGATGGCCCGGCAGTATCCCAATTCCACCTTCGTCGGTTACGACCTCGGCGAAGACGCCGTCGCCCGTGCGCGGGCCGAGGCGTCCGAAATGGGGGTGTCGAACGCACGCTTCGAGGTCCTCGACGTCACCCGATTGCCCGGCGAGCCGAAGTTCGATCTGCTCACATCCTTCGATGCGATCCACGACCAGCGTGATCCGGCGACGGTGCTCCGGCGCGCCGCCGGCGCGCTCCTACCCGACGGCGTCTATCTCATGATCGAGCCCAAGGCCTCGAGCCGCCTCGAGGACAACATCGGCAGCCCCTTCACGCCCTACATGTACGGGGTGAGCGTGCTGCACTGTATGACCGTGTCGCTTGCCGAAGGGGGCGCCGGGCTGGGGACGGCCTGGGGCACCGAGACCGCGCGGCGCATGCTCGACGAGGCGGGCTTCAAGTCTGTCGACGTGGTGGACGCGCCGGGTCCCCAGAACAGCATCTTCATCTGCCGGCTCGAGGCGCGGTAGGGGCCTCGGCTCCGTGATCGCCGCTGGATCGGCCCTCGCCGTCGGTGGGGCGCCGGACGACGCCGCGCTCGAGGCGTCCCTCGGCGCGCTCGCGGCGAGCGGCGCGGAGCGTGCGGATCTGGCGCTCGTGTTCGTGTCGAGCGACGCCGGGCCGCGCGCCCACGAGCTGCTGCACGCGGTCCGCCGCGCCACCGGCGCGCGCGTCGTCCTCGGTTGCAGCGGCGCGGGCGTCCTGACCGAGCGCCGCGAGGTGGAGGAAGGGCCCGCGGTGGCTGTCCTCGTGGCGAGAGGCGAGCGGCTCGTCGTGACGCCGTTTCTGCTCGCGGCGCAGGGGCGCGGGACGGGCGACGAGGTCGCACAGCGCATCGGGCCCACGGTGGCCGAGGGCGGATGCCTGCTCGTCCTCCCCGACGCGCTGGGGCTCGATCCGCGGGGGCTCCTCGACGGACTCTACGAGGCGCTCGGCTTCGTCCCCGTCGTCGGCGCCGTCGCGGCGGGTGAGCCGGCGTTCGAGCTCTACGCGACCGACGCGGCACAGGGTGCGCTCGCCGGCGTCGCCCTCTCGGGCCTCGAGCCGATGATCGGCGTCGCGCAGGGCTGTACGCCGATCGGCGAGCCTTACGTCGTGACGCGCGCCGACGGGAACGTGATCCAGCAGATCGCCGGCCGGTCCGCGCTCGAGGTCCTGGGCGACGCGATCCGGGCCCTGCCGCAGGGCGCGGAGCGGATCCGACGCGCCGGAGTCTTCGCCGGCCTCGCGATGGATCCGGCAAAATCGCCGCTCGAGCGTGGCGACTTCCTCGTGCGCAACCTCGTCGGGATCGACCAGGCGAGCGGCGCGGTCGCCGTCGCCGAGCGCGTGCGGGTGGGGCAGACCGTCCAGTTCCAGATCCGTGACGCCGAAGCGTCGCGGGAGGATCTCACCGCGACGCTCGAGGCGCTGGCCGCGCGCCTCGGCGGCCGCCGCCCCGCGTTCGGCGCGTACTTCGACTGCGCCGGGCGCGGGCAGGGACTCTTCGGCGTCGCCGACCACGACGTGACGCTGATCCGGAAGCACCTGGGCGAGTTTCCACTCGTCGGGTTCTTCGGCAACGGCGAGTTCGCGCCCGTCGGCCGCCGGAATTTCTTCCACAACTACACGGGCGCCCTCGTCGTCTTCCCGGAGGCCTGATCGGTGCGCGGCCTCGAGCAGATCCCCTGGCTCTACGACGCGCTGTGCTCCGTCTACGAGCGGACCGGTCTTGCTCGCTGGAGGCGATGGCTCGTCGACGGCGCGCGCGGCCGGGCCCTCGACGTCGGGTGTGGGACGGGGCGGAACCTGCCGCTCTACGGCGCGGCTGTCAGGGTCGTGGGTCTCGATCCGGCGTGGGACTCGCTCCGGCGCGCGCGCCGGCGGGCGCCGCGCGTGCCCCTCGTCTGCGGCAGCGCCGAGGCGCTGCCGTTCCGCGACAGGAGCTTCGACACGGTGGTGAGCGGCCTGGTCTTCTGCAGCGTCCCGGACGCGCGGCGCGGGCTCGTCGAGGTCGGGCGCGTCCTCCGCCCCGACGGCCGGCTTCGCCTGCTCGAGCATGTGCGCTCGACCCGGCCGTGGAAGGCGCGGTTGCAGGACAGGCTCGAGCGGCCATGGGTGCGGGTCTCCGGCGGCTGTCACCCGAACCGCGACACCGAGCGCGCCGTCGAGGCGGCGGGCTTCGCCATCGAGGCCGACGGCCGCCGG
>MNCR01000099.1 GCA_001914535.1 Candidatus Rokubacteria bacterium 13_2_20CM_69_15_1
TTCCTTCTCCTCGAGCCGCTCCACCAGAAGGCGATCATGTAACGGACGAATCTTCATCGGCCGGCTCCCTCCCTCGGATTTCGGAATTCGACGAGCCCCCTTCATCGTGGCCCTAGACACCCCTAAAAGACTCCCGATCGACCGCGATGCCGGGTCGCTCATCCGAGCGTTCAGCGAGCACACCACCCAGCCTCCACCCGCTCTCTCCTGACCCCGATGCGCTCCTGCTCGCGTTCGCGAAACGCATTTGGTGTTCAGCGAGCTTCAGTCCCGGAAACACGCGGGCCCGCCCGAGAACGTCCTCGCGGAAACTGAGGAGAATTCTGGTCTCATTCGCGAACATCGCCACCCCCGCCTCTCACGACATCCCAGAGGATAAAGACCCCCGGGAACGGGCCGTCACGCGCACGTTGTTAGGGTCACGTTCCTAAGCGTGCGCGACTTGCGCGGGCCAGATCTTGCGCTGGAGCGTGATCATGAGGGCCGCCCCGACGAACGCGGCAATACCTGTCCCGCCCCAACCCGCCTCCGGCGCCCCCAGGGTTTGGAAGATCCAGCTCCCCACGAAGCTCCCGCTGAGACCGAAGATGATGTCCCAGAGCAGCCCGTACCCTCCGCCCTTCATGGCGATCCCGAACATTTCGAAATGCATGACTCGTTCTCCTCGACCGGGTTGCTCCGGCGTCGCGCCTCGCGATCTCGCTTGACTTGCGGAGTGTATCACGATATAAATTATATATCAAATAAAAAATATATAAATACTCGACGGGCGGGCGCCGGCCGCGGAGGCGCAGGACCTGAGGAGAGCGTTCCAGCGACGAGACGAACCGGAGTGAAGGGCTCGACGCCAGACAGACGTGCCGACGACCAAGCGCTGAGGATCAGCGTCTAGCAAAGTCGCGACGCCGGGCGCTTGCAGGCCGAAGACGCTGCTGAACGATATCGTCATGGCCGAGTACCACTCACTTTCAATATCCTGGAACAAGGCGAGGGCGGAACAATCCAGATCATCTACATCGGAGTTCGAGACATCGCGCCGCAAGTAACGGGAACCATCGAGGGGCAATCATCATTGCGAAACCTCGGGGCGAAACCCGAGCCACCGCTTTCGCCGCAGGACTACCACCCGATTCGCATACCGCTCACCGCTAATCGTCTAGCCTCCGTTTGCGATGCCTAACTACTAATGAAGATTGCCAGGCCAAATCAAAGAGGGAATCACGTTATAGTACGAGATATTAAACGACAGTATCACGTGAGGCGCCTCTGGGACTTCGATGAGGACGCTGTGTACGTAACTGACGAGTCGGGGTATCAGAAGCTTTCTCTAGGGCAAAAGGTAGTACCAGTCCGATTCCCACGTCAGGACGTTTTCGAGTACGACGAGGAGGCGGTAGCTACGGCGGACTGGTCGCGGCTACACCCGTGGCGACCCTCGTTCTTTCCAGCCGGACCGCGTTAACGGCGCGTCGGTCGCGACGGGGCCTGCCGGATCCGCTCCTCGATCACGGCCTCGAGGTGGTCCGCCGCTTGGGGTACTTACTAAAGTTGTCCCTGGTGAACATGATGGCCCCGACGCCGGCGGCTTTTGCGGCCAGCAGCGCCGCCAGTTTGACCTCGATGGGCTGGCTGCGCATCTGGTGCCCGGCAATCTCGCCGATGGGGACGCGGCCCGCTTCCTGATTTTTCAGGCGGATCTTCCCAGGCGCGTCGAGGTAGGTGTCGATCATCTCCATGGGCTTCACAGCTTGAAGGATAATGCCGGGGTGCGAGACCGATGGTTCTGCTACCTCCTCGAGTGCGCCGACGGCACCTTCTACGCAGGCATCAGCAACGCCCTCGACAGGCGCCTTGCCATGCACAGCCAGGGCGTGGCCTCGAAGTATACGCGCACCCGGCTGCCGGTGAAGCTGGTCTACCTCGAGCCGCAGGGAGACCGCGCGTCGGCCAGCCGGCGCGAACTGCAGATCAAAAAGATGTCGCGGGCGAGGAAACAAGCGTTGGTCGACGTAGCCGCGGTCGAGCCGTCCTCTGGATCAGCGCGTCTAAATGCCGTTCAGTTACAAAATTCGGTGACAATTTCAGTTACAGCGCGGAGAGGGCGTTCGCTAAACGGCTGAAACCCTGGTTGGCAGCGAGCCGGTAACACCAGGATTTCTCGTCCAGTGCGCGAGAGCGCGTAAGTGAATGGAATGGTGGGCAGGGACGGGATTGAACCGCCGACACCAGGATTTTCAGTCCTGTGCTCTACCAACTGAGCTACCTGCCCACCAGACGCGACAGGATAGCAAAGGGGCGCGGGGCTGTCTATTCGACGGACGCGATGACGCCGAGAGCGCCGGTCTTCTCGAAGACGAGCGTGACGATGACGACCTCACCGGGCTCGAGCGCGCGCGTGAGCTCGGAGAGCACGATCCGTCGGCCGCCAGGCTCGAACCGGACGAGCATCTCGCCCGGAACCTCGAGCCGCGTGAGCCGCGTGCCGGCTGGCCCGACGAGCTCGGCGCGCCCGGCCACCGGGGTCTCGGCCCGGGTGAGGGTGTCGCCGAACTTGCCTGTGTTGTTGAGGTCGGCGTAGAACAGGGCGTGGTCCCCGTCCCGCACCACGCGGCCGTTCGCCGGCTGGATCCGGACGCCGCCGACATCCACGACCCTCGGGTAATAGACGCAGGCGCCGAACGCCAGCGCGGTCAGCGCGAGGACGGCGCACGCGAGACGGCGTCGCGTCATGCGCCCGTGAAGGCGGCCTCGGCAGCGAGCGAGCGGAACGCGCGCTCGTAGCCCTGCAGCGTGCGCTCGAGGTCCTCCTCGGCGTGGAGCGCTGAGATCCAGCCGTGGTGCGCCGAGCAGTCGACGCCGTTGTTCAGCAGGGCGCAGCGGAGCAGGTGGTAGAGGCTTCCCTTGCGGGGCCGGTCGAAGCCGGCGAGGCCGGGCTTGCCTTCGAACGACACGTGATAGATCGACGCCTCGCCGTAGCAGGTGCCGGGCACGCCGACACGCCGCATGACGTCGCCGAGACTGCGCCTGAGCTCGTCGCCCATCTTGTTCGCGCGCGCCTGGAGCGAGGCGTCCGCGCACAGCTCGAGCGTCGCGATGGCGGCGGCCGCCGAGAGGGGATTGGCGTTGAACGTGCCCGCGTGGGCGACGCGCTGGCTCCGGTCCCAGACGGGGTCGCCACGGAACGCGAGGATCCCCATGAGCTCGCGCTTGCCGCAGAGGGCGCCGCCCGGGAGCCCCCCGGCCACGATCTTCGCGAGCGTGGTGAGATCGGGCGTCACGCCATAGTAGGCCTGCGCGCCGCCGGGTGAGTAGCGGAAGCCCGTGATCACCTCGTCGAAGATGAGCACCACGCCGTGGCGGGTCGTCACGGCCCTGAGCTCCTGGAGGTAGCCGGGGATGGTCGGCGTGGTCCCCGCCTGACCGCCCGCGGGCTCGAGAATGACCGCGGCGACGTCGCCGCGGTCGAGCGCGAGCTCGACCGCTTTGATGTCGTTGGGCGGGCAGATCACGATCTGATCGAGCGTCGTGCCCGGCACGCCGGCCGACATGGGCACCTCGTACGGCGGGTTCACGCCGGCGACGGCGCCGTCGTGCCAGCCGTGGAAGTGACCCGCGAGCTTCACGATCTTCGACCGCCCCGTGTACGCGCGCGCGATGCGCATCGCAAGGTGCGTGGCCTCGGTGCCCGACATGGTGAAACGCACGAGCTCGGCGCACGGGACGAGCTTCTTGACGAGCTCGGCCCACCGCACCTCGAGCTCGTGGCAGGCGCCCAGGTGGGTGCCGCGCGCCATTTGCTCCTGCACCGCTCGGACGACGGCCGGGTGGCAGTGACCGAGGAAGAGCGCGCCGTGGCCCATCCAATAATCCACGTACTCGTGGCCGTCGACGTCCCACTTGCGGGTGGCCCGGGCGCGCTCGACGTAGACCGGGAACGGCGTCAGGTGGCGGATGTCGTGTGTGACGCCGCCCGGGATCGCCGCGCGGGCGCGCTCCCAGAGCGCGGCCGACTTCGGGTGCTTGGCGCGATACTCGTCGGCGATTTTCATGCTGGTATGATACCCGAACGCGCGGCCAACCGGAGCAGCTCGACGACCGCCCCGTGGACCTCGATCGGCAATCCATCCACCGTAGGCTCGTGCAGCCGGGTGACGCCGTCCGACGCCCCCGCCGCCACGCACGCCTCCACCAAGCGCCGCTCGAGCTCGGGCGTGTGGAGAAGGTCCCGCCGGGCGAGCCGCGAGAGCGACGCGACGACTCCGTAGCCGCCCCAGTTCGACACGCCGGCCACGACGAGGTGATCGACGCCCACGACCGACGCGATCCGCGTGGCCAGAGGCCCGAGCCGTCGGAGCCGCGCGCGCACGACGCCCATGCCGATCTCGTTACCCCCGTCGCCGATGCCGATCGTGCACGGACGGCGCGCGGTCGCGCCTCGGCGTGCGGGTTGTCCGCGGATACGGAGCCGGGCCGCACCCGTGCGTGCGGGTTGTCCACCGATGCGGAGCCGGGGCGCGCCTGTCTCAGGCCACCCACGGTTGGAACCGGCCCCGCGGCTCCTATTAATGAACAGCGCGTCGAGCGGCGCATTCCACGCCGCGACCGACTCGCCGCGCATGCTCAGGTAATCGCCGGCGCGGTTCCGGCCCGGGCGCTCGATCGCCACGAGATGCGTCGGTCGCTCCGCCGCGAGCACGTCGTGCGCGAGGTCCGGGTCATCCCCGCGGACGACGATGTCCGGGGGCTCGCCCAGCGCGGTGAGCGCGGCGGTCACGATGGGCGCGTTCACGCGGTCCGTGACGTAGCGCACGCGGGCGCCGAGGATCCGCAGCGCGCGGCCGAGCACGGCGGCGCCCGGCGGCCCGTCGGTCTCGGGGGTGTCAGGCTTCACGGCGAAGCCGGTCACGATCAGCACGCCTCGGGCGCGGCGGAGCGTGCGCGCCGCCGCGAGGGCCGCGCCGGGACGGAAGAACGTCGCGATCCCGCGCCGGCCGGGATCGAGCGCCAGGATCTGGTCGATGAAGTCGTGCGTCGGCCGGGCTCGGGCTGGCGACACGGCTCCCGACGCTATCACTGCAGCCGTTCGTACAGCAAGAGCTGGTACGCGGCGAGCGACGTCGCGGCGCCGGTTCCCCCGAAGACCGTGGCGTCGCTGTCGAGCAGCAAGCGCCACGCGGTGTCGGGCAGCGACCACGCCCGCGGCTCGGCGCCGACGTTCGCGATCAGACGGATCTCCTCTCCCGTCGGCGTGGCGCGGGTCACCGTGAGCACGGCGTCGTCGAGCGTGGCGCGCGCGAGATCCTTGTGGCGCGCGCCGAGCGCGGGGTGGGCGCGACGGAGCGCGAGCCACTGCCGATAGTACTCGCGCAAGGCGCGGTGGCGCGGCGCCGACGCGAGCGCGTGGTTGAGCCGCGACGCGACGAACGTCGCGGGCGCGCCCGGGTCGGGAATCGTCCCCCGCCAGCCGAACCGGCCGAACTCCTGGAGGCGTCCACGCCGCGCCCGTTCGGCAAGCTCCCGATCGAGGAACGACGTGAAGAAGAGGAACGGCGCGGTGTCGCCATACTCCTCGCCCATGAAGAGGAGCGGGACTGCGGGCGCGACGAAGAGCAGCCCCACCGCGAGCTTCACCGCCCCGAACGGCACCAGGGAGCCGAGACGCTCGCCCTGCGGGCGGTTGCCGACCTGGTCGTGGTTCTGGACGAAGATCACGAAGCGGTCGGCGGGCAAGTCGCGGCTCGCCGTCCCACGCTGGCGCCCCCAGTACCGCGAAGGCTCGCCCTGAAACGCGAACCCCTCGGCGATGGCGCGCGGCAGGTGGTGATCGCCCGTAAAGTCGCCGTAGTAGCTCGCCGTCTCGCCGGTGAGTCGGTGGTGGAGCGCGTGGTGGAAGTCGTCCGACCAGATCGCATCCAATCCCAGCCCACCCTCGGCGGTTCCCAGCACGAGGCGTCGATCGTTGTCGTGGGACTCGGCGAACACGTGGACGCGCCGCCCCGCGCGCGCGGCCTCCTCGCGGACGGCCTGGGCGAACTCGGTCAGGATGTGCACCGGGCTCGTGTCGTGGATCGCGTGGACCGCGTCCAGGCGGAAGCCGTCGACGTGAAACTCGCTCACCCAGACGCGACCGTTCTCGACGACGTGACGTCTGACGCCAGGACTCCCCTCGCCGTCGAAGTTCACGGCAGGGCCCCACGGCGTCTCGTCCCGATCGGTGAAGTAGGGCCCGTACTCTGCCAGGTAGTTGCCCTCGGGCCCGAGGTGGTTGTAGACGACGTCGAGGACGACCGAGAGTCCGGCCGCATGGCATGCGTCCACCAGGCGACGGAGCCCGCGCGGGCCGCCGTAGGTGGACTGGGGCGCGTAGAGGTGGACGCCGTCGTAGCCCCAGTTGCGGGAGCCCGGGAACTCGGCGACGGGCATGAGCTCGATGGCGGTCACGCCGAGGTCGGCGAGCGCGGGGAGGTGCTGGATGATCGCTTCGAACGTGCCGGACGGAGTGAACGAGCCCACGTGAAGCTCGTAGAGGACCAGGTCGCCCGGCGCGTGGCCGCGGAAGTCCGCGTCGGTCCAGAGAAAGCGCTGCGGGTCCACCACGGTCGAGGCCCCGTGCACGCCCTCGGGCTGCCAGCGTGAGACCGGGTCGGGACGGAACCGCTCGCCGTCCAGCCTATACTTGTATCGCGTGCCCGGTGGCACGTCGCCCAGGGTGAGGGTGAATACGCCGTCCGCGCCCTGCGCCATCGGCTCCCGGCGCCGGCCCTCGATCGCGACGTCCACCGATCGGCAGCGCGGCGCCCAGACCGCGAACGTGGCCGTGTCCTCACGAACGCTTGCGCCCAGCACGTTCATACGCTCCAATGAGCCACCTATGGGCTCGCCGTTCGCCCTGGTCCTGCACACGCACCTCCCGATGGTACTCAATCACGGGCGGTGGCCTCACGGCAGCGACTGGCTCTGCGAGGCGGTGTTCGAGTGCTATCTGCCGCTGCTCGAGACGGCCCACCGCCTCGTCGCCGACGGCATCTCGCCCAAGTGGACGGTCAACCTTTCCCCGATCCTCACCGAGCAGCTCGCCTCGCCGGAGTTCCAGACGGAACTTTCCTTTTACTACGAGAACGTCCGGCGTGCCTGCGTGGAGTCGCGGGACCACTTCGACCGCGGCGGCAACAAGGAGATCGTCCGGCTCACCTCCTTCTGGGAGGAATTCTACGAGCGAATGTGGGAAATGCATCGCCGGATCGGCGGCGACATCCCCGGCACGTTCGCCGAGCTCCAGCGCGGCGGCCACATCGAGATCATCACCTGCGCCGCGACCCACGGGTACCTCCCGCTCCTCGGCCGCGACGAGTCCATCCACCTCCAGCTCCGCACCGCCGTCGAGACGCACCGTCGCCATTTCGGCCGGGCCCCCCGCGGCATCTGGCTCCCGGAGTGCGCCTATCGGCCGCGGTACGAGTGGACGCCGCCGACCGGGCGCGAGCGCGGCCGCGTGCGCTGGGTCCGGCCCGGGATCGAGGAGATGCTCGCCGCCCACGGGCTCGAGTTCTTCGTCGCCGACGCCCACCTGGTCTCGGCCGGCCGTCCAATGTTCCTCTACCGTGACTTCATGCCGTTCAAGGCAGCTCAGGACGAGCCGGCTTCGTCGGTGCCGGGGACCGAGGCGCGCTCGCCCTACGCGCCCTACCGGGTCGCATCGCGCGGCGGCACCGGCACGACGGTCGCGTTCATCCGCGACCCGAAGACCACGCTCCAGGTCTGGAGCCGCGAGCGCGGCTACCCGGGCGAGTACGCGTACCTCGAGTTCCACAAGAAGCACTTCCCCGGCGGCCTGCGCTTCTGGCGCATCACGGACAACTCCGGCGACCTCGGCCGCAAGGTCGCGTACGACCCCGCGCTCGCCGTGCAGAAGGTCGGCCTGCAGGCCCGCCACTTCGTCGAGCTCGTGCAATCCACGCTCGCCGCGGCCGGCGCCGGCGGCCCCGCGGTCGTCTGCTCGCCCTACGACGCCGAGCTGTTCGGTCACTGGTGGTTCGAGGGCTCGCTCTGGCTCGAGCAGGTCGCCCGCGAAATGGCGCGCGTCGGCGTGACGGCGGCGACGCTGAGCGAGGCGCTCGCCGGCGTTCCGCCCCGCGCGACGCTCGCCTTGCCCGAAGGCAGCTGGGGCGAGGGGGGCGACCACCGTGTCTGGCTGAACCGCGATACCGAGTGGACGTGGGACCGCATCTACAGCGCCGAGGCCGAGTGGGCGGCCCTCCTGGCAGCCGCGCGCGGTCCGAAGGGCGACCTCGCTCGCGCGCTCACGCAGGCGACGCGCGAGCTCCTGCTGCTCCAGGCGTCCGACTGGCCGTTCCTGATCACGACGGGCACCGCGCGCGACTACGCCGAACGGCGCGTGGCCGAGCACTACGCCGAGTTCAAGCGCCTCTTCGAGATGGCGCGCGGGCTCGCCTCGGGCGAGCCGCTCTCCCCCGACGATGCGCACTCACTGCGCCGGCTCGAACGCGAGGATTTCTGCTTCCCCGACCTCGATCCGGCGTGGGGCATGGGTCCTCCCGGGCGGGGCTGAGCGCGATGCCGCGGCGGGCCCGGGTTCTCGTGATGATCATGGCCGGCGGCAAGGGTGAGCGGCTCCAGCCGCTCACCCGCGAGCGGTCCAAGCCGGCGGTGCCGTTCGGCGGGCGGTTTCGGATCGTCGACTTCGTGCTGTCGAACTTCATGAACTCCGAGCTCGCGTCGATCTACGTGCTCGTCCAGTACAGGTCGCAGTCGCTCATCGAGCACTTGCGCATCGCGTGGCGGACGAGCGGGCAGCTGCCGGACTTCTTCGTCACGGTCGTCCCGCCGCAGATGCGCTCCGGGTCGGGCTGGTACCGGGGGACGGCCGACGCCGTGCTCCAGAACCTGAATCTGATCGACGACTTCAACGCCGACGTCATCGCGATCTTCGGCGCCGACCACATCTACCGGATGGACGTGACCCAGATGCTCGCGTTCCACCAGGGCACGGGCGCCGACGTCACGATCGCGGCGCGGCCGGTGCCCATCGAGGACGCGTCCGCCTTCGGGGTGCTGAGCGTCGATCGCAAGGGGAGCGTCATCGAGTTCGCCGAGAAGCCGGCCACGCCGTCGCCCATGCCCGATGACCCGGCCCGCGCCCTCGTCTCGATGGGCAACTATCTCTTCTCCCGCCAGGCGCTCGTCGATGCGCTCCTCGCCGACGCGCGGCGCTCCACCGACCACGACTTCGGCCGCTCGATCATCCCCGAGCTCGTGCCGGGCAGGCGCGTGTACGCCTACGACTTCCAGACGAACGACGTGCCGGGGGTGAAACCGTACGAGGAGCAGGACTACTGGCGCGACGTCGGCACGATCGAGGCCTACTGGGAGGCCCACATGGACCTCCTCGGCGAGTCGCCGCGCTTCGACCTCGACAACCGCACCTGGCCGGTCCGGAGTGCGCATCACCCCGGCCCGGCCGCGCGGTTCATCGGCGGGGACGTCGACAACGCCCAGATCGGTGAGGCGTCGCTCGTCAAGCGCGCGACCATCCGCAACTCGATCCTCGGCCGCAGCGTCTGGGTGAACGAGGGCGCGGTCATCGAGGACTCGATCGTCATGGACCACACGACGGTGGGCAAGGGCGCACATCTCCGGCGCGCGATCATCGACCGCTTCAACATCATCCCCGCGGACACCGAGATCGGGATGGACCCCGTGCGGGACGGCCGGCGGTTCCACGTCGACCGGTCCGGGCTCGTGGTGGTGCCACGCGGCGGCCGGCGGGATTTCCTGCGGGGCCTCGAGGAATTTTGACCCGCGCGATCGTCGTCCACGGCCACTTCTACCAGCCGCCCCGCGAGAACCCCTGGCTCGAATCCGTCGAGGTGCAGGACTCGGCAGCGCCGTTCCACGACTGGAACGAGCGGGTCACCGCCGAGTGCTACGCGCCCAACACGGCCGCGCGGCGGGTGGACGGCCAGAATCGCATCCTCGACATCGTCAACAACTTCGAACAGATCTCGTTCAACGCGGGTCCCACACTCCTGGCCTGGCTCCACCGACACCGGCCCGACGTCTACACCAAGATCGTCGCGGCGGACCGGGCGAGCGCGACCGCGCGGGGCGGCCACGGCAACGCCATCGCCCAGGTCTACAACCATATGATCATGCCGTTGGCGCTTCGCCGCGACAAGGTGACGCAGGTCCGGTGGGGCGTCGAGGACTTCCGGGCGCGCTTCGGCCGCGAGCCCGAGGGCTGCTGGCTGCCGGAGACGGCCGTCGACAACGAGACGCTCGAGGTGCTCGCCGAGGCCGGACTCAGGTTCACGATTCTGGCGCCGCACCAGGCGTGGCGCGTGCGTCCGCTGGGCGTGGAGGCGTGGGAGGAGGTCAACGACCACGTGGACACGAGCCGCGCCTACCGCTGGCGGGGCCCGCGCGGGCTCGAGCTCGCGCTCTTCTTCTATCACGCGCCGATCTCGCGGGGGATCGCGTTCGAGAACCTCCTCGAGCGGAGCGAGCACCTCGTCGCCTGGCTCCAGGCCGCCTTCACGGACGCGCCCGATCGGCCGCAGCTCGTCCACTGCGCGACCGACGGCGAGTCGTACGGCCACCACCGCCGCTTCGGCGAGATGGCGCTCGCGGCGGCGGTCCGCCAGATCGCGGCAGAGGGGACCGTCACGCTCACCAACTACGGCGCCTTCCTGGCCGCGCACCCGCCCACCGACGAGGTGGAAATCCACGAGCGCACCTCGTGGAGCTGCGCCCACGGCGTCGAGCGCTGGCGCGCCGACTGTGGCTGCCGGACCCGGAGCGACTGGCACCAGCGGTGGCGCGCGCCCCTGCGGGAGGCCTTGGACTGGCTGCGCGACCAGCTCGATCCGTTCTTCGAGGCGCGCGCGGGCGCATACCTCAAGGACCCGTGGGCCGCGCGCGACGCCTACATCAACGTGATCCTCGACCCGGACCCTGAGCGGCTCGACACGTTCTTCGCGGCGCACCAGCGCACGCCGCTCGACCCGGTGGCCCGTGTCGAGACCCGGCGCCTCCTCGAGCTGCAGCGTCATCGGCTGCTCATGTACACCTCGTGCGGCTGGTTCTTCGACGAGATCTCCGGCCTCGAGCCCGTCCAGATCCTCCGCTACGCCGCGATGGCTCTCCAGTACCTCGCCGACCTCGGCGGCGGCCGGCTCGAGCCGGAGTTCGTCCGCCGCCTCGAGGCCGCGCCGAGCAACGTCCCCGAGTTGCGCGAGGGCGGCGAAGTCTACCGCAAGCTCGTCAGCCCGACGGCGGTGGAGCTTCGTCGCGTCATCGCCCACTACGCGATCACCGGGCTCTTCGACGAGCACCCGGCCGACGCGCGCATCTACGCCTACCGGGTCGAGCGCCTCGACGAGGCGCGCCACGCCTCCGACTCCACCGCGCTCCGCATCGCCCACGTCCGCGTACGCGCGGAGGCGACGGGCGAGACGCGCGAGACCATGTACGCCCTCGTCCACTATGGAGGCCACGACTTCACCTGCGGGATCCGCGCGTGGGAGGACCCGGCGACCTACGACGCGATGAAGGCAGACCTCCTGCGGCGTTCCCGCGAGCTCGGCGTGGCCGACGTCGTCCGCGGAATGGACGAGTACTTCCCCGGCGAGCCCTTCTCGCTGGCCCACCTGTTCCTCGACGAGCGGCGGCGCGTGCTCGCGAGCGTCATCCGCGCCGTGCTCGACCGGCACGAGGAGACGTACCGTCGCATCTGGGAGGAGAACCGGAAGCTCGTGCACTATCTCCGCCAGGTGGACGTCCCGATCCCCGAACCGTTCCGGCTCGTCGCACGGCACGTGCTCGAGCAGCAGGCGTACGACGAGCTCGAGCACCTCGACGCGCTCACCGCCATCCCGGAGCGTGTGCTCGAGATCGTCGCCGAGGCGAAGACGCTTGGCGTCGAGCTCGACCTGCTCCCCGCGCGCTTCGCGATGCACCGAGCGGTCCGGCGGGCGCTCGACGCGGTCGCCGAGGCGCCCACGGCCGAGCGCGTCGCCGCCGCGGTCGCCTTGATCCAGGGGGCGCGCGCGCTCGGCCTCCGGTACGGGCACTGGGCCACGCAGAACCGGTTCTTCGAGCTGTGGGGCGCCCACCCCGAGGCGCGCGTCGGGCTCCACCCGCTCGCCGTCGCGCTCGGCTTCGAGCTTCCGGCGTGAGAGCGCCGGGCGACGCGCTCGGCCATCCGCGCCGCACCGTCGTGATCGAGGCCGTCGAGCCCGCCGTCGACGGCGGCCGCTATCCGGTCAAGCGTGAGGTCGGCGCCATGCTCGAGGTGACCGCCGACGTCTTCAAAGAGGGTCACGACGCCCTCGTCGTGTCCCTGAAGTACCGGCGCGCGAGCGAGACCGCGTGGCGCGAGACACCGATGCGCCACGTCGACAACGACCGCTGGGCAGGCGCGTTCCGGCTCGACGCCGTGGGGCGGTGGAGCTTCACGATCGAGGCGCTCGCCGATCCGTACCGCTCCTGGCTCGCCGACCTGGCCAAGCGTCACGCGGCACGGCAGGGCCTCGCGAGCGAGCTCCGGGAAGGGCTCGCGCTGATCCGCGCGGCGGCCGCGCGTGCGGCCGGCGAGGACGCGCGCGCCCTCGCGAAATCCGCGCAGCGGATCGAAGGGACGCCAGGCCAGGACGAGGCGGTCGCGCTCGCCGGCCAGGAGCCGCTGGTCCGGCTCATGGAACGCCACCTCGACCGGACGGACGCCACCCGGGGCGAGCAGGAGTTCGAGGTGGTCGCCGACCGCGAGCGCGCGCGTTTCGCGGCATGGTACGAATTCTTCCCGCGCTCCAGCGGGACGTTCAAGGACGCCGAGGCGCAGCTCGAGCGGGCGGCGGCGATGGGCTTCGACGTCGTCTACCTGCCGCCGATCCACCCGATCGGGCGCACAAACCGTAAGGGTAAGAACAACGCGCTCGTGGCCGAGCCCGGCGATCCGGGCAGTCCCTGGGCGATCGGGAGTGAAGAGGGCGGCCACACGGCCGTCCACCCGGAGCTCGGCACGCTCGGCGACTTCGACCGGTTCGTCGAGCGCGCCCGGAGCCTCGGGCTCGAGGTGGCGCTCGACTTCGCGATCCAGTGCTCGCCAGACCACCCGTGGGTGTCCCAGCACCCGGAGTGGTTCTTCCACCGGCCCGACGGGACCATCAAGTACGCCGAGAACCCGCCGAAGAAATACCAGGACGTCTACCCGATCGACTTCCTCTGCGCCGAGCCCGCGCCGCTCTGGCAGGAGATGCGGGGGATCGTCGCGTTCTGGGCCGCCCGCGGTGTCCGCGCCTTCCGCGTCGACAATCCCCACACCAAGCCGGTGAAGTTCTGGGCATGGCTGATCCGCGAGGTCCACGACGCCTACCCGGACGTCATCTTCCTCGCCGAGGCGTTCACACGGCCCAAGATGATGAAGGCGCTCGCGAAGGCGGGCTTCACCCAGTCGTACACCTACTTCACGTGGCGGAACGAGAAACACGAACTGATCGACTACCTCACAGAGATCACCACGCCGCCCGTGGCGGATTTTCTGCGCGGTCACCTCTGGCCCAACACCCCCGACATCCTGCCCGAGACGCTCCAGAAGGGCGGACGGCCTGCGTTCAAGCTGCGGCTCGTGCTGGCCGCGACGCTCTCCTCGCTCTACGGCATCTACTCAGGCTACGAGCTCTGCGAGAACACGCCCGCGGCCCCGGGGTCGGAGGAGTACCTCGACTCGGAGAAGTACGAGCTGAAGCGGCGCGACTGGAACGCTCCCGGCAACCTCGTGGACTTCATCACGCGCGTCAACCGAATCCGTCGCGAGAACCGCGCCCTCCAGCGATATTCCAATCTGAGGTTTTACACCGCGGACAACCCGCACGTGCTGTTCTACGGCAAGATGACTCCGGAGCGGGACAACGTCGTCCTCGTCGCGGCCAGCGTGGATCCGGTCGGCATCCAGGCGTCCACGGTGGACGTGCCGATCGCCGAGCTCGGCATCGGTGAGCGCCAGCCCTACCGGATGCACGAGCTCCTGAGCGACCGGTGGTTCGAGTGGCGGGGCCCGCGCGGCTACGTGGAGCTACGGCCGGAGACCGACCCGGCGCAGATCTTCGTCCTTCACCGCTGAGGGGGTGGAGGCGCCGGCCTGGCGTCCGGCGCGGACGTGGGCTGAGGCACCGTGAAGACCATCGTCAGGACGTTCCAGCCGCTCTTGTCGAAATAGACGAGCAGCCCGTCCTCGTAGAGAAAGATCTCGAAGTCACCGTCCTTGCCGACCTTGGACGGTTCGCCCCAACCGTCGAGGACGAGCTTCTTGTTGAACGAGGCAGGCTTGGTGTCGAGCCGGAAGTCCCGGACGACGTCCGCCTTGTAGCCCTGCGCCGTGAGAAGGCCGAAGTCCACGGTCATCCGGGACATCCCCACCGGCGCCTGCGCGCCCTCGTAGATCCACTGCACCGTGTCGTAGCTGTCGACCTTCTTCGCCTCGATCGTCGTCGGCTGGCCGTAGCGCGCGCGCACGGCCTCGATCGTGGTCCGGCCCGGCGTGATCAGGCCCCAGTCGGCCGCCGCCGCTGGACACGCGGCGAGCGTCAGCAGGACGAGGAACCACTTGAAGCGGCGGGCACCCGGGCTTCGCCACGCCCGCCGCGCTCGCGTGGCGACGACGGGCACGCGTGCGCGTGGGCTCATGACAGGACTGAAAGCACGGAACACTAGAATCCCAGCGCCACGCCGTCGCCGCGCGGATCGGCACCGCCCATGAGCGTGCCGTCGCGGAAGACGATCCCGTGGGCGTGGCCGACCCGGGTGAAGAAGTCCGGCGCCTCCTTCACGTGATGTCCCCGGCGGGCCAGCGTGGCCCGGACGCTGCGGGGCACGCGCGCCTCGATGTGGGTCGTATCCGCCGGCTCGTCGGGCAGGAACGCGCCGATGAGGAAGCGTGGCCGCTCGATCGCCTCCTGGATGTCCAGGTGGTAGTCGAAGACGTTGGTCAGCACCTGCGCGTGGAACATGGCCTGGCCGTTGCCGCCCATCGTCGCGAACGCCATCGCGGGCCGGTCGTCTCGCATCGCGATGGACGCGATGAGCGTGTGGAAGGGGCGCTTGCCAGGCACGAGCCCGGCGGGATGCGACGGGTCAAGGTTGAAGTGCCGGCCGCGGTTCTGGAGCGTCACGCCCGTGTCCGGCACGACGACCCCGGAGCCGAACCCGTTGAAGAGGCTCTGGATCACGCTGATCACGTTGCCGGCCGGGTCGGCGACCACGAACCCCGTCGTGTCGCCCTCGGGGTCGCCGAACGCGAACGACTGCGCCTTCTTCGGGTTGAACTGCGTGCGGCGGCGCGCGGCGTACTCCTTCGAGAGCAACGCCTCCACGGGCAGGCGCGCGTGGGCCGGGTCGCCGATCCACCGGTCGCGGTCGGCGTAGGCGAGCTTCACCATCTCGAGGAGCAGGTGGAGGTGCTCGACCGAGTGGATCTTGAGCGTCGCGAGCGGGAAGCCCTCGAGCAGGTTGAGCGCGAGCAGCGCCGCGAGCCCCTGCGTCGGCGGCGGAGTCTCGAAGACGCGGAGGCCGCGATAGGTCGTCGAGAGCGGCTCGCCCCACTCGCCGGTGTGGCCGGCGAGGTCCTCGGCCGTGAGGAACCCGTCGCGCTCGAGCCGCCGCGCGATCGCCTGGCCGACGCGCCCCGTGTAGAAGAGGTCGGGCCCGACCGCCGCGAGGTCTCGGAGGGTGCGGGCGAGCTCCGGCTGGGCGAACCGCTCGCCGGGCGCGGGCGCGCGGCCGCCCGGCGCGAAGACCCGGTGCCACTCGGGATCCGGCGTGACGGACAGGTACTCGTGGATCGCCTGGCTGACGAGCGAGGAGATCGGGAAGCCGCCCGCGGCGCTGATCGCGGGCTCCAGCAGGTCGCCGAGCGATCGCGTCCCGAAGCGCTCGAGCAGCATCGACCACGCGCGGATGCAGCCCGGCACGCTGACCGTCGGCGGGCCGATCACCGGCAGCCGGTCCAGGCCGCGCCGGGCGAGCTCGCCGACGCTCGCGCGCGAACCGGAGCGGCCGCTGCCGTTCAGGAAGTGCACGCGGCCCGTCGCCGCCTCGTAGTAGAGGCAGAAGAGGTCACCGCCGAGCCCGCACATGTTGGGCTGCGTCACGGCAAGCACACCGTTGACGGCGACGGCCGCGTCGGCCGCCGTCCCGCCCGACACGAGCGTCTGGACACCCGCCAGCGTCGCGAGCGGATGAGCGGCGGCCACCATACCCCGGATGCCGAGCGCGACGGGCCGGTGGGAATAACCGATCTGGGGCACGGTCAGGAGGCTTCCGCGAAGAGCTTCGAGATCTCGTCCTGGGGGAACACCGGCATCGGCTCCTGCCGGCTGCCGGCCACGAGGACGACGCCCTGCTGGCGCTCGACGACCTGGCCGATGAAGTGGCAGTCGATCGACTCGCGGGCGAGCGCGTGGATGACGACGGAGGCGTCGGCGGGTGCCAGTGTCATGAGCAACGCGCCCGACGCGATCGTGCCGAGCGGGTCCAGGCCGAACGCCTCGCAGAGCATCCGAGCCTCGGGGAGCACCATGATCCGATCCCGGTCGATCCGGAGCCCGACCCCGGCCGCGTCCGCCAGCTCGACGAGCGCCGTGGCGATCCCGCCCTCCGTCGGATCGTGCATCGCGTGCACCGTTGCGAGCTCGCACGCGATCTCGACCTCGGGGAGGACGCTGAGCCCGGGCGCCCGGAGAAACCCTTTGGCCCTGCGAATCACCGTCGCGGGGACGCCGCGGCCGCGCAGCTCGGCCTCCTTTTCGCGCGCGATGATCGCCGCACCCTCGAGCGGGACGCCCTTGGTCAGCACGACAGCGTCGCCGACGCGCGCGCCGCCCGTCGTGACGAGCCGCTCCTTCGCGACCTCCCCGAGCATCGTGCCGACGACGATCGGGCGGTCGAGGCCGTGCGTGATCTCCGTGTGACCGCCGACGAGCGCCACGTCGAGCTCGTCGCACGCCGCGTGGAGCTCCGCGAAGAGCGCCGCAACCGACGCCTCGGTGGTCGTCCGCGGCGGCAGCAGGAGCGTCGCGAGGAACCAGCGCGGGCGCGCCCCCCGCACGGCGATGTCATTGGCGTTGACCTGGACCGCGTACCAGCCGATCTCGTCCGTGGCGAAGGTGATCGGATCCGTCGTCGCCACGAGATAGCGGTCGCCCATGTCGATGACCGCAGCGTCTTCACCGACTCTCGGACCGACGACGACGCGGGGATCCCGGAGCGGGTGCTTGTCGAAGATCGCCTGCAGCGTCTCGGCACGATGCTTGCCGATTGGCAGGAACGGCATGCCGCCGAGTAGTATACACCGCATGCCGGACACCGCCGCCGCGGCGCCGGCCGCACCGCTCGTCGAGTGCGTGCCGAACGTGAGCGAGGGCCGCGACCGCGACCGGATCGAGTCGCTCGCCGCCGCGATCCGCGCCGTCCCCGGCGTCACGCTCGCCGCGCTTCACGCCGATCCCGACCACCATCGCTCGGTCATCTCCTTCCTCGGCGCCCCCGACGCGGTCGAAGCCGCCGCGCTCGCCCTGGCCGCGCGCGTCGTCGCGCTGCTCGACATGCGCGACCACCGGGGCATCCACCCTCGCGTCGGCGCCCTCGACGTGCTCCCGTTCGTGCCGCTCGCCGGCGTCACGATGGACCAGACGGTCGCCCTGGCTCGGCGTGTGGGACGGGCGATCGGCGACCGCCACGCGCTGCCCGTCTACTACTACGGCCGGGCCGCCACGCGGCCGGGACGCGAGACGCCGCGGCCGCTCCGCCGCGGCGAGTACGAAGGCCTTCCCGCGCGCCTCGCCTCGCCGGACGGCGCGCCCGATGACGG
>MNCR01000105.1:0-18931 GCA_001914535.1 Candidatus Rokubacteria bacterium 13_2_20CM_69_15_1
TGACGATCGCGCGGCGGAAAGCGCCGGGGATCTTCTGGTACTCGGAGCAGCTGCCGTCGACCCGGAACCGGACCACCGTGTCCTTCTGCATGCCATACGGCTCGATGTGGATGTCCGAGGCGCGCGCCTTGTAGGCGTCCATGATGACCTGATTGGCGAGCCGGATCACCGCGCTGTCGTTTTCGTCGACCTCACCCCCGGAGACCTCGCCGCCCCCGAGCATGTCGCTCTCGGCGGTCGCCTCCTCGGCCTTGAGCTCGCCGAGGATGCTGCCGATCGCCTCCTTGGAGCTGGGCTCGGGGCCCCCGATGTTGAGGTAGCTGAGGATGTCCTTCCGGAGACCCACCGCCCACTTGATCTTCCGGTTCTTCAGCGCCTGGCTCACGCTGTCTACCCGTTGAAGATCCTGAGGGTTGTCGATCAGGACGACGATCGCGTTGTCCTCGCGTCTGAGCGGGAGCCAGAAGTTCCGCTTGAGGTACTCGAGCTTCAGGTGCCGCATGAGGTCCGGCGGCGGAACGATCTTCTCGTCGAACTCGACGAACGGACACCCGTAGTACTGGGAGAGCGAGGTGCCGAGCTCGGCCTTCGGAACCTTGTACTGCTCGACCAGGAGCGACTCGACGTCGACCTGGCGGCGGCGCGACTCGGCGATTGCGGAGTTGAGCTCCTGCTGGGTGACGCGCTGCTGCCCGAGGAGGTAGTCGAACTTCGTCTTCGGCCGGCTCTGTTGGAGCTGGTTCTGGTTGTTGAAGGCGATGCCGAGCGTCTTCGCGATCCGGCCGGCCCCGGCCTCGTCCTCTTTCGTGAATCGGGGCCCCTTCTTCTTGTTGAGGAGCTGGATGACGCCGATGGTCCGCCCGTCGTGCGTGATCGGCATCGCGAGGATCTGCCGCGTCCGAAAGCCGGTCTTCTTGTCCCAGGAGCCGTCGAAGCTGAGGGTGGGCGAGACCCGCGCCAGCTCGGCCTTCTCGTACGCGTCGACGATGTTGACGACCTTGCCGGTCGCCGCCACGAAGCCCGCGATCGACTGCTCGTTGACCGGGAGCCGGATGTCGTTGACCGTGCGGATGTCGAGGAACCTCGAGTACATCTCTTTCCGGTCCGGGTCGACGGCGTAGAGGGTCATCCGTTCGGCGCCGAGCAGTGCCACGATGTCGCCCTGGAGCTCGAGGAAGATCGAGTCGAGGCTCTTGGCCGAGTGGATGCGGTCGACGACCTGGACCACCCGCTGCTCGTAGGCCAGCCGCTCCTGCAGGACGGAGATCGACTCTTGTTGAGCCACGCCACCCCCAATTGTTACGGAAACCTATGTGATGGAAACCTAAGCCAGTGTAGCAGATTGTGCGGGTGCGGCTCACATTGCGGGTCGCGTTTCCGAATATCGGTCTCAGCGCTGAAGCGCGGCCAGCATCTCCTCGACCCGCGTGAATTTGACCCGGGGCCGGCCCTGGGCCCGCCCGCGGGCGACCTCCAGCTCGTTGAGCTTGAGCCAGTCCTGGTAGGAGACGTAGCCGGGCCGCCGCTGGCGGACGAGCGCCTCGGCGGAGGCGGCGTCGGGGTGGGCGGGCTGGAGGACATCACCCTTCGCCAGGTCCTCGAACATGCACTGCACGGTCTCGGCCGCGTCGGGCTTGTTGGTCCCGATGACGCCGGTCGGCCCCCGCTTGATCCAGCCGGCGGCGTACTCGCCGCGGACGGGCCGCTTGGTCTCGGGATCGAGGACTCGTCCCTTCTCGTTCAGGATGACGCCCCAGCTCTCGTTGAAGGGCACGCCCGGCAGCGGCACGCCGCGATAGCCGACCGATCGGAAGACGAGCCCGACCGAGAGCTCCTCGAACCGGTTCGTCGGGCGCGGCTGGAGCGCTCCCGTCGGGGTCGCCACGAGCTCGTTCCGGACCAGGCGCATCCCCACCACGCGGCCCGCCGCGTCGCCCAGGAGCTCCACCGGCGAGACGAGGAAGCGAACGATCAGCTTGCGCCCCTTGCCGGCGGGCCGGCGGACTGCGTAGCCCTGCAGGATCTCCACTTTCTTCGCCGTGGCCCGGTCGTGGCTCCGCTCGAGGGCCGCGCGGCTCAGCGGGTCGAGCTCGACTTCGTCGGGGCGGACCTCGATGTCGGCGCCCGCCAGCTCGCCCAGCTCCTTGATCTCCGGGTTCGTGAAGGCGGCCTGGGCCGGGCCGCGCCGCCCGAGGAGGTAGACCTCCTTGATCCGGCTCCGGGAGAGCGCCTCCAGCGCGTAGTCCGCGATGTCGGTCGTCGCCAGCTCCTCGCGGGTCCGACAGAGGATCCGCGCCACGTCCACGGCGACGTTGCCCACGCCGACGACCACGGCGCGCTCGACGGAAAGGTCGAACTCCGAGTCACGGTAATCGGGGTGGCCGTTGTACCAGGCGACGAACTCCGTCGCGGGGTGGCTCCCGCGCAGGTCCTCGCCCGGAATCCCCATACGCCGATCGGTCTGAGCGCCCGTGCAGTAGAGGATCTGGTGGTAGTGGGCCCGGAAATCGGTGAGCGTCAGGTCCTTGCCGAACTCGACGCCGCCGAAGAAGCGAAAGCGCGGATGGGCGGCCACCTTGTCGAACAGGGCCGTGACCGACTTGATCTTCTGATGGTCCGGCGCGACGCCGAGCCGGACGAGGCCGTACGGCGTCGGGAGCCGGTCGTACATGTCCACCTCGACCGTGACGCGGTCCTGCCGGAGCAGGTGGTCGGCCGCGTAGTAGCCGGTGGGCCCCGCTCCGATGATCGCGACACGCAGGGGCGCGTCCGGGGTCCCCGGCTTCCCCATCAAGGGCTCCGGCGCGCCTCGTCGCCGAGGAGCTGCGCCTGGAGCGTGTCGAGCTCGCCCTGGAATTGATCGCGCTGGGTCTTGACGATGTCGCCGATGGACACGATGCCGACGAGCCGCCCCTTGTCGACCACCGGCAGGTGGCGGATCCGCTTCTCGGTCATCGTGTGGGCCACGGTCATGAGGTCGTCGTGCGGCGACCCGGTGATGACGTCGCGGGTCATGATCTCGGCGACCTTCATCCCGAACACGCGCTCGTTGCTCGCCGCCTCGCGCACGACGTCGCGCTCCGACAGGATCCCGACGGGCCGGCCCGCGTCGTTCACGACGATGAGCGCGCCGACGTTGTGCTGCGCGAGGAGCCCGAGCGCCTCCCGGATCGATTGCTCGGGGCGGGCCGTGTGCGCCATGTCGCCTTTCGTCGCCAGAATGCTCGCGATGTTCATGGAACCCCTCCTTCCCTAGAAAACGGGTGTCTCGACATACTGCCCCCACACCTCACGCAGCCGGGCCACGATCTCGCCCATCGAGGCGCGCGCCTTCACGAGCTCGATCGTCACCGGCATCAGATTGACCGCAGGGTCGGCCGCCTCGCGGGCCAGCCGGTCGAGCAGCGCGGCGACGCGCGCGGGGTCGCGCGCGGCCCGCGCGGCGCGGAGCCGCGCGATCTGTCGCGCCTCCACCGCGGGGTCCACCCGGTGGATCTCGAGGGCGCCCGGCTGGGGCGGCTCGACGAACTTGTTCACGCCGATCACGGGCTCGGCGCCCGAGGCCCGGCGGCGCGCCTGCTCGTACGCGGAGTCCGCGATCTCGCGCTGGAAGTATCCCTCCTCGATCGCCTTCACCGTGCCGCCCAGCGCGTCGACCTTCCTGAGAATCGCCGCCACCTCGGCCTCGATCCGGTTGGTCAACGCCTCGACGTAGTACGACCCCCCGAGCGGATCCGCCACGCTCGTCACGCGCGTCTCGTCGGCGAGGATCTGCTGGGTGCGGAGCGCGATCTTCATCGCGAGCTCCGACGGGATCGCGTACGCCTCGTCGAGCCCGTTGGTGTGCAGCGACTGGGCGCCGCCGAGCACCGCCGAGAGCGCCTGGAGCGCGGTGCGCACGATGTTGTTCATCGGCTGCGCCTTCGTCAGCGTGGCCGCGGCGGTCTGGCAGTGGAAGCGGAGCCGCATGGACTCGGCCTTCGTCGCGCCGAACCGCTCCTTCATGAGCTTTGCCCAGGTCCGTCGCGCGGCGCGGAACTTCGCGACCTCCTCGAAGAAGTCCGCCTGGGCGATGAAGTAGAACGCCAGGCGCGGCGCGAACCGGTCCACCGGGACGCCCGCACGCGTGACCTCTTCGACGTAGGCGATGGCGTTCGCCATCGTGAACGCCACCTCCTGCACCGACGTCGCCCCGGCTTCCGAGATGTGGTAGCCGCTGATGTTGATCGGGTTGTAGCGCGCCATGTGCTCGGCGCTGTAGACGATCATGTCCCGGACGAGCCGGAGGGACGGGCGGATCGGGAAGATCCACTCCTTCTGCGCGACGTACTCCTTCAGGATGTCGGTCTGGCAGGTGCCCGAGAGCCGGTTCGGGTCGTTCCCCCGCGCCTCCCCGAGCGCCACGTACATGGCGAGCAGGATCCAGGCGGTCGGGTTGATCGTCATCGAGACGGAGATGCGCTCGAGGTCGATCCCCTCGAAGAGCGCCTCGACGTCGTCGAGGGTGTCCACGGCGACGCCCTCCCGCCCGACCTCGCCGAGCGCCTTCGGGTCGTCCGAGTCGTAGCCCATGAGCGTCGGCATGTCGAAGTCGACCGACAGTCCGGTTTGTCCCGCGCCGATCAGATAGCGAAAGCGCTTGTTCGTGTCGCTGCCCGTCCCGTAGCCCGCGATCTGCCGCATCGTCCAGAGCCGTCCCCGATACATCGTCGGGTACGGGCCGCGCGTGAACGGGTAGCCGCCGGGCAGACCGATCTCCTCGAAGCGCGTGTCGGCGATGTCGGCGGGCGTGTAGACGCGCTCGACGGGC
Source organism: Candidatus Rokubacteria bacterium 13_2_20CM_69_15_1 (assembly GCA_001914535.1). Lineage (GTDB taxonomy): Bacteria > Methylomirabilota > Methylomirabilia > Rokubacteriales > CSP1-6 > 20CM-2-70-11. Next base: position 4,811 of record MNCR01000105.1, read on the forward strand.
AGCCCCGAGGCGGTGCGGTACTCGCTTCGGGACTCGGGCTGTCGTAGGAGGAACTGGGAGAGCTCGTTCGCCTCCCAGTCGCGCCGCATCATCCGGATCCGCTCTATCGCGTCGGGGTCAAACATCGGGGGTCCTTTCTCCCATGCGGGTCAGCAGCGCCCGGGCGTAGGCGTGGGGCGTCACCTCGCGGCGCAGCACCCGGTCGAGCAGCGTCGTCGCCTCGCTTCCCTGCGCCTCGAGCGCGTCGGGCCGGAGCAGGGTTGCGGCGACGAGGTCCTGGGCGATCCGCAGCACCCGCGCGGCGACCATCCGGCGTCGCCGCCGGTCCGCCTCGCCGCTCGTTTTCATGTACGCCAGGTGCCCCTCGAGCGCGTCGGCCATCGCCTCGATGCCCTCCTCGCGCGCGGCGGAGACGCCGAGGACGGGCGGCATCCACGTCTCCTCCACCAGGGGCATCAGCGTCAGCATCGCGCGAAGCTCGGCGATCGTGCGGTCGGCGCCCTCGCGGTCCGCCTTGTTCACGACGTGGAGGTCCGCGATCTCGAGAATGCCGGCCTTGAGCGCCTGGACGTCGTCGCCGAGCCCCGGCACGCTGACGACGACGACCGTATGGGCCACGCGCATCACGTCCACCTCGTCCTGCCCGACCCCCACCGTCTCGACGAGAATCAGCGAGCGGCCGGCGGCGTCCAGGACGTCGATCGCGTCGGCGGCGGCGCGGCAGAGGCCGCCGAGGGCGCCGCGCGTGGCCATGGAGCGGATGAACACGCCGGGGTCGAGGGCGAGGTCGTTCATCCGGATGCGGTCGCCGAGGATCGCGCCGCCCGAGAACGGCGACGACGGGTCCACCGCGAGGATCCCCACCGTCCTCCCGCGCCCACGCGCGACGCGCGCGAGGGCGCGGGCCAGCGTGCTCTTGCCGCTTCCCGGCGCGCCGGTGATGCCGACCACGTGCGCGCGCCCGGTGTGGCGATAGAGGCGCGCCGCGAGCGCCTCCGCGCGGGGGCCGCCCGACTCGACCCACGTGAGGGCCCGCGCGGTGGCGCGCGGCGAGCCCTCGACGACCTGGCGGGCGAGCGCGTCGACGTCGTCGGTCACGGCCTGGCCCCGTGGAGGGAGCGACGGTAGAGGTCGCGGTCGTCGACGACCCGCCGCGCCTTGAACTCGGTGCGCGGGAGCGCGCCCGCGGCCACGAGCTCGACGACGGGGTGGACGCCGAGCCGGGCCCGGAGCCGCTCGGTCATCGTGGCGCGGAGCTTCCCCTGGAGCCCGGGGTCGGCATGGCTCGGGGCGTACTCGGCGTGGATCACGAACTCGTCCATCGTCTCGCGGCGCGAGACGACGACGCGGAACTCGCCGCCGAACCCCTCGATCGCGCGCAGCGTGTCCTCGATCGCGCTCGGGTAGATGTTCTCGCCCCGGACGATGAACATGTCGTCGATGCGCCCGTAGAGGCCGTCCGGCAGTCGCGGATAGGTCCGCCCGCACGGGCACGGCGCGTCCGTCCAGCGGGCGAGGTCGCCGGAGACGAGGCGGATCATCGGCTGCGACGTGCGCTCGAGGTGCGTGTAGACGGGCGTGCCCTCGGCCCCCGGTCCCTGCGGCGCGAACGTCCCGGGATCGCACACCTGAGTGTAGACGAGGTCCTGCCAGAGGTGCATGCCCGTCCGCGCGCGGCACTCGGCGTTCGTCATCCACGGCGTCATCTCGGCCATGGACCCCATGTCCACGCACCGCCCGCCGAACGTCTCCTCGATCAGCCGCTTCGTCGCGGGAATGCCGGCGCCCGGCTCGCCCGAGAAGAAGAGGGTGCGGAAGCCGAAGGTCTCCGGATCGATCCCCTCGCGTCGCGCCGTCTCGGCGAAGTGGAGCGCGTACGAGGGCGTCCCGTAGAACGCCGTCGGCTTGAGCTCGCGCGCCCACTCGACGGCCATGAGCGTCTGGCCGGGGACGCCCGCCCCGAACGGGAACGCCGTCGCGCCGAGCCGCTCCACGCCGCGGAGCGCTCCCCACGAGCCCAGATAGAGGCTGAAGAACGAGGCGATGAGCACGCGGTCGTCGGGGCGGAGGCCCGCGCCCCAGAGGATGCGCGCGTGCGCCTCGCCGATCCGCTCCCAGTCCTCCCGCCCGATGCCGAACACGGTCGGGCGACCCGTCGTGCCGCTCGTGCCGTGGATGCGCGCGACCTCGCCGGGCTCGATGCACAGGTACTCGCCGTACGGCGGGGCCGCGGCCTGCGAGAGCCGCAGCTCGGCCTTCTGGACGACGGGAAACTTCGCCAGATCGTCGAGGGAGTGGAGCGTGGCCGGGGACACCCCCGCCGCCTCCCACTTCCGCCGGTAGAACGGGCTCCGCCGCCACGCCCACTCCACCTGGCGGCGCAGCTTTTCGAGGATCAGTCCGTCACGCGTGCCCGGGTCGCAGCACTCGAGCTCGGGGAACCAGTACTCGGCGGCGGGATCCGGACGGTAGGCCCGGTCGTAGCGGGGCGGCCACACGGTGAGGTCGACACTCATAGACTCGCCTCGCCTGCGCCGTCAGCGCGGCTGCCGCGCGGCGACGAGCTCGCGGACGCGGCGCGCGACCGCCTCGGGTGGCGTGTCTTGTAAGATCACGTCGGCCGCGCCCATCGCGGTGAGCACCGGCACGTCCTCGTCGGGGATCACGCCGCCGACGACGAGCAGCATGTCGCCCGCGTGAGCCTCGCGCATCAGCTCGACGACGCGCGGGATGAGCGTCAGGTGCGCGCCCGAGAGGAGGCTCACGCCGAGCACGTCGACGTCTTCCTGCACCGCGGCGGCCACCACTTCCTCGGGCGTCCGGTGGAGCCCCGTGTACACGACGTCCATGCCCGCGTCGCGCAGGGAGCGCGCCACGACCTTGGCCCCGCGGTCGTGACCGTCGAGGCCGACCTTGGCGATCATGACGCGGATGGGGTCGCCCGCGGGCGCCGGCGATGCGTGCGAAGAGCCACTCGGCGGCATTAATCGCTTGATACAGGATTCTCGACCCCGGATCAAGAAGGGCGCCGTGCCGCGCCGGCGGTGGCATTCCCGGGTGGGGAGTGCTCGACCACGCGGCCGGGGGTTACGCGACCGGTTGCGTCGTGCGGCGGGCGGCGCGCGGCAGCGTGAGCCCGAGCATGCGGCACCGCTTGCGGAGCGTGTTGCGGTTGAGCCCGAGCATGCGGGCCGCGCGCAGCTGGTTGCCGCCCGTCGACGCGAGCAGGTGCGCCAGCAGCGGCCGCTCGAGCAGCTCGAGCGCCTCGCGGTACAACCGCTCGGACCGCGCCGCCGCAAGCTCGGCGACCAGGCCGGGCACCGCGTCGGCGAGGATGCGCGCTATGGTCATCACAGGCCGGTTAAAAGAACGAGTAGTAGAACGCCACGCTGAGCGTGTCCTGGGTCTCCGCCGTCGGGACCAGGCCCGGCGCGCGGACCGAGAACACCTTGCGGTTCGCGTCGTCGTGCCGGTATTCGAGCCGCCCGACCAGGCCCTTCCAGATCTTGTACTGGAGGGTCGCCGTGACGCTGTAGAGCTCGACCGGCGTCCCCGCGGCGACCGCGAGCGTGCGGACACCCTCGACGTCCTTGAAGTACTCGAGCCTGAGCGCCGAGCGCAGCTTCTCGGTCCAGTCGTAGGCGGCGTAACCGGCCCAGCCCCACCAGTGCGCGTCGTTGTTCCGCCGCGTCGCCGCGGCGGCCAGGGACGCCTCGTCCGGCTCCCAGCCGTAGTCGACGTTGAGACCGAGCGTGACGTTCTTGACGCCGGTGTAGGTGCTCACCAGGTCGAGCACGGTCCGGGGGTTGGTGTTCTGGTGGCTCTGCTCCGGGCCGGTGATCCAGTTGAGGTTGAGCGCGAGGTCCTTGATCGCGCTCACGCCGACCTGGCCCGTGACGGACATCCGGTCGTTGTTGTCCTTCGCGACGTCCCAGCCCACGACGGGGCCCGCGGTGAGCGAGAGCCACGGTAGCGGCGAGTAAGAGGCCAGCGCCCCCACATGGGTGAGCGGGATCGCGAACGTGAAAAGGAACGATCGCGAGAAGTTCAGATTGTTGGGGGACTCGATGACCTCGTAGCCGAGCAGCGTCACGAACTTCCCCGCCTTCACGGTGAGGCCATTGCCGAGTGGGATCGCGTACGACCCGTACGCTTCCTCCAGGTCGAACTTCTCCGTGTTGCGGAACGGGAACGCGTCGTCGCTGTCGCGGAAGATACCGAGCGCGTGGTTCTTCTGCGAGTCGATGCCGGCGGTGACGACGAGGCCCCCGCCGAACGGATAGCGCTCCGACGGGTCCTTCTTGAGGCTGAGCTCGGCGATGTTGAACGTGTAGTTGCCGTTGAAGTCGTAGAGCCGCAACTCGTTGTGATTGCCGCGGCCGGTGGGCGCCATGTTCCACACGTAGCTGTTCTCGATGTAGGCGAAGAGGGTGGTTTCCTCCCACAGGGTCTTCGGCTTCTCGGCCGGCTTCGCCGTTTCGTCGGGCTTCGCCTGCGCATACGCGGGGGTTCCGGCGGCGACGAGGCCGACCGCCACGACTATCGCTCCGAGCCATCGGGTCATCGGGACTCTCCTGAGCGTCGACGTGCGTTCCTCGCCGACCTCGACCTGGATCTTCGGCGGGGAGTATACATCGGGGCTTCGCCGCCGCCGTGCATCGGTCACCGCCCCCGCTCGGGCGCGATCACGGGCAGGGCCGGCGCCCTCACGCCCGAGAGGCCCATCGAGTGCACGAGCGTCGCCGGCCCGTGCACCTCGGGGTAGCCGTGCACGCCCATCTCCGGCACATCGAGGCCCTCGAGCTCGACCTCGGGACTGACGCGCATGCCGAAGACGACGTCGTACGCCTTGAAGAAGGCCCACGAGGCCCCAAAGATGAACCCGAAGCACGTGACCGTGCCGATGAGCTGCGCCACGAGCTGGCTGCCGCCCCCGTAGAGGAGGCCTCGCACCGTGCCCTCGACGCCGTTGAAGCCGTCGCCGTACGTGCCATCGGAGAAGAGGCCGAGGCTCAGCACGCCCCAGGCGCCGTTGACGCCATGGACGGCGATCGCGCCGACCGGATCGTCGATCCTCATCACCGTCTCGATGAAGACGGCGGCCCAGCAGACGAGCACGCCGGAAATCGCGCCGATCACGAAGGCCCAGAAGCTCGACACGAAGCCGCAGGGCGCCGTGATCGCGACGAGACCCGCGAGCATGCCGTTGACCATCATGCTCGGGTCGGGCTTGCCGTACTTCCCCCACATGTAGAGCATCGCGAAGATCGCGCCCGACGCGGAGGCCAGCATCGTGTTGACCGCGATGACCGCGATGCGGAGATCGCCGCCTGCCAGCGTGCTGCCCGGGTTGAAGCCGAACCAGCCGAACGCCAGGATGAAGCACCCGAGCACACCCATCGGGATGTTGTGGCCGGGGATCGGGTTGGCCGAGCCGTCCTTGTTGTATTTGCCGATGCGCGGCCCCAGCACCATCGCCCCCGCGAGCGCCGTCACCCCGCCCACCATGTGAACGACCGATGACCCCGCGAAGTCGACGTGGCCGTGACCCAGACCGAAGTTCTTGCCGAGCTGGGAGAGCCAGCCGCCGCCCCACACCCAGTTGGCGAAGATCGGGTAGGTGAACATCGAGAGGAAGAACCCGAAGACGACGAACGAGGAGAATTTCCAGCGCTCCGCCATCGCGCCGGTCGGGATCGTGGCCGCCGTGTCCATGAACACCATCTGGAAGAGGAACAGCGCAAACACCGCCACGTCATACGTCGAGCCGGCCAGGAAGAAGCCCTTCATCCCGAAGAGCCCGAAGTCCTTGCCGAAGAGGCTGATCGTGAACTCGCTGTCGAGGAGGCCCGTCCCGCCCATCGTCGAGAGGGCCCCGAGCCCGCCCATCTGTAGCGCGAAGCCACAGATCCAGTACCCGGTCATACCGATCGCGTAGATCATGAAGTTCATCATCATGGTGTGCGCGACGTTCTTCGCGCGGGTGAAGCCGGTCTCGACGAGCGCGAACCCCGCCTGCATGAACATGACGAGGAAGCCGGTGAGCAGAGTCCACATGAGGTTGAGCGAGACCCGGTTGTGGCCCGCGAAGTCGGCGACCTCTTCGAGCGTCGGCTTGCCGGCGGTCTTCGCCGTGACGTCGGCGATCCCGCCTGTCGCCGTGCCGGCCGGATCCGGCTTCGACGGCGGCGGCGGAGCGGGCGCGGCGGCCGACGCCGCAGACGCGGCAGGCGCCGCGGGCTTGTCCTGGGCGAACACCCAGCCGCCTGCCGCCAGCAAGGCTCCGACGACGAGCGCGGTGAGCATGGTGCCCGACTGCCTCATGAACCTTCCCTCCTCGACGCGCGTGAAAAACACGATGGCGCCCGACCAGGCGCCATGACCCTTGACCTGCGACTTCGTTGTCGCGTGCCGCATCACCGAGCAAGACGCGTGCCTCGAACCCCCGTCAACGACGACGGGAATTTAGCATCGGCGAGTCCGCCGGCCCTGCCTTCGGATTCAGCATCCGGGGATGGTCTGCTCACGGGGCGGGCAGGGCGCGCGGCCGGGCGCGCGCTCCGAGCGCCTCCGCGACCACCCGCTCACCCGCGGCGAGCCGCGCCGCTGGCGATGCGGCCAGGGCTCGCGCAGAGCGGCGGGCGCGCCCCACGCGCTCGACCAGGTCGGCGTACTCAGGGCCGATCACGCGCTCGAGGCGCCTTCTGATCTCGCGGGCGAGCGCGGGACTCCGGCCGCCGGTGGACACGGCGATCTGGAGGTCGCCGCGTCGCAGCACCGACGGCGCGATGAAGTCGCACTGGGCCGGTCGGTCCACGACGTTCACGAGCGCGCGGCGGCGCCGGCCCTCGGCGGCGACCGCGGTGTCCACGTCGGGCACGCCCGTCGCGGCGATCACGAGCGCCGCGTCGCGCACGTCGACCCGCCTGAACGGGCGCGCCCGGTGGACGATGCGCCCGGCCGCGGCAAGCATCGCGAGGTCCCCCGTGATCGCCGGGCTGACGACGGCCACCGAGGCGCCGCACTGGAGGAGATCACGGACCTTGCGCGCGGCCACAGCGCCGCCGCCGACGACGAGAGCGAGCCGGCCGCGGAGGTCGAGAAGCACCGGGAAGTAGTCGGCCACGGCTCAGACCCGAGCGCTGGCCAGGATCTGCCGGACGCCGAGCTCCACCGAGGCGGACGCGACGGTCGGGCCCGTCACGAGCACCGCGGGCGATCGGACGCCGGCCGCGCGTGCCGCCTCCGCGATATCGCCGAGGCGACCCGACAGCACACGCTCGTGCGGGGTGCCGATCCGCTCGATCAGCATCGTGGGCTCGCGTGGATCGCGGCCCAGCGCCGTGAGCCCCGCGGTGATCGCCTCGAGCGAGCCGAGGGGCATGTAGAAAACGAGCGTGCCCTCGGCGCGTGCGAGGAGGTCCCAGTCGAGGGCCGCGGGTGGACCACCGGCGTGGTCGGTGCCCGTCGCGACGACGAGCATCGAGGCGCGCCCGCGCGCGGTGAGCGAGATCCCAGCGCGCGCCGCCGCAGCGGTCGCCGCCGTGACGCCGGGGACGACCTCGAACGCGATCCCCGCGGCCCGGACCGCCTCGATCTCCTCTCCCAGGCGGCCGAAGATCGCGGGGTCCCCGCCCTTCAGGCGCACGACACGCTCGCGTCGCCGCGCCCAGTCCACCAGGAGCCAGTTGATCTCGCCCTGGCCCCGGCACCGACGGTCCGGCGCCTTGCCCACGTCGATGACGGTCGCTCCCGGCGCGACCTCGTCGAGGAGCTCCGGCGGGACGAGCCGGTCGTGGAGCACGACCTCGGCCTCGCGCAGCCGCCGAAGGCCCTTGAGCGTGATCAGCTCCGGGTCACCCGGCCCGGCGCCGACGAAGGCGACGCGCGGGTTATGAGCGATGGGACAGGGCCCCATGCATCTCCCCTCCGAGCGTGACCGCCGTCGCTCCCGGAACGTCCCGGGCGGGCGCCTTGCGGTGCGTGACGTGCAGTGCGAGGCCGGTGAAGACCATCCCGCCCACGACGTTGCCCAGGGTGACGGGCAGCTGATTCCACAGCCACCACTCGCTCGGCCCGACGCGCGCGCCGAGCAACATGCCGGCCGGGATCAGGAACATGTTCACGACGGAATGCTCGAAGCCCTGCGCAAAGAAGGTCATGATCGGCAGCCACATCGCGGCGATCTTCCCCATCGTCGACTGGGACGTCAGCGCCATCACGACGCCGAGCGTGACCATCCAGTTGCAGAGGATCCCCTTGGCGACCGCGATGGCGACGCCGGGGCCTCCGAGCCGCGCGTATCCGAGCGTCTTCGCGTCGGCGATCGACGCGAGCTGCCGCGCCATTTCGGAGTCGGGCGCGAGGGTGGCGGTGAACAGGAGGGCGTAGAACGCACTGCCGACCAGGTTGCCGAGGAACACCCAGCCCCAGTTGCTCAACAGCGCGCCCACGCTCGTCCGGCCCTCCCGAACGGCCAGGGGGACGAGCGCGAAGTTGCCGGTCACGAGCTCGAGACCGAGCAGCACGATCATGACGAATCCGACGGGGAAGACCAGCGCGCCGACGAGACCGACCCGCGTCTGGAGGGACGCGGTGACGGCCAGCGTCGTCGCGAACCCGAGGAAGGCTCCGGACAGGAACCCGCGCACCAGGAGGTCTTGCACGGGCAGCCGGCTCTTCTGCGCGCCGGCCTGGACCATCTGCTCCACGACCGCGTCGGGCTTCACATAGGTCATCGCTTCGCTCCTTCCGTGTTCATGCCGGCCGTGTTCATGCCGGGTGAGAGGTCCGATCCGGTCGCGCCTCCACGGTGAAGCCGCCGGCGTGAGGGACCAGCGCAAAGGTCTTCGCCCGGAGCGCCGGGTCGGTCGAGCACGCGCCGGTCTCGAGGTTGAAGCGATACCCGTGGAGCGGGCAGATCACGTCCTCGCCGTCGAGTGTCCCGCCGCCCAGTCCGCCGCCCTCGTGAGGGCACCGGTTCTGGATCGCGTAGAGCCGGTCCTGACGGCGGAAGACCGCGACGTCGGCGCCGTTCACCGTCACGAGCTTGCACCCACCGTCGGCGAGCTCGTCCCGGCGGATCACGACCGGCGCGCCGATGCCCGCCGTCGACACGCCCGCCGCCGGCGTCGGCGTGAGCGACCGGAGCTGACGCCGGACCTTCTCGGCGTCGACGTGGCGGATCAGCGACTCGAGGACGTGAGGCAGGGCGTCGCACGGGACGCTCTCGAGCAGCTTGATGCCGGGCGTGGCTTGCGGGCCGGAGGATCCTCCCACGAAGATGTCGACCGCGTCCACGGCCTCGCCGTCGACCTTCGCCTTCGTCCCCAAGAGCCCGATGTCGGCGACGGTGTGATTGCCGCAGCCGGCGGGACACCCGGACCAGTGGATCCGCACCGGCTTGCCGTGATGGACTTTCGCCTCGAGGGCGCGCGCGACCGCGAGCGCCCGGCGCTTCGTCTCGATCACCGCGAGGTTGCAGAATTCGACGCCGGTGCAGCTCACGAGCCCCCGCATGATCTCCGACGGGTCGTAGCGGAGGACTTTGAGGAGCGGCTCGGCCGTCAGCGCGCCGAGCTTTGCGTCCGGCACGTCGGAGATGATCACGTTCTGGTCGGGTGTGAGGCGGACCGCGCCGGTGCCGTAGCTCGACGCCAGCCTCGCGATCTCGATGAGCTGATCGCTCGTGACGCGTCCGACCGGGACGAGGAGCCCCACGTAGTTCAACGCGGCCTGCTTCTGACGGAAGACGCCCACGTGGTCGGTGGCCTTCGACAGCCGCGCGTCCGCGCCGGCCCGCTCGAGCGGGCGCCCGAGACGCGTCTCCAGCACGTCCCGGAACGTGGCTTCGCCCCAGTCCTCGAGCAGGAACGCGAGCCGGACCTTGTTGCGCGCGTCGCGCGGGCCGTGGTCCCGGAAGAGGAGCACGACGGCGCTGCAGAGCGCCGCGGCCTCGTCGGGGCGGACGAAGACGTCGAGCGGTGAGGCGACGCGATACCCGCCCGAGCCGTTCTTCCCGCCCACCAGCACGTTGAAGCCCTCGACCGGCGCGTGGTCGAGCGCCTTCGTCGCCGGGACCAGGGCGAGGTCCTGGGTCTCGGCGTGCGTGCAATTCTCGCGGCACCCCGTGATCGTGACGTTGAACTTGCGCGGCAGGTTCGTGTACGCCTTGTTCCCGACGAACGTGTCCGTGAACGCGCGGGCCACCGGCGAGGCGTCGAGCAGCTCGTTGGGCGTCAACCCGGCGACGGGACAGCCGATGACGTTGCGAATGTTATCCATCCCGGTCTGGAGCGTGAGCAGGCCGACCTCGCGGAGCCGGTCCAGGATCGCCGGGATCTCGTCGATCCGAATCCAGCGGAGCTGGATCTGCTGTCGCGTCGTGATGTCGGCGAATCCACGCCCACACCGGTCGACGATCCCGCCGATCGCCCGCAGCTCCACCGCGTTCGTGATCCCGTTGGGAATCCGGATCCGCATCATGAAGTGGCCGGGCGTGTGGCGCCGGAGGAAGATCCCCCACCATTTCAGGCGCTCGAGATCGCCGTCCTCGATCCCATCGACGCCGAGCCGGGCATAGCGCGGGATGGCCTCGCCGACGTCGAGGCCGTCCTTGTCGGCCTTGATCTGCTCGATCTTGTTCACTCGCTCTCCTTCTGCGCGCCGCGCGACCGGGGCGACGTCGCGACAAACAAAAAGGGTGCCCCCAAATGGGAAGGCACCCTTGCCTGCCGAGGGTCCGGCATTGGACCCTCGAGACCGCTCAGTCAGCTAACAAACGCCGTGCCAGGGCCCCTCCGCGCGAGCAAAGTCCTGGGAATCCAGACGTTGGCGCCGCTCGGCGCCGTCGGGGCTCGCCCGGCGCTGTCGATAGAATGAGCAGCGAGCGACGGCGCTGCTGAATCTTCGGGCACGGCTCACCGGCGGCAGGAGAGGCGCATGCGATTCCGCGCGACCCACGCGTAGAACCGTCGCGCGAGCGGGCGGGCGCCCGGTAGCGCGAAGAACGCCGCGAGCCAGCCGAGCCCGCGGATGCGCCGGAGCAGCTCGGGCACCGCGTCGGCACCCGTGAGCACGCGGCCGTCCGGCAGGACGAGCTGCATCGCCGTCATGCACGCCTCGTCGGAGATCCGGGGGAAGCGCACGCGCCGCGGCCCGGAGCGGCACGGCAGGATCTCGAGCGCGCCGCCCGACAGCGCCAGGCGCATGAGCCAGAGGGCGCTCCCCCGGCACATCGCGCACTCGCCGTCGTAGATCAGGACCGCTGGGCCTACGGGCGGCGCCCCCATCGCTTGAGCGTCCGGTAGTAGAGAACGAAGCCCACGGCGATCGCCGCGGCGACGATCGCCTGCACGAGCGGCGCCGCGCCGCCGCCGCGCGCGTAGAGGCGCAGCTGGAAGCCCGCATAGAAGAGGAAGAACGCGATCCCCGCGCTGATGAGGATCCGGTGGGCGGTGATGAGCCTCACGCGGGGCCGTGCAGCTAGTGTCCCAGGACGGCCTTCACCGCGTCTCGCGCCGCCGCGACGAGGCGGTCGATCTCCGCCTCCGTCACGACCAGCGGCGGGGCGAAATAGATCGCGTCGCCCGGGGACGGATGCGGCCCCACCACCGGGCGCGTCCGCGTGACCACGCCGCGCTTCATCATCTCGGCCTGGATGCGCGCCGCCACTTTGCGGTCGCCCGCGAAGTTCTTCTTGCTCGCGCGGTCCTCGACCAGCTCGACGGCCGCGAGGAGGCCCTTGCCGCCGCGGATGTCACCCGCGTTCGGGTGGTCTCGGAACGCGGCCGTCAGGCCGGCGAAGAGACGCTCGCCCATCTTCGCCGCCTGCTCCCAGAGGCGCTCGCGTGTCATGATCTCGATATTCTTCACGGCGACGGCGCAGCAGGTCGGGTGGGCCGAGTAGGTGTACGCGTGCATCCAGCGGTCCTCGGGCTTCACGGAGTCCATCGCGTCCTTGATGGCCTTGGTCACCATGATGCCGCCGAGGGGCAGGTAGCCCGAGGTCACGCCCTTGGCGAACGAGACGATGTCGGGCTTCACGTTCCAGTGCATGAGCGCGAACCAGCGCCCCGTGCGGCAGAAGCCGGTGATGACCTCGTCCGCGATGAGCAGGACCTTGTGGCGCGTGCAGACCTCGCGCACGCGCGGCCAGTAGTCGTCGGTCGGGTAGATGACACCACCGCCGCCGTGGATCGGCTCGCCGATGAACGCGGCGACCGTGTCCGGCCCCTCGCGCAGGATCGCCTCTTCCAGCTCGCGCGCCGCCGCCTGGCCGACCGTCTCGCCGGGCTTGGCCCCCTGGAACCGGTACGGGTAGCACGTCTGGATGTGGACGAATCCCGGCACGCGCGGCTCGAACATCTTCCAGTAAGCGGGCATGCCCGTCGCGCTCATCGCCTGGAGCGTGACGCCGTGGTAGGCCTGGTGGCGCGCGATGACCTTGACCTTGTCGGGTTTCCCCATCGCCTTCCAGTAGAAGCGCGCCGTCTTGAAGGCCGACTCGTTCGACTCGGCGCCGCCGGAGGTGAAGAAGACGGCCTGCATGTTGTCGTAGGTGATCTCCATGAGGCGGTTGGCCAGCGTGATCGCCGGGATATTGGACGAGCCGACGTAGCCGGTGAAGTACGCGAGCTCCCGTATCTGCGCCGCGGCCGCGTCGGCGAGCTCCGCGCGTCCGTGGCCCACGTTGACGTTCCAGAGCCCCGCCAGCCCGTCGATGTACTCGTGGCCACCGATGTCCCAGACCGTCGCGCCGCGCCCGCGGACGTAGATGACCGGCTCCGCATTGTCCACGGGATGGTGGAGCGGGTGAATCAGGTGCTCCTGGTCGGCTTTCACGAGCTCGGCGGCAGTCAGGGCCATCGCGTCCTCCCCAAGGTCACTGGTGGTCGCCGGGCGGGTGAGCCCGACGGAAGTCGCCGTCCGGGATCGGGACGGCGCGGTGCTGCGGCCCGCGATACCAGTACGCCCACGCCAGCGCGCGCCTCCCGCTCCCGAGCGTCACGGTCGCCGGGCGACGGTCGAAATTGTAACCCTCCTCGCGGTCGAGGGCCGGGAGAACTTCGGGCGTGTCGATCCGGTACACCTCGCCGCGCACCGTGCGGCGCCCGTCGATCAGCCCGGGGTATGGCCCGAGATCGAGCAGCCGGCCGCGCACGCGTCCCTCCGCGACGAACGTCGCGCCGCGCGCGAGCACCGGATGCAGCGCGTATCCCCGCATCAACGTGCCGTACGCAAACAGCAGCGCTGGCGCGCGCGTGCCCGCGGCGAGGCGGCTGCCCGAGCGGGCGCTCGGACGGGGGACCGGGAGCCCGTCCGAGACCCGTGGCTTCTGCGGGTTGCCTCCGGCGCGTGGCCGACGGACCTGTCGCGCGCGACGAGTGCTAGCGTGGTCGAGGATGGGCTCCCGGTCCCCCGTCCGTGTGGTCCACGGTCAGGGCTCGCTCACGGCCTGGAGCACGGCGCCGAGGAAGTCCTTTTCCGGCACGGCCCCCTCGAACTGCACGCGATCGTTGATGACGACCTTCGGCACGCCCATCACCTGATAGGCGCGCGACAGCTCGGGAAACTCCGTGGCCTCGATCGCCGTCGACCGGACCCGCTCGGAGGCCACTGCCATGTGCTGCGCCAGGCGCACGGCCCGGGGGCAGTAGGGTCAGGTCGGCGTCGAGAAGACCTTGATGTCGACGTCGGCGGCGAGCGTCCGGAGCGACGCGAGCGTCTCCTCGGCGAGCACCGGCTGCCCGGTGGACGCCAGCACGATCGCATCGATCAGGTTACTGAACTCGTAGCCCAGGGGAACGCCGTAGAACCGAATCCCGTAGTCCCGCGCGCCCTCGACGACGATCGCTGGCACCTGCTCCACGCCGTACGCCTGGACGCGCTCACGGTCGATCGCGAGGTTGAGGACCTCCACGGCGATCTGGTCGGAGAGCTCGGCGACCTCGCGGACCAGCGATTCGTTCTGGCGGCAAAGATCGCCCGCCTGGAGCTCTTGCGAGAACACGACGAGCTTCACGGGGCCGGTGAGCCTCTCGAACTCCTTGCGGACCGCGGCGCGGTCGCGTTCGGTCATGATGGACATGGCGCCATTATACCCACCGGCTGCGCGCGGGG
>MNCR01000105.1:18990-27309 GCA_001914535.1 Candidatus Rokubacteria bacterium 13_2_20CM_69_15_1
CCCGCGTGGTCGAGCCACCTCCACCCCCGCGCGCTCGTCACCCGACCCACAACCCCGACGCCGCCGCGTCACGGCCACGCGGCGATGAGCGCCGGGCCGTCGGTGCGGAGCGCCTTGGTCAGCGCCTGCGCGAACGCCGCCTCGCTGTCCGCGGCCGCCGAGGGCACGTCGAAGCGCTGCCCGACACGGACCACCTCGGGCGCGTCGAAGCTCCCGTCGGCGAGCGCAATGACCACGATCGGCGCGCGCAGGCGGGTCGCCGTCGGCAGCTCGGAGAGCGCCGCGAGGAACCCCTCGCCGCCGGTGAAGCAGACGACACGGCGCTCGGGGTGGACGAGATGGGCCGCGATCGCCGCGGGCAGCGCGAACCCCGTCGTCGCCGGCCCGTACGAGGCGAGGAACTCTCCGGGCGCGACGGCGTCCCAGGACGCCGCCACGGCGGCGGCGTAGGGCCCGGCGTCGAGCGCGGCGATCGTCCCGGCCGGGGTCGCCTCGCGCGCGAGCCTCGTGACGCGTTCGGGTCCCGGGCGCCCCGCCGCTCCGCCCTGCAGGGGACGCAACGCGCGCTTGAGCCGGTCGAGCTCGGCCACGTCCCAGTCGGCGCGCGCGCGGCCACGCAGGCGCGGCGCGAGCTCCTCGATGGTGAGCGCGATCTCGCCCACGACCGGGACGACCGGCCGATGCCACTCCCCCGTCGCCGGAGACGGCGCCAGGTGGAGCAGGGGCGCCGTCGTCATCCAGAAGGCGGGGCTCGCCTCGATCGCGTCGAGCCCCAGGGCCACGATCAGGTCCGCGCGGCCGAGCAGCTCCGCCTCGGCGCCGCCCGCCGTGAGGACGCCGAGCATCAGCGGGTGAGGATCCGGAAGGATTCCCTTCGCCCGGAGCGTCACGAGGACGGGCGCCGGCAGCGCCTCGGCCAGCGCGCGCAGCCACTGCGCGTCGGTCGCGGACCGACACTGGAGGCCAGCGATCAGCACGGGACGCGACGCACCCGCCAGGAGCCGCCCGGCCTCGTCGAGGACGCGCGGGTCGGGAGGCGGCAAGGGCTCGGGGCGGCTCGCGGTGGCCAGCGGGACGGCCGGCGCGCCGGCCACCTCCGCGGGCACGTCGAGGTGCACCGGCCCTCGCGGCTCCGTCATCGCGAGCTGCCCGGCGTGGGCGGTCCAGTGCGACGCCGACGCCGCTTGCACGAAGAGGCTCGCCTTGCACCCGTGCACGTTCTCCGGATGGCGATCGGTCACGAGGATCATCGGGGAGCGATCGAGGATAGCGCGCGCGACCCCGGTCGCCGCCGCGGCGACGCCGGGACCGGGCGCGGCGAGCGCCGCGCCAGGCGCGCTCACGAGGTCGCCCGTCACCGCCGCCATGACGCACGCCGCGGCTTCGTCGTGCGCCAGCACGACGGACAGGCCGCGCCGCCGCGCCGCCTCGACCAGGAGGAGCTGCGCGCCTCGGCCCGGGACGCCGAAGATCCGCGGCGTCCCGGCGCGGTGGAGGCCGTCGACGACCACGTCGGCGACGGTCGTCGGGCTCACCCCTTCGTGAGACTCTCGAAGACGGGTCGCATCCGATCGAGCGCCAATTTCAGATTGGCCTCGGAGTTCGCGTATGACAGTCGCAGGTACCCCTCTCCGTGGGCGCCGAACGCGGTGCCGGCGAGCACGGCGACGCCCGCCTCCTGGAGGAGCCGCTCGGCGACCTCGGCCGACGTCCGCCCCGTGGCCTTGATGTTCGGAAACACGTAGAACGCGCCGCGCGGCAGCGCGCAGGTGACGCCCGGCAGCCGGCCGAGACCGTCCACGACGAAGTCGCGGCGGCGCTTGAACTCGGCCACCATCCGCGCGACCGGCGTCTGGTCCCCGCGGAGCGCGGCGAGGCCCGCGAGCTGCACGAACGTCGCCGTGCACGAGGCCGAGTTCACCATGAGCCGCGTCACGTGCTCCGCGAGAACTTCGAGAAGCCGTCGAGGAGGATCGTCCGCTCGCGCATCCCGGGGAACCCGGTGATCGAGACGAACTCGCCCTCGTAGAGGAACTGGCGGTAGATCTCGTCCGCGAGGACCGGGATCCCGCGCGCGGCGGCGACCGCGGCGATGCGCTCGAGCTGGCCCCGGTCGAGCACGCCCCCGGTCGGGTTCTCCGGGGAGTTGACGATGATGAGGCGCGTGCGCTCCGATACGCGCCGCTCGAACAGGTCGAGGTCGAAGCCGAAGCCGCGCGCCTCGAGCAGCGGGATGGGGACGGGCACGCCGCCGACGAAGCTGATGACCGACTCATAGATCGGGAAGCCGGGGTTCGGGTAGACGACCTCGTCCCCCTCGCCGACGAGCGCCAGGATCGTGAAGAACATGATCGGCTTCGCGCCGGGCGTCACGACCACTTCGTCGGGTGAGACCGGCACGCCGCGTGTCTCGGCCACGTGCTTGGCGATCGCCTCGCGTAGCTCGGGCAGCCCCGCGGACGGGCCGTAGTGCGTCGCGCCCGCGTCGAGCGCCCGCTTGGCCGCTTCCTTGATGTGCGCCGGCGTGTCGAAGTCCGGCTCGCCGATCTCCAGGTGGACGATCTCGCGGCCTGCCCGCTCGAGCGCCTTGGCGCGCGCCAGCACCTCGAACGCTGACTCGGTCCCGAGCCTCGCCATGCGCGCGGCGACGTTCATGCCTCTCCTCTTAGCGTGTGGGCGTTTGCCGGGGCGGCCCCAGGCTTCGGATCATACCGCTGGTTCCAGATCGTGATGCTCCCAGTCTGGCCGCCGCTGAGGGCGATGACCTCAAGGCCTCCGTCGCGATCTAGAGGTCAGGGTGCTCTTGCCCGATCCGGTGTCGGTCCGAATCAGCGTCCAGATCACACCCAAGATGTGTGCCTGGTCCCGCCCGCCGCCGCCCGCAACCGATATGGGGTACGTCGCAACCTACGCCGCCTTCCGAACATTTCGTGCCGGCATCCATCCCCGGACGGGACAGTATCATGCGGACCGACCCATTTGGGACCCCTGAGCACGGAAGACTCGGCGACCGATCTTACCGGGACTTGGCTTCCCCGCTGCAGCATAGCCAAGCAGTTCACCGCGTAGTCGCTCAAGAAATGGAGGTCGTCGGACAGCCGCGGAGTCCCGCAGCAGCAGCCGATGATGCCGGCCTCAGTGAAGGCGTAGCGGACGAGCCGGCACCGTGATTCGAGCACCTCACGCGCTCGCCGCGATTATGTTGCGCTCCCGCCGCACCTGACCCAAGAGGAAAAGCAAGACTGCGAGCCACACCATTACCTGTCCGATCACGTACGCGATGTTCCATGGCGGTGGGAGAAGGTACAAACCGCCTGGCGCGAACATCGCGGAGATGGTGATCGCGAACAGCAGCCCAGCGATCACATCCCTTCCCCCCTCGCTCTCGCCGCGCTTGGCGATGCGGAACAACGCGACCAGTGGGAGGAGTACCAGAATGTCGTCGTACCACCCGTGATATGTCCAGAATCGCGCGGTAACCGCCGTGACTCCGAGGAGGAACCACGGGTCCGCGCGCCGATTCCAGTGTGTCCACCAGCCCAGGCCAGCCAACACGAGCAAGGACGCGGGCAGTGTCCATGATGACCCGAACAAGCCGGCCAAAGTGTGAAGACTAATCGAGTTCCAGCTGAGGGAGACTGCTGCCGAAACCTCGATGACGTGGGTGACCCAGGCTCGGCCAACCCGTACGAGCCCGAGCTCCTGGAACGACGCTGCTACAACCGTCAGCACGCCATATCCCGATGCTACGAGCAAATCCGGTCGTAATCTGCGAGGAACGAAAAGAAGCATCCACACAAACGGGATCGTGACCGAGGGCTTCACGAGGGCCAGCAGGAACAATCCTGCGGCGAACAGGTCTGTCTGCCACCCCCCCTGTGGTCGATGAAGTGGGAGCAGTGCGGCTACCAAGATGGGCAGGGCATGCACCATGAGCTGCCCGTTTCCGATAGTCGCTCCGGTAGCGTAGATGGAGAGCGGCATCAAAGCCACGAGTATGCGCTCGAGCGGCCGATCCGCACCGCTTTGCCGGAGGATCAGGCGAATCGTCCACAGAAGCGCAGCCACGGTAGTCGCTGCCCAGAGATGGCGGGCACTGGGGACGCTGAGCCACCCGAGGAGCGGCCAGAGTATCAGGTAGCTCGCCGGAGGATAGACCGCCGTCCAGAGTTCGCCGTAGACGGGCGCCCCGGCGAACCAGCGATGCACCTCCTCATGGCGCTGCTTGAGGTCCACGGCTCCGGGCGGGGAGGTCGGCCAGATCGGTGTCTCTTGCCAGAGCAGCCTCCAGAATTGGTACGACAACCACACCACGGCCGCAGCGGCCATCGTCACCACCGCGAAGCGCAGTATCGGCTCACTGCGAGTACCCCACCAGGTACGGAGTTCCGGATTCATCTCCTCTCCGGCTCGATTAGCAGTTGCCCATTACGACCGCACACGAGTCGCTTCGCAACTCGACATGATGGAAATGTTGTTCAACCAACGCTCCGTCATTATGGACGGTCCATTGCAGGGTTTCGACTCCAAAACCATCAAGTGGCCGTCCGGCCAGGATGTCCCGATCGCGTTCCGGAATGACTGTTCATGACGAATCCGGCAGCGTTCGCCATCTGCCACACGACCAGCATTGGCGCCAACGGCAGGGAGCGCCGACCCCCCGCCGTTCGAACGTAGATGGCGCAGCAGGTTCAGAGAAAAGTCTGGCTCCGGCCTGAATGGTCCCGACCCGCGCTGAGCGCGTGCCTGGTGGGAAGCGAAAGGCGCCGCGGCCGTAGTTGAAGTGCTGTCGCCAGAAGGTGCGGGACGTCAGCGGATGGGCGTGGCAGATCAGCGCCTCGGGAGCGAACGTCATCCGGTAGCCGTCGTACAGCCAACGGTCACAAGATCGCGATCTTCCGACGTCGCGAACGTCGCATCAAAGCCGCCGATGGCACGAAACTGGAGGGTTGGTAGAGCCAGGTTGTTGGAAGCGAAGAAGCGCGCCTGGGCGGGCTCGGCGTTGTAGTAGGCGTAGACAAGTTCGAGGATCGCCTGGCTCGTGCTCGAATACGGATTGTCGAGAAGCGCATTGAGCACCCGCCCGCCGATAGCACGCCCGGGGGCCAAGCGCGCCGCCAAGGCCCGCAGCCAATTGGGAACAGGAGCGCAGTCCTCGTCGGTGAAAACCAGAAACTGCCCTCTTGCCTGTGCAGCACCGGTGTTCCGCGCCGCTCCGGTCCGGCATGCGATGGTGTGAGGAGCGTCACGTTGAGCGCATCGCGGAAGCGTGCAACCACAGCCTCGGGGGGCGTCGCGCTGCCATCGTCCACGACGATCACCTCGAACCGGCCGCCCGGATAGTCCAGGTGGGCCAGCGCCAGCAAGACAGGCCGTCAGTTGTTCTGAACGCCTGCAGGTGGGAACAATGATCGAGAAGAAAGGCTCTTCCACCGCCACCAAGCGGTTCGTCAACGGCTTCTTGCGTGCCGGGCCTGATTGGCAAGGTGGCGGACGCGGTGGAACTCGAACGTGGACAATTTCTGCTTTGCATCGCCTGCGCCTGAAGCATAACCAAGCAGTTCACCGAACGCGCTCACGACCAAACCCAGGATCAGGGCAGGCAGGACGTTGAGCGGTAGGTGACGCGAACCCGCCCGGCGTGCTCGCCTCAGAATGCGCCAGACGCGGACCACTGGGATGAACGGCGCGCCACCCGCGTAGAGCAGTCGGCGAAGCGGTGACCAGGAGCGGCCCCGAGCCGCCCCAAACACGCGCCCGCTGTGAAACTGAGCCGGTATCCAGGAGGATAGCCGCCCAAAGTTCAAGTGGAAAACCTTCGCCGCCGGTTCCAGGTAGAGCTGATAGCCCTTCGCGCGCAGATCCCAGTGGAGAAGGCTTTCGGCTTCCAGCATCGCCTCGAGGTCTGGGCCGTAGCCCAGGAGAATCGCCTGCTTGTAGCTGCTGTTGTGCCCCGGCAGGTGGTCGATGACGCCGGCGGGTCCGGATTGGCATTGCGCACGACCGGTCCGACGGCGGCCCAGGATTGCCGATGCGCATTGATCAGTGCTTCGGCCCAGCCCGGCTCCGGATAGCAGTGATCTTCGGCGAGAACCACGACCGGTGCGCGGGCTTGACGGACGCCCGCCGCGTTGGCCCACGCGATGGACCGTATCGCCCCAACCTCGACCACCCGAACCCATAAAAAGTCTCTCAGTTCCGCTTCGTCGAGACCGAGCCCGTCGGTCGACGGGGCGACGATCACCACCTCGAGGCGGTCTCTGATGTTCTGAGCCCGGATATGCCCGATCGTCTTGCGAATCGTCTCGTAGCAATCCGGGGTAACGATCACGACCGACATCTCAGGGGAACGCTGGTCGCTCACCGTCGATTCCACGGCGCCGTCGGCGTGATCGGCCTTTCCTGTTCCATCACACCTCGTGTGGATGCTGCGTAGGCTCGGTCCGCCAGGGCAAGATAGAACGGACCATTGCAATCTCGCTCTTGCCGAATTCTCCGAGCACCAAGAACGCGAGTAGGACAACGCTGCTAATGACCAGCAGTTTCGGTAACACCAGAGAGCCGGGCACGGGCCAGAGGAGAGCCAACGCGTAGGCCAGCCCGCTGACCAAGATGCTGCGGCCGAGGGTCATGGTGGGAGGAACAATCTGCCAGAGGCGATAGATCGCCAGCACAGCCACCAGCGCACCCACCCCAGCAAGCAGCGTCGTCACGATTGAGGCGCCAAGCGGCCCGAATCGCGGGATCAGCAAGAGGTGGCCGATGACGGCCAGCGGCACCAACGGCCCGGTCAGAATCAGGGTCCAGCGGGGCTTGCCGGCGGCCGTCACAATCGCGATGGCAACCGAGATCATGACCAACGCCACGGCCCCAAAGATGAGCATCCCCAGCAGCTGGGCAGCTGGTAGAAAGAGCGTGCCGAAGAAGAATCCAACAATCTCGTGGGTAGCCCCGGCGATCATTGCGGCAACGGGTAGCAGCCCGAGGACCGCGCGTATGGCATTGCGGCTGATTTCTCTGGCCAGACTCGCCCGACCGTCGCGTAACAGGCGACTCAACGTCGCCAGGAGCAGAGGTGAAAATGAGGCGGCAAAGAGACCGGGGAGCAACGACAAATTCTGGGCCGCGCCATACATGCCTGCCTGCACCGCCGTCGCCCCCAGAGCCTTCAGAGCAAAGAGGTCGAGCCGATTGTAACAACTCAGGCTGAGCGCCGACAGGAACAGCGGAAGGACATGGCTCCAGAATAATGGAGGGACTGGAATCGGCGCGCGGTGGAGAAGCGAGAGACGAACATAGCGCTGGCCCATGATAAGTTCGACCAGCGAAGCACCAATGCTTCCCAGGATGGCACCCGGCACCGACAAGCCTAACTGAACGAATAAGACAATCAGGACTAATCTGGCGATCCAGCGACTGGCACTCATGAGCGCTCCCTGAGCGAAGCCACCGCACCCAACAAGAACGTTCCGATGCGCATGGGCCAGGCTTGCCAGAGGAATGTTGAGTGCAAAGAGGCCCAGGTAGCCTGCCAGCACCGGCTCGTTGAGCAATCGTGCGAGTGGGACGGACAGGAGAACGAGCAAGACGGCCGCGCTGCCGCTGGCGATGAGATGCAGCCGAGCAATGGTGGAGCCAATTGGGCGCCAGTCCTGAGCGTTACCGACGAACTTGATCGCCGCCCGCGAGAAGAGTGAGTCAATGCTCACCTCGACCCAGACAGCCAGGGTGGCAGCAAGAACCAGCAGGCCATAGCCCTCCGGCCCGAGTCGGCGAGTGAGGAAGGCTGTGGTGATGAGAGCCGTGAGCGGAAAGAGGGCCTGAGCTAGAAAGACATGGATGGTCCCCTCGAGCATGTGACGGCCTGGGTCTGAAGACGATGGCGTCAACCGTGGACCTTCACGTGTGTGTCATTGCCGCCGCCGACAGCACAGCCGATCAGTTCCCGTGCATCGTCCACTCCTGCGCCCTTCCCAGAAATACCCGGCCGCGTTGGCGACTTGCGTCCCCACGAAGAGCGAGGCAAGTAACAGCCCTTGCGCGCCTGGTGTCTGCGATAACGGATACCGCAACAGATCCCGATAGAATGCCAACGGCTCTATCGGGATACGGCCCGCTCCTCGCCGGGCGCGAATACGATGGAAGCAGAAGGCCCCACGGCCATACCCAAAATGTTGTCCCCAAAAGGTACGGAGTGTCAGGGCGTGTGCGTGGTGAACGACGGCTTCCCGGGCATACGTCATGCGGTAGCCGTGGGAGAGCCAACGATCACAGAAGTCTCGGTCCTCGGCGGCAGCACCCGGGAAGGTCGTATCAAAG
>MNCR01000145.1:0-1519 GCA_001914535.1 Candidatus Rokubacteria bacterium 13_2_20CM_69_15_1
ATAGCCGCCGTGGAGCCGCAACGGGACGAGCAGCGTGTACGGACCGGGCACGGTCGCCTTGAGCCGCCTGGTGGTGAGCGATCGCGCGAGCTTCCATTCGTCCACGATACCGAGTCCGTCGGGCGCCGCGATCTTCTCGGTCACTTCGAAGGGCGTGTTCGTGTCCCAGAGAGGCGCGCCGAGCTTCCGCGGCGGCTCGAGCGCGCGGAGGCCTCCGATCCGGTCGTAGAAGCCGATGATGAACCGGACGCGCATCATCTCGCCCGAGGTCACGACGTCGATGCCCGCGCGCTCCTGATCCAGGAGCGCCGCCTGCGTGGCGTCCTCCATGAGCTCGCGCAGGTCCACCGCGCCGAGCCGGCCGGCTTCCATCGCCTCGCGGGCGAGCCACACCCACCCGGGGAGACCGTGGCTCCCCACCACCGAGGTCGGCAGCAGCACCCCTCGCTCCTATCTCCGGCGCGCCCGCCTGGAGGCGGTCAGCGCGCGCGGGGCTTTCTCGCCCGGATCTCGGCCATCGCGCGCCGGTGCTCGGCGGACTCGAGGCAGTCGGCGAGGAGGGTCTCCATCTCCTTCCGGAACGCCTCGAAGTCGACGTCGAAGGCACGCGTCGCGAGCACTTTGCTCGCGCGCGCGCTCGCGGGCGGAAGCGCCAGGAAGCGCTCGATCGTCGCCTCGAACGCGGGCGCAAAGTCTCCGGCCGCCACGACGCGGTTCACGACGCCATAGCGCTCGGCCGTGCGCGCGGAGACGGACTCGCCGAGCAGGATCAGCTCCTTGGCGCGCGCGAGACCGATGAGGCGCGGTAGGCGCCAGAGGGACATGGACGGGATCAGGCACTCCTTCACGGCCGGGAGCCCGAGGAGCGCCTCGTCGGACGCGAGGCGGTAGTCGCAGACGAGCGCGAGCTGGAGGCCGCCGCCCAGGCAGTGGCCGTTGATTCCCGCGATGAAGAGCTTGTCCATCCGCTCCATCGCCGTCATCGCGTCCTCCCACGCGATGAAGTCGGCCAGGCCGACCTCCCCGTGGGCCAGCGCCGTGAGGTCCACGCCCGTCGAGAACGCGCGGCCGGCGCCCGTCAGCGCGATCACACGGACCTCTGGCCGCGCGCCGAGCGTCGCGACCGCGGCCTTGAGGTCCCGCGCGAAGCGCGCGTCACCCGCGTTGAGCACCTCGGCGCGCTCGAGCGTGAGGCGGGCCAGCGGACCCGCGAGCTCGAGCCGCATCGTGGCGAGTGAGGTCATAGGCCAATGGTTTACCATAAAGGGCCTTGTGACCCCATTGATCGTGCTCCTGTGCGTGACGATCTTCTCGAACACGTTCTCGGCCGGCGCCTTCCCTGCGATCCTGCCCGAGCTCGCCCGCGGTGACGCGCTCACCGACTGGCAGCTCGGCGCGGTCGCCGGCGCCTACGGCTTCGCGCGCATGATGGCCGACATTCCGATCGGCCTCTTTCTCACCCACCATCTGCGGCGCGCGGTCGTGGCCGGGCCCTGCGTGCTCGCGGCGGGCGTCGCGG
>MNCR01000145.1:1569-26558 GCA_001914535.1 Candidatus Rokubacteria bacterium 13_2_20CM_69_15_1
ATTCTCCACTACCGGACCGGATGGAGCCTCGCGGCGTCGCTCAACGCCTACGAGTTCTCGGCGATGATCGGGATCCTCTGCGGCACGGTGCTGATCGGGGTGCTGCCGTCGAGCCTGGCGTGGAACTCGGCGCTCCTGGTCACGTGCGCCCCGCAGCTCGTCGGCATCCTGACGCTTCCTGCGCTCCTCCGCGCGCTTCCGCGAAGGGAGGGGGCCGGTCCGCAGCCGCTCTTCGCCCGCCAGGCGGTCGCCGGCCCGGGCGCCGCGGTCGCGGCGCTCACGCCGGCGGCGGTCCTCGCCTTCGTCGCCGGCGGGGCGATCGCCGTGGCGTATTCGACCGTCGAGCAGTTCTCGATCCCGCTCCGTGGTAGCCGCGAGCTCGGGCTCGAGCGCGCGGGCGTCGCGCGCCTCCTCATGGTCATGCAGGTCGTCGACATCGCCGCGCTGCTCCCGCTGGGCCTCCTCGCCGACCGCCGGGGGACCGAGCGCACGCTCGTGGCGGTGCTCTTCGTCATGGCCGCGGGAAGCGCCCTCGTCGGCTTCGGCACGCTGCCCGTCGTCGCCGTCGGGTGCGCGTTCTACGGCCTCGGCATGGCGGGCTGGATGCTGCCCCTCGGCGTGCTCCGGCGCGAGACGCCGCCCGCGCACGTCGCCTGGCGCACGGGGCTCTATCGCGTGTGCGTGGACGCGGGGATTTTTCTCGGCCCCTTCCTCGCGGGGCTCCTCGGCGGGGGACGCGCCAGGACGCTGCCGGGCGTCTGGGCCTCGGCGCTCGCCCTGACGAGCGTGCTCTTTCTCGTGCGCGAAAGGAGACGATCATGAACTATGCTGACTACCACCATCTCACCTTCGACCTCAAGCCGAACGGGGTGCTCCTGATCACGATCAATCGTCCGGAGGTGATGAACGCGACGAACGCACGCCTGCACTGGGAGCTCACCCAGGTGTGGCTGACGGTGGACGCCGATCCTCACGTGAGGGTGGCGCTCATCACCGGCGCCGGCCGCGCGTTCTCCGCCGGCGGCGACCTCTCGCTCGTGGAGGAGATGGCGGGAAATCCCGACGCGATCGCGCGCACCATGCGCGAGGCCTCGGACCTCGTCTACAACATCATCAACCTCGACAAGCCGGTGGTGTCGGCGATCAACGGCGCGGCCGTCGGCGCGGGCCTCGTCGTCGCGCTGCTCGCCGATGTCAGCGTCATCGCGGAGACGGCGCGCCTGACCGACGGCCACACGCGACTCGGCGTCGCGGCCGGCGACCACGCGGCGATCCTCTGGCCGCTCCTCTGCGGGATGGCGAAGGCGAAGTACTACCTGCTCACCGCCGACTTCCTCGACGGCCGGGAGGCCGAGCGCATCGGCCTCGTGAGCCTCTGTGTCCCCGCCGCGGAGGTCCTGCCAAGAGCACTGGACATCGCGGGCAAGCTCGCGCAGGGCAGCCAGCTCTCGATCCGGTGGACCAAGCGCGCCCTGAACAACTGGCTCCGCCAGGCGGGGCCGATCTTCGACCAGTCGCTCGCCCTCGAGATGCTCACGTTCATGCACCCGGACGTCCGCGAGGGCGCCCGCGCGCTCCGCGAGAAGCGCGCGCCCGCGTTTCCGTCCGCGCGGTAAGGAGGAGCCCGCCCGATGACCTGGACCCCGCCGCCGCCGCGCGCCGGCCACCCCTACTACATGCACGACGCGATCTACGCTCAGCCGGGCGCGCTCCGACTCGTCACGCGCGGCCAGGGCGACCTGATCGACGGTGCCGCATCGCGCCTCTCCGGGATGGACCGCGTGCTCCTGTCGGGCATCGGGACCTCGTGGCACGCGACCCTCGTCGGCGAGCTGCTCTTCGCCCACGCCGGCCGCCTCGGCCATCGCGTGCGCGCCTTCCACTCGTTCGAGTTCAAGAGCTACTGGCCCGATCCCGACGCGCGGACGGGCGTCGTCGTCGTGAGCCACCGCGGCAGCAAGCGCTACTCGGTCGAGGCCCTCGCCAAGGCGCGGGCCGGCGGCGGCGTGGGCGTCGCGATCACGGGCAAGGGCGCCGAGGGCCTCGCCTCGGCCGATTACGTGCTCCGCACGGTCGACCAGGAGCATTCGGCCGCGCACACCGTGAGCTACACGTGCGCGCTCGCCCTCTTCGCCGCGCTCGCGGCCGCGCTCGGCGACGACGACGACCTCGCCCACGCGCTCGGCGAGCTGCCCGATCAGCTCGCGCTGCTGCTCGGGCAAGAGGCGTGGGCCGAGCTGGCCGGGCGCTTCGCCGACCGCAGGCGATACTGGTTCGTGGGCGGCGGGCCCAACACGGCGACGGCGTACGAAGCGGCGCTGAAGATGAGCGAGGCGAACCACGCGACGGCGCTGGGCCTCCACTGCGAGCAGTTCCTGCATGGTCCGTGGGCCGCGCTGGAGTCGGACGACGTCGTCGTCCTCGTCGCGCCGCCGGGCGCCGCCTACGCGCGATGCGTGGCGGTCGCGCGCGTCGCGAAGGAGATCGGCGCGCCGCTCGTCGCGCTCGTGCAGGAAGACGATCGCGAGATCGCGCCGCTCGCGGCGGAGACGATCGCGATCCCACCGGTGAACGAGCTCCTGTCGCCGATTCTCACGGTCGTCCCGCTCCAGCTCCTCACCTACCACCTGGCCCTGATACGCGGGGTGAACCCCGACACGATGCGCGCCGACGAGCCCGCGCACGGCCGAGCGCTCGCGCAACTCGCGCTGTGACTCGGCGGGGGGCTTCGCCCCCCCCTTGCCCCCCCAGAACGATGCGAGGCGGCGCGAGCCGTCGTGGCTAAGGGCCGGGCGGCGGGCCCCCGGGTCGGGGGCCGCCGCGTCGGCGTCGCGGACCGCGGCGCGCCTGGCCGGCCTCGCCCGCGGGTGGCGGCGGCTCGGTCGGCGCGGTGGAAGGCCGGTCGGTGTGAGGCGGCGGCTCGCGCCGGCGCCGGTCGGGTTCGCCGCGGCCGTCGCGACGGCCCCGGTCGCCGGACCGGCCGCCGCGCGCTTCGAAACGCGCGCGACGCTCCTCCGCGAAGCGGCGGCGCTCCTCGGCGGTCGGCTTGATCTCGGGCACGAAGAGGTCGTCGTCCGCCCACTCCACCGAAATCTTCTGGCCGATGAACTTCTCGATCGGCTCGAGGTAGAGCGCGCTCGCCTCGTCCACGAGGGAGATCGCCTTGCCGCCCGCGCCCGCGCGCGCCGTGCGGCCGATGCGGTGCACATAGTCCTCGGCGTCCTGCGGCAGGTCCCAGTTGACGACGTGGCTCACCGCCTCGATGTGGAGCCCGCGGGAGGCGACGTCGGTCGCCACCAGGACGGGGAGCCGCCCCTCCTTGAAGTCGTTCAGGATCTTGAGGCGCTTCTTCTGGTCGACGTCGCCGGTGAGCGCACGCGTCTCGTAGCCGTTGCGCGTCAGCCGGTCTTCGAGCCGCCGCGCCTCCTCGCGCGTGTTCGTGAAGATCAGGATCCGGTCGCCGCCCTCCCGTTTGAAGAGGCCGAGGAGCAGCGGGAACTTCTCGTCGCGGCCGACGTGGACGAGCATCTGCTCCACGCGCTCGGCCGTCTTCTGCTGCGGCATGATCGTGATCTGCGTCGGGTTGTTCATGAACTCCCACGTGAGCTCGAGCACCCGGAACGAGAGCGTCGCCGAGAACAGGAACGACTGGCGCTTCTCGTGCGGCGGCAGGCGCCGGAGGATGAACCGGAGGTCGGCGATGAACCCCATGTCGAACATCCGGTCGGCCTCGTCGATGACGAGGACCTCGATGCGCCGGGGCGACCAGACGCGCTGCTTGAGGTAGTCGATGAGCCGGCCGGGCGTGCCGACGAGGAGGTCGCAGCCCGCGGCGAGCGACTCGCGTTGCTTCGCGTAATCGATGCCGCCGTAGACCGCCTGGATGCGGAACGGGGTGAACCGGCCCAGGAGCCGCGCGTCCGACTCGATCTGGACGACGAGCTCGCGCGTCGGCGCGATGATGAGCATGCGCGGCGCGCCGGTTCCCGGGGGCGCCGCCGGCGCCGGCGAGCGCAGCAGGCGCGTGAAGGCCGTGATGAGGAAGGCTGCCGTCTTGCCCGTCCCCGTCTGGGACTGCCCCGCGACGTCCTTGCCCCGGAGCGCCAGCGGGAGCACGGCCTCTTGGATCGGCGTGGCGGTCACGAACCCCGCCTCGCGGATCCCCCGCACGACGGGCTCGGGCAGGTCGAGGGAGGCGAAGTCCATCTAGGAGGATTCGGCGGCCGCGGGCGCCGGCGCCCCCGTCGGCTTCCGCCCAAAGACGCGCGCGCAGATGATCCCGACCTCGTAGAGGAGCACGAGCGGCCCGGCCATGAGGGTCTGGTTGAAGGCGTCGGGGGTCGGCGTCAACACGGCTCCGGCGATGAACGCGCCGAGGATCGCGTACTTGCGGTTCTTCGCCAGCATCTTCGCGTTCACGACGCCGAGGCGCGCCAGGATCGTGAGCGCGAGCGGCAGCTCGAACACGGCGCCGAAGGCCAGCGTGAACTTCAGGAGGAAGTCGGTCAGGTTCTGGAGCGTGATCATCGGCTGGAGCCCCGGCCGCGCGTAACTCAGCAGGAACTGGAGGGCGTACGGCGTCACGACGAAGAGCGAGAACGCCCCGCCGCCGATAAAGAGGAGCGAGCCGACGAGCACGAAGGGCAGCGCGTACTTCTTCTCGTGCGTGTGCAGCCCGGGCGCGATGAACGCCCAGACCTGCCAGAGGATGCCCGGCGCCGCGATGAACACCCCGACGATCAGCCCCACCTTCATCTGGACCCACAACGCCTCCGCCGGCGACGTGAAGACGAGCGAGTAATTGAGCTTCGTCACGGGGCGCGCGAGCCAGTCCACGATCTGCTGGCTGAAGTACAGCCCGGGTAGGGAGCCGGCAAGGAGGGCCACGAGGCCCCGCACGATGCGCGTGCGGAGCTCCCCCAGGTGCTCCATGAAGGACATCCGGTCGTCGACGCTCCGGGCCATCGGCCTACCAGCTCGCGACGAAGTGGCGCAGGGCGCCGACGCCGCGCCCCGGCTCGAATCCCTCACGGATCGCCGCCGTGACGTAGGCCTTCGCCTCGCGGATCGCGTCGCCGAGCGGTTGCCGGCGCGCGAGTCCGGCCGCGATCGCCGCCGAGAAGGTGCAGCCGGTGCCGTGGGTGCTCGTGGAGTCGAGGCGAGGCGCGGTGAAGCGCGTGAGCTCACGGCCGTTCCAGAGGACGTCCGTCGCCGCCTCCTTGAGGTGCCCACCCTTGACGAGCACGGAGCGGGGGCCGAGGGCCAAGATGCGCCGCGCCGCCTCCACCATGTCGGCCTCGGTCGCAACGGGCATCCCCGCGAGCGCGCCGGCCTCGTGGAGGTTCGGCGTCACCACGGTGGCGAGCGGCAGCATCTCCTTGACGAGCGCCGCGCGCGCGGCGGGCTCGAGCAACGGGTCGCCGGACTTCGCGATCATCACGGGGTCGAGCACGATCTGACCCTGTCCGTGGGTCCTGAGGCGCCCCGCGACCACGGCGATGATCGGCGCCGTGGAGAGCATGCCGATCTTCACGGCGTCGGCGCCGAAGTCCGAGAGCACGGAGTCGATCTGCGCGACGACGAACTCCGGCGGCAGGTTGAAGACGCCCTGGACGCCGACGGAGTTCTGCGCGGTCACGGCGGTGATGACGCTCATCCCGAACACGCGGAACGCCGAGAAGGTCTTGAGGTCCGCCTGGATGCCGGCGCCGCCGCCGGAGTCGGAGCCGGCGATCGTCAGCGCCTTGGGAATACTCATACGACTTCGCAGTATACGTCGCACCGAAGGAGCGCTCAAACGTGGCTCGGCTTATCGCCCCGGGATGACCAGCACGAACTCGCCGCGGACCGGGGCGCGCGCGAGCCGTTCGAGGTGCGCCGACGGCGCGGCGCTCACGACCTCCTCGAACTGTTTCGTCAGCTCGCGCGCCACGACGATCTCGGCTGCGCCGAAGACCTGGCCGATCGCTTCGAGCGTGGCCAGGACACGGTGCGGCGACTCGTAGAGCACGACCGTCGTCTCGAGCTCGCGGAGCGCCTTGAGACGGTTCGCCCGCCGGCCGGGCTTCACCGGCGGGAACCCGTCGAACACGAAGCGGTCCGCCGGGATCCCCGCCGCCGACAGCGCGGCGACGACGGCCGACGGGCCCGGCACCGGGACCACGGGGATGCCACACGCGCGCGCCTCGCGCACGAGCAGGAAGCCGGGATCCGAGACGGCGGGCGTTCCCGCGTCGGTCACGAGCGCGACCGCGCGGCCGTCGGCGAGCTCGCGCATCAGCTCGCGGCCGCGGGCGAGCTTGTTGCGCTCCCAGTAGCTGACCGTGCGCTTGTGGATGTCGAAGTGCGTGAGGAGCGCGCGCGTCCGGCGCGTGTCCTCGCAGGCGACCAGGTCCACCTCGCGCAGCACGCGGAGCGCGCGCAGGGTGATGTCCTCGAGGTTGCCGATCGGGGTCGCGACGACGAAGAGCGTACCGCTCAGGCTACGCCGACTGCTCTTGCGCTTCCGTGACGAGGAGGGGCCGCTCGCGGTTCAGGATGACCTCGCGCGTGATGATGCACTCCTTGAGCCCCTGGATGGACGGCAGATCGTACATGATCTCGAGCATCACCTCCTCCAGGATCGCGCGGAGCCCGCGCGCGCCGGTCCCCCGCTTGAGCGCCTCCTTCGCGATGGCCGCGACGGCGTCGTCCGTAAACTTCAGGCGGACCTTCTCGAGGTCGAAGTACTTCTGGTACTGCTTGATGATCGCGTTCTTCGGCTCTCTGAGAATCCGGATGAGCGCCGCCTCGTCGAGGTCGTGGAGCGTCGCGACGACGGGCAGCCGGCCGACGAACTCGGGGATGAGCCCGTACTTCAGAAGGTCCTCGGGCTGGATCATCGCCAGGAGGTCGCCCACCCGGCGTTCCTCGCGCCGCTTGATCTCGGCGCCGAAGCCCATGCCCGAGCGCCCGACGCGCGCTTCGATGATCTTGTCGAGGCCGACGAAGGCGCCACCGCAGAGGAAGAGCACGTTCGACGTATCGACCTGGATGAACTCTTGGTGCGGATGCTTTCGCCCGCCCTGGGGCGGCACGTTGGCCACCGTACCCTCGAGGATCTTGAGCAGGGCTTGCTGGACGCCTTCCCCCGAGACGTCGCGCGTGATCGAGGGATTCTCGGACTTGCGCGCGATCTTGTCTATTTCGTCGATATACACGATGCCGCGCTCCGCCCGCTCCACATCGTAATCCGCCGACTGGAGCAGGCGCAGGATGATGTTCTCGACGTCTTCGCCGACGTAGCCCGCTTCTGTGAGCGTGGTGGCGTCGGCGATCGTGAACGGGACGCGGAGCATCTTGGCGAGCGTCTGCGCGAGGAGAGTCTTGCCGGAGCCCGTGGGGCCGATGAGGAGGATGTTCGACTTCTGCAGCTCGACGTCGCCCGACTCACCGCCCGACTCGATCCGCTTATAGTGGTTGTGGACCGCGACGGCGAGGACCTTCTTGGCCCGCTCCTGGCCGATCACGTACTGGTCGAGGACGTTCTTGATCTCGGCGGGCTTGGGAAGCGAGCGGATCTCGCGGCTTTTCTCTTCTTCCCACTCCTCGGCGATGATGTCGTTGCAGAGCTCGATGCACTCGTCGCAGATGTAGACCGTCGGCCCCGCGATCAGTTTGCGGACGTCGTTCTGGCTCTTCCCGCAGAACGAGCACTTCAGCGTTCCGTTGCCTTCGCGCGGTCGGGCCATCGCCTCTCTACTTGTGCCCTTGCGTCGCCAGCGCCACCGCCTCGGCCACGGCTCGGGTCGTCGGCTTGGAGGAGATCACGTCATCGACGATTCTATATTCCTTCGCCTGCTCCGCGGTCATGAAAAAATCCCGGTCCGTGTCTCGCTGGATCTTCTCCATGGACTGGCCGGTGTGGTGCACGAGGATCCGATTCAGCTCCTCCCGCATTCGGAGGATCTCCCGGGCCTGGATGTCGATGTCGGTCGCCTGGCCCTGCACGCCGCCGAGGGGCTGGTGGATCATGATCCGCGCGTGCGGCAGCGCGAAGCGCTTGCCCTTGGCGCCCGCGCAGAGCAGGAGCGCGCCCATCGAGGCCGCCTGCCCCATGCAAATCGTCGAGATGGCGGGCTTCACGTACTGCATCGTGTCGTAGATCGCCATCCCCGCGGTCACCGAGCCGCCCGGTGAGTTGATGTACAGGTAGATGTCCTTGTCCGGATCCTCCGCCTCGAGGAAGAGCATCTGGGCGATCACGAGGTTCGCCAGCTCGTCCTCGATGAAGGTGGGCAGGAAGATGATCCGCTCCTTGAGCAGGCGCGAGAAGATGTCGAATGCCCGCTCGCCGCGCGGCGTTTGTTCGATGACCATCGGAACCAGAGCCATCGGGATCTCCTTCACGGTTACGCCCGAATCTTGGCGTGGCCGACGAGCAGCTCGAGGGCCTGACGGTCACGCAGCCCACGCCGGAGCGCCTCGAGGTCGCCGCTCTTCTCCATCATACGCCGGACCGCCGGCAAGGGCCGCTGGCTTCCCTGGGCGATCTTCTCCAGCTCGGCGTCCACGTCGGCGTCGGGAGGGACCAGCGCCTCGCGCTCGGCGATCGCCTCCAGCAGGAGCGCGCGGCGCACGGCCTTCTCGGCGCCGGGCCTGAGCTCGGTGACGAGCTTCCCGTAGTCCCATGGCACCCGGTCGGGGTCGACCCCCTGCGCGCGCATGCTCTCGCGCGCCTGCTCGATCTGGTGCGCGACGTGGCGCATCACCATCGTGTCCGGGATCGTGAAGCTGTGCGCGTCCAGGAGGGCGTCGACGACCTTCTCCTGGAGCGCGCGCCGCTCGTCGTGCTCGCGCCGCGCCTCGAGCTGCCGGCCGACCTCGGCGCGGAGCGCCACAAGGCTCGCGAACTCGCCGAACGACTTGGCGAACTCGTCGTCCAGCTCTGGCAGCACCTTCTCCTTCACCTCGACGAGCCTCACGGTGGCGGCGCCGGAGCACCCGCGCAGCTCCTCCCGGCGGTGGTCGTCGGCGAAGCGGAACGGGACCCGACGCTCCTCGGCCGCGCGCATCCCCACGACCGCCGCGTCGATCTCGGGCAGGACCGTCTTGTCACCGACGATGAACTGGTAGCCCGTCTGGCTCGAGGGCTCGCGGCCGTCGATCGCGAGCGTGTAGTCGACGACCAGGAAGTCGCCCGGGCCGGCCGGGCGATCCACCGCGCGGAACTGCGCCTGCTCCTCGCGCATCCTCTCGAGCGCCGCGTCGATGTCCTCCTCGGCGATCGGCTTGGGCGCGTGCTGAACCTCGACGCCCTTGTACTCGCCGAGCGTGATCGACGGCTTCACCTCGACGACCGCGACGAAGCTGAGCGGCGCGCCTTCCTCGAGCTTGACGTCCTGCAGGTCGGGCTCGTTCACCGGGTCGAGCCGCGCCTCGGAGAGGGCCCGTCGGTAGACGTCGGGGATGAGGTGCTCGGCGACCTCACGCCGGACGTCGTCCGCGAAGTGCAGCTTGACGAGCGAGCGCGGCACGTAGCCCTTCCGGAATCCCGGCAGGCGCGCCTGCTTCTGCACGCGCACGTAGGCGCGCTCCCACTCCTGCTGCACGACGTCGGCCGGGGCCTCGACCGCCAGGCGCCGCTTGCAGCCTTCGATCGCCTCGACTGCGACCTTCATCGACGCTCCACGCTCAGCAACGCTCCACGCTGGTGCGAGAGGGGGGAGTCGAACCCCCAAGGGCCGGTAGGCCCACTGGATCCTAAGTCCAGCGCGTCTGCCAGTTTCGCCACTCTCGCGAGAAGTGAGGGCGGGTGACCGCCCATGCAGCATACCCAGGACGCGTAGAACCCGCAAGCCGCACGCCATTCTAGAACGAAGCGCCGCGCGAACGGGATCATAATGGGCGCACCATGTCAGGGACTCGGCAGGCGTCGACGGTCGCCGTCACCGGTAGCCGGGGGCTTGTCGGCTCGGCGCTTGCCCCGGCCCTGGCGGCGGCCGGCCACCGCGTCCTGCGCCTCGTCCGCGGCGCGGCGGCGGCGCCCGCGGCGCCCGCGGTGGGCGCGCGCGTCGCGCGCTGGGACCCGGAGTCCGGAGCGCTCGACTCGTCGGCGCTCGCCGGCGTGGACGCGGTCGTGCACCTGGCGGGCGAGAGCGTGGCGGGCGGCCGCTGGACCGAGGCGAAGAAGCGCCGGATCCGATCGAGTCGCGTGGACGGGACGCGGGGTCTTGCGGCAAGCCTCGCCCGGCTCGAGCGCCCGCCGCGCGTCCTCGTTTCCGCGTCCGCCGTCGGCTACTACGGCGACCGCGGCGCGGAGCTCCTCCGCGAGGGGAGCGCGCCGGGCACGGGCTTTCTCGCCGAGGTCTGCCAAGAGTGGGAAACCGCGACCGAGCCTGCCGCCCGCGCGCGGATCCGCGTCGTGCGGCTCAGGATCGGCATGGTGGTGAGCCGCCGGGGCGGCGCCCTCGCCGCGATGCTCACGCCGTTCCGTCTCGGCGCGGGCGGGCCTGTCGGCGGCGGCGCCCAGTGGGTCAGCTGGATCGCGATCGACGACCTCGTGGCCGCCATCCTCCACGCGCTCGACACGGCGTCCCTCGCGGGCGCGGTGAACGCGGTGGCGCCCGAGCCCGTGCAGAACCGCGAGCTCGCGCGCACGCTCGGGCGCGTCCTGGGGCGCCCGGCGCTCCTCCCCTTGCCCGCCTTCGCCGCGCGACTCCTGCTCGGTCAGATGGCGGACGAGCTCCTGCTGGCGAGCGCGCGCGTCGAGCCGGCGCGGCTCCAGGCCACGGGCTTCGCGTTCCGCCACCCGACGCTCGAGGACGCGCTCCGCCACGAGCTCGGGCGGTAGCCGGCCCGCCGGCCGTCGACCGCCTACCCGACGGCGCTCCGCGGATCGAGCGCGTCGCGCAAGCCGTCGCCGATCACGTTGAAGGCGAGGACGGCGAGCATGATGGCGGCGCCGGGAAAGAGCGACACCCAGGGGGCCTGCGCCAGGAACTCCTTGCCCTCGTTCAGGATCGTGCCCCACGAGGGCGTCGGCGGCTGGACCCCGAGCCCGAGGTACGAGAGCGCGGACTCGATGAGGATGCCGTAGGAGAGGCAGACCGCCGTCTGGACCACGATCGGTGAGACGACGTTGGGCAGGATGTGGCTGACGAGGATTGCCAGGCGCCCGAGCCCGAGGGCTCGCGCGGCCTCGACGTAGGCCTGGGCCGACTCGGCGAGCACGCTCGCGCGCACCACGCGGAAGAAGAGCGGCGCATAGACGACGGCGATGGCCACCACCGCCGTTCCCCCTCCGGCGCCAAGCACCGCGGCGATCCCGATCGCCAGGAGCACGGGCGGGAAGGCGAGGAACACGTCCATCACCCGGCCGAGCACCTGGTCCGCGCCGCGCCCGAGCCCCGCGAGAAGCCCGAGCCCGCCCCCCACGACGAGCGCCACCGCGATCGAGGCGGAGGCGATGCCGAGCGAGACGCGGACGCCGAAGACGACGCGTGACAAGAGGTCGCGGCCGAACCGGTCGGTCCCGAACGGATGGCGAGGGCTCGGCCCCTGGAACACGTGGGCGGCGTCGATCGCCGTCGGCGAGAACGGCGCCAGCAGACCCGCGAAGAGTCCGACGGCGACGACGACGAGGAGGGCCACACACGCGCCGGCGAAGAGCGGGCCCCGGGCGAGCGAGCGGTTCGGGGCCGCGGCCGTCCCGGAGTCAGCCACGGCGGAGACGGGGATCGAGGACCGCATAGAAAAGATCCACGACGAGGTTCAGCACCATGAACGCGGCGGCGAGGAGGAGAATCACGCCCTGCACCACCGGATAGTCGCGCTGGAAGATCGCGTCGAGCAGGAGGCGCCCCACACCGGGCAGCGTGAAGACGTCCTCGACCACGACGATGCCGCCCACGATGTAGCCGAGCTGGACGCCGGCGACCGTGACGACCGGGATCAGTGCGTTGCGGAGCGCGTGGTGGAAGGTCACCCGGCGCTCGGGCAACCCCTTGGCGCGCGCCGTGCGCACGTACTCGCGCCCGAGGGTGTCGAGCATCGTCGAGCGCGCCATGCGCGTGATCGTCGCCGCCGTCGCCGTCCCCAGCGTCAGCGTCGGCAGCGCCATGGTCAGGAGATTGGCGGCCGGGTGGCGCGTGAACGGCACCCACTCGAGCGAGGGCATCCAGCCGAGGTAGATCGAGAAGAGCAGGATCAGCACGGTCCCCTGCCAGAAGGCCGGAAGCGAGAGGCCGAGCGTGGCGACCACGCGGATCGCGCCGTCCCGGACGCCGCCGCGCC
Organism: Candidatus Rokubacteria bacterium 13_2_20CM_69_15_1; assembly: GCA_001914535.1. GTDB lineage: Bacteria > Methylomirabilota > Methylomirabilia > Rokubacteriales > CSP1-6 > 20CM-2-70-11. Next base: position 13,843 of record MNCR01000145.1, read on the forward strand.
ACACGGCCGAGGCCGTGCCGAGCGGGATGCCGATCAGCAGCGACCACGCCACGGCGAGCACCGCCAGCTCGGCGGAGACCGGCACCCGCTCGAGAAAGAGGGCCAGAACCGGCCGGCCCGAGAGCCAGGAGACGCCGAAGTCGCCGCGGAGGACCGAGGCGACCCACTCGAGGTACTGCACGTGGGCGGGACGGTCGAGCCCGAAGAAGCGGCGGAACGCGGCGAGCACCTCGGGCGACGCGATCGCTGCCTGGCCGAGGAGCTGCTCGACGACCGTGCCCGGGACCGACCGGATCATCGCGAAGATGAGCAGGCTCACGCCCAGGAGCGTGAGCGCCATCGCGGCGAGTCGCCGGAGAAGATAGGCGTGAGCTACGACGGCACCCCCGCCCACCCGGCCGTCACAGCGACACCCATCGGAGGCCGTAGAGAAAGCCCGTCGGGTGAGGCGTAAAGCCCTTCACGGACTTCTGCATGGCATAGAGGAGGTCGGGCGAGTAGAGCGGGATGGTGATCGGGTCCTCGGCCATGAGCCGTTGGACTTGATCGTAGATCTGCTTTCGCCGGGCGCGCTCGAGCGTCGCCCGTCCGGCGTCGAGCAGCTCGTCGGCCTTCTTGTTGTTCCAGCGCCGGAAGTCCTTGCCTCCCGGCGCCGAGTGGAAGTGCCGGTGGAAGGCCTGGTCGGGATCGACGAAGCCGCCCCACTCGTTCATCGTCGGGGGCGACTGCGGCACGATCCAGTCCTTGATCCAGACGCCGCCGTCGACGGTCTCCACCTGCACGTCGATCCCCGCCTCGCGCAGGTTGTCCACGATGACGGGCAGCGTGGCCGCGAGCGCGGGGAAGCCGACGATGTTCCGGATCTTCATCGACACGCGGCCCGTGTAGCCGGCCTTCTGGAGTAAGGCCCGCGCCCGCGCGACGTCGCGCTGCGCGTTCGGCAGCTCCTGCCACGGCAGGGCCCAGGACTTCATCCCCGGCGGCAGCACGCCGAGGCGCTGGCCGAGCCCGGCGCCCGCGATCTGGAGGATCGCGGCCCGGTCGATCGCGAGCGTGATCGCCTGGCGCACCTCGATCTTGCTCGTCGGCTCCATGTCGCCGGCGAGGTCGAGGACGACCCAGCGCGTGGAGGGTGCCTGGATCGTCTGGAGCGTGGCGACGCTCTTGGCCACTCGAAAGGACGGCGCGGACCCGAACTGCGCCATCGTCACCTGGCCGGTGCGGAGGCCCGCCACGATGGACGACTCGTCCGGGATCGCCTGGAACACGACGCGCTCGAGCGCGGGCTTCGTCCGCCCCCAGTAGGCGGCGTGCCTCTTCAAGACGAGCCGCCGGCTCGGATCGAACTCCTCGACGCTGAACGGGCCCGTCCCGATCGCCCGCGTGAGCAGCGCTCTGCCGTCGCCGGCCGAGCCCGCCGGGACGACGCCGTTGTATTTGCCGCCGAGGTTGATCAGGAACGTGGCCGCGGGCGCATGGAGGACGACGCGCACCGTGTGCGCGTCGGGCACGTCGATGGACTTGATGACGAGGAGGTCGTTGGCGCCGGGGCTCACCTTCGGATCGCGCACGCGGTCGTAGGTGTATTTCACGTCCTCGGCGTCGAGCTCCTTGCCATCGTGGAACCTGACGCCGCGGCGCAGGTGGAAGACGTACTCGGTCGGCGACCGCTGCTCCCATGTCTCGGCGAGCTCGGGCTTGGCGTCGAGCGCCTCGTCCACCCAGATCAGGTTCTCGTAGATCAGGGGCTTCCGCTGCTGCCAGATGTCGAGCCCCTGCATGTGCGGCTCGATGCTCGGGGGAAGCGCGGTGCTCGCGTACGTCAGCGTTCCGCCCGCTGGCTGGGCGGCGGCGCCTCGGGGACACGCGAGACCGAGCGCCGCCGCGCCCTCGAGGAACTCGCGCCGGTTCAGACGTCCATCGCGCAGGTCGTTCATGGCCGGGCCCTCCCGTGTCGCGCCGTCGGGCCACGATCATACACGAGCCGCACCGCCCTTGAGCGCGCACGCGCCATCGCATAGTATCGCCACGCCGGACACCCGGGCTCTCGAGAAAGAGGGGATCGTGATGGACTGCTGCGGTCACGAGGGGCGCGGAAGTGGGGACGCGCGGTTCGACGTCAAGAAGGTCGCCGACGGCGTCCACGTCGCGGTGGCGACCCCGGCCTACAAGGTGAACTCCAACACGGCGATCATCGAGAGTGACGATGGCGTGGTGATCGTCGACACGCACTCCAAACCGTCGGCGGCGCGCGTGATCGTGGAGCGGCTCTCCGAGATCACGACGGCGCCCGTCCGCTACGTGGTGAACACGCACTTCCACTGGGACCACTGGCACGGCAACGAGGTGTACCCCGCGGCCTACCCCAACGCGGAGATCGTCACCAACCAGCTGACCCGCGAGGCCATGGTGACGAAGGGGCTCAAGCGCATCCAGGATCACGTCCGCCAGGTCCCGCGCGAGATCGCGCAGCTCGAGGCCGAGCGCGCCGCGGCCGGCGCGCCTGCCGAGCGCGCCCGGCTCGAGGCCAACGTGCGCCTCGCGGCCTCGTATCTCGCCGAGGTCCGGGCGCTCAAGCCCGCCCTGCCGACCATGGTCTTCGAGCGGACGATGACGCTCTACCGGCGCGACCGTGAGATCCATCTCCTCTATCTCGGCCGGGCCCACACCGAGGGGGACGTGTTCGTCTACCTGCCGAAGGAGAAGGTCGTCATCACCGGCGACGCCGTCATTGGCTGGACGCCGTACATGGGCGACGGCTACCCGGAGGACTGGGTGGCGACGCTCGATCGCCTCGCCCAGCTCGACTGGCGCCACATGATCATGGGCCACGGCGACGTGGCCGGGCGCGACTGGCTCGCGACCTTCCGGAGTTACATCCATGACCTGGTCGACGCCGTGCGCGAGCAGGCGGCGGCCGGCGCCACGCTCGCGGAAGTCCAGCAACGCGTGCCGGCGAAGCTCGCCCCGACCTACGAAAAGCCCTTCTCCACCTACGGTCACTATCGTCCGTGGCGCCAGGGGATCCTCGGCAACATCGAGCGCGCGTACGCGATGGTGAGTTAAGAGGCTCTTGTGCCGGGACCGCTCGCCGGCGTTCGCGTTCTCGACGTCACGACCGTCGTGCTCGGGCCCTGGGCCGCGCAGACCCTCGGCGACATGGGCGCCGACGTCATCAAGGTCGAGCCGCCCGAAGGCGATACGACCCGCCGGCTCGGGCCGGCCCGCCACCCCGGTATGGGAGCGTTCTACCTCGCCTGCAATCGCAACAAGCGCAGTCTCGTCCTCGATCTCAAGCAGACCGCCGGCCGCGCCGCGCTGCTACGGCTCGCGGCGACCGCCGACGTGATCCTGCACAACTTCCGGCCCGGGCCGGCGGCGAGGCTCGGCCTCGAGTACGAGCCGTTCCGGGCCGTCAACCCCCGGCTCGTCTACTGCGCGACCTACGGCTTTCGGGCGCGAGGCCCGTACGGCACCAAGCCCGCGTACGACGACGTCATCCAGGCCGCGGCCGGGCTGGCGTCGCTCCAGACGGCGCTCGTGGGCGAGCCACGTTACATGCCGACGATCGTCGCCGACAAGACCAGCTCGCTCGCGGTGCTCTCGGCCGTGCTCTCGGCGCTGTTCCACCGGGAGCGCACGGGTGAGGGGCAGGCCATCGAGGTGCCGATGTTCGAGACCGTGGTCGCGTACGTCATGGTCGAGCACCTGTACGGCGAGACGTTCGTCCCGCCGATCGAGACGGCCGGCTACAAGCGGATCCTCAACCGCTGGCGCCGCCCGTTCCGCACGACGGACGGCTACCTCGCGGTGGTGCCCTACACCGACGCGGACTGGCGCGCGTTCTTCGCGCTCGCCGGGCGGGCCGACCTCCAGGCCGACCCGCGCTTCCGTACGCTCGAATCGCGCCTCGCCAACATCGAGGCGCTGTACGAGGAGCTCGCCAAAATCATCGCCGGCCGGAGCTCCGCCGAGTGGCTCGAGGCGCTCGATCGCGCGAGCGTGCCGGCGATGGTCGTCAACACGCTCGAGACGCTCCTCGTCGATCCGCAGCTCGAGGCGACCGGCTTCTGGAAGATCGTCGAGCATCCGACCGAGGGGACGCTGCGCGTGCCCGACATCCCCACGACGTACAGCCGGACGCCCGCCGAGATCCGCCGCCTCCCACCGCGCCTGGGCGAGCACAGTCGCGAGGTGCTCCGCGAGGCCGGGTTCAGCGAGGCGGAGGTGGACGACCTGCGGGCCTCCGGCGTGACGTCCCTTGGGCCCGGCCCGTGATGGCGGAGGCCCCGTGAGCCGCGACAACGGAATCCGAGAGGTCGGCTACTTCGATTGCCCGGGCGGCGGGCAGGTGGTCGTCGACGGCGGCGTGGCATTCGTCGCTCACATGCAGGCGCCGCACGGCACGACGCTCGTCGACGTGAGCGACCCGTCCGCGCCGCGTCGGCTCGCGACGCTCGCGGTTCCGAAGGGCATGCACTCCCACAAGGTGCGCGTGGCCGGGGGCCTCATGCTCGTCAACCGCGAAGCGCAGCCCGCCGGCCATCCGCCGCCCGGGTTCCAGGGGGGGCTCGGGATCTTCGACGTCTCGAACCCACGCGAGCCGCGCGAGATCGCGTTCTGGCGCTCGGGCGGCGCCGGCGTCCACCGGTTCACGTTCGACGGCCGCTACGCGTACATCTCCCCGGAGCTCGACGGCTACGTCGGCAACATCGTGATGATCCTCGACCTCGAGGACCCGCGCCGGCCCCTGGAGGTCGGGCGCTGGTGGATGCCGGGCCAGTGGGTCGCGGGCGGCGAGACCCCGGGATGGCAGGGCCGCGCGCATCGCTGCCACCACCCGATCCGCCTCGGGAGCCGGCTCTACGTGAGCTACTGGCACGGAGGCTTCGTCATCCTCGACATCGAGGACATGGCGAAGCCGCGGCTCGTCTCGAGCCTGGACTGGAGCCCGCCATTCCTCGCGCCGACTCACACGACGCTCCCGATCCCGTTCCCGTTGCGCGGCCGGCGTGTCCTCGTGGTCAGCGACGAAGACGTCGCCAAGCTCGCGCCGGGCCCGCCCGCCTTCCTCTGGCTCGTCGACATCACCGACGAGACGCGGCCCGTCCCGTTTGCGAGCTTCCAGGTCGACGGGATCGACGGCGCGCCGCAACCGGAGTTCACGGGCTGCCACCAGCCGTGCGAAGCGGTGACGGGCACGGAAATCCCGGTCGCCTGGTTCGCGCACGGCCTCCGGATCGTCGACATCGCGGACCCCCACGCTCCGCGCGAGGTCGCGGCGTTCGTCCCCGCGGTCCCCGCGGGCCAGGCGCGCGTGTGCAGCAACGACGTCTGCGTCGATTCGCGCGGCCTGATCTACCTGATCGACCGCGGGCGGGGTCTGCACATTCTCGAGCGCGTCTGACGCGGCACCGCGTCTGACGCGAGGCTTGACAACCCCGCGGCGAGGGATTAGAACCCGCCGCAGACCGGCCTGCTTGGCCTCCGTTCGGCGGGAAGGAGACGGGAGATGGAGCACCGCGGCACACGCTTCGGGTCGCTCGCGCACTACGAGAAGGGCGGCGTCGAGGTCATCAACGACGACGCGCGCAACTACGTCTTCTCGAACCTCTTCGAGGTGGCGTCGAAGTCCAAGCCCTACGAGAAGGTCGCGGTCGGCAAGAACATCGAGTACGTGATCGAGGCGATCCGCGCGGAGGGCACCTCGAGCTGGCGCGCGCCTGCCCAGGACGAGTTCGCCCTCGTCATGGACGGCGAGGTCGAGATCCGCCTGCTCAAGCTCGACAACCCGGGCGTCGTGCCCGCGGGAGCTCACGGGTCGATCGGGCTCCCCGGCACGCCGGCCGGCCGCGCGATGGGTGTCGTGCGGGCCCGGCGCGGCCACATGACGCTCCTGCCGGCGGGCGCCGCGTACCAGTTCCACGCAGCGCGGCCCGGCGTGATGCTGCTCCAGACCCTGGCCGGGCCGGACACGATCGAGCGCTGGGCGGAGATTTGCCAGACGGCCCGGCGGCCGAACGCCTGAGACGAGGAGGACCCGACATGAGCTCGGCCACGGACGCCCTCCCCGAGATCGGTTCCATCGAGCCGAACCGGCACGGCTACCGCACCTTCACGCTCGGCAGCTTCGGCTTCAGCCGCGACGAGTACTTCGCGCACGTCACGTGGCCGAAGGGCCATCACCTCCTTCCGGTGGACGCTTTCCTCCGCGCGCTCCAGCGCGACATCGCCTGGGGGTTCTTCTACGGCATCGTGAACTTCGACACGGTCATCGGAACCGTGAACCACTACGGATCGGTGGACCTCTTCGCCGGCCGGTTCAACGCGCACTACAAGAAGGCCGGGCTCGATCACGTCGAGCGCTTCAAGACGCCGCTCATCCAGCGCGTGTTCGAGGCCATGCTGGAGGACTGGACGAACGCCACGTTCGACCCGTTTGCGAGCCCCCAGGAGACGGGGAGCGCGTTCGGGCCCAAGAACGGCAGCAACAAGCGGGCGATCACGCGCCACCGGGTGACGGCCAAGCGCATGGTGGCCGCCCCCGGCGACGAGCCCGTGCGCACCGACGAGAACGGCTTCCCGGTAAATCGCGCGTTCCGCGACGTCCCCCAGGATCAGCCTCACATCACCGCCGAGCCGGGTTTCGAGGACGAGGTGGTTGCCTTCAACCTCTTCGCCTATCTCTCCCGCTCCGACGTGACCTGGAACCCCTCGATCGTGTCGGTCTGCAAGGCGAGCCTCTACTGCCCGACGACGGAGGAGTACGTTCTGCCGGTGATCCACGGCAACGACCGTGTGGAGTGGTTCGTCCAGCTCAGCGACGAGATCCAGTGGGAGGTCGAGGACCGCGAGACGGGCGCCGTGCGCGCCAGGGTCACGATGCGGGCCGGGGATGTCGCCGCGATGCCCGCCGACATCCGTCACCGCGGGTTCTCGCCGAAGCGCTCGATGCTGCTGGTGTGGGAGAACGCCTCGCCGGGGCTGCCCCAGCTCTACGCCAGCGGCACGATGCCGCCCACGCCGGTGCAGTTCTAGAGCGCCGACCACGATCTCATCGTCGCCACGAGGTCGAGGCGATCTCCATGACGATCACCGTGTACGGGGCGGGTGCCATCGGGGGCGTGACGGGGGCGGCCCTCGTTCGCGCCGGCCACGACGTCCTGCTGGTGGATCGGGCGAAGGATCACGTCGCCGCCATGAACGCGGGCGGGCTCGCCGTCGAGGCGCGTGAGGGCTCGTTCACCGTTCCCGTCCGGGCGATCACGCCCGACGCCCTCGGTCACGGCCTCGGGCTGGTTCTGCTCGCCGTCAAGTCCCAGGACACACCCGACGCCCTCGACGTGCTCGCGCCGCGCCTCACGCCCGACGGCGCGATCGTGTCGCTGCAAAACGGCCTCAACGAGGACTTGATCGCCGCCGCCGTGGGCGCCCGCCGCACCGTCGGCTGCCTGGTCAACTGGGCCGCCGACTGGCTGGCGCCGGCGCGCATCCTCCACGGCGGGACGGGCGCGTTCGTGCTCGGCGAGCTCGACGGTCGGATGAGCGAGCGCGCAGAGCGCCTCGCGAAGCTCCTCGACGTGGTGGCGCCGGCGCGCGTGAGCGACAACATCCTGGGCTACACGTGGGCGAAGCACGTCTACGGGGCCTTGCTCGTGGCCACGGCCGTCGTCGACGCCCACGTCTACGAAGTCGTCGAGCGCTCGGCGGAGGTCCAGCAGATGCTGATCGCGCTCGTGGCGGAGAGCATGGCGGTGGCGGACGCGGCCGGCATCAGGCTCGAAGCCTTCGACGAGTACGATCCGGCCGACTACCGGAGCGCCGCGCGCGGCGACGGCGCCGCTCGCGCGCGCGCCATGGAGACCGTTGCCGGCCACTACCGCGCGCACACGAAGACGAAGACCGGCATCTGGCGCGACCTCGCGGTGCGACGGCGCAAGACGGAGGTCGGCGCGCTCCTGGGCGCGACCGTGACGAGAGCCGCGGAGCTCGGTCTGGCGATGCCGCTCACCGAGCGCCTCATCGCGCTCATCGCGGACCTCGAGAGCGGACGACGCGCGATGGGCTGGCCGAACGTCGATGAGCTGGTGGCGGCGAGCCGGAGAGCCGCGTGACGGCACCCTGGGAGTATCGCGACCCGCTCGAGTCGCCGCTCACCGCCGAGGTGTCGGCGCGTCGTCTGATGGAGCACGTGCGGACGATCGGCGCCTGGGAGCGGGAGTCGGGCAGCCCGGGCGAGGCGCAGGCCTTCGACTACATCGAGCGGACGCTCAAGGCCTTCGGCGTCGAGGTGGAGCGCCGTGAGATCGAGGCCTACATCAGCTTGCCCCTCGAGGGCCGCCTGCGCCTGCCCGACGGTTCCGTCATCGAGGGGCTGACCCATTCCTTCTCGCCCTCCGTGGAGGCGCTCGAGGGCGAGGTCGTGGACGTCGGCGACGGCCGCCCCGAGGACTACCGGCGCACCGGTGCGGCGGGCAAGCTCGCCCTCGTCCGCGGGCTCGCGACGCCCGGCAAGGCATGGGTGGCCCAGCAGGCGGGAACGCTCGGCCAGATCTTCGTCGTCGCGGACCACCTCCACAACATGATCGTGACGACGATCTGGGGGACGCCGGCGCCCGAGACGGCGTGGCGCCTTCCCGCGACACCGTGCCTGTCGATCCTCGGCGCCGACGGCCAGCGGCTGCACGACCTGCTCGCGCGTCCGCCGCTGCGCGTGCACCTGACGACGCGCGTGCGCACCGGCTGGACGCCGATCCCCCATCTCGTCGGCTCGCTCACCGGCCGCGTCGAGGACCGCTTCCTGCTCCTGTCGGGTCACGTGGATGCGTGGCACCACGGCGCGATGGACAACGGCTCCGCCAACGCCGCGATGCTGGAGATCGCCCGGCTGCTCGCCGGCCGCCGCGACGCCCTCCGACGGGGGATCCGGTTCGCGTTCTGGTCGGGCCACTCCCACGGTCGTTACGCGGGCTCGGCCTGGTACGCGGACCACGCCTGGCGCGAGCTCCACGCGCGCTGCGTCCTCCACCTCAACGTCGACTCGACGGGCGCGCGCGGCGCGACCGACTACTCCGTCTTGCACGCCACCGAGGCGGCGCAGCGTCTGGCCGAGACCGTGGTTGCCGACGTGACCGGCCAGGGCGCCCGCGGTCGCCGCTTCACGCGCGCGGGCGATCAGTCCTTCTGGGGCGCGGGCGTGCCCTCGGCGTTCATGGCGCTGTCGGGGATCCCACGCCAGGACACCGAGCTGTCGCGGCAGATGGAGCGCCTCGTCGGCAGCGCCGGCTTCCCGTGGTGGTGGCACACGCGGGAGGACACGATCGACAAGATCGACGCGGACGTGCTGGCGCTCGACACGAAGGTCTATCTGACGGCCGCGCTGCGCGGTCTCAATGCGCCCCTGCTGCCCCTGGATCACGGACGCGCGGCGGAGAGCCTGCTCGCCGAGCTGGAAAGCCTGCAGGCGGCGGCCGGCGGCCGGTTCGATCTCGCCCCCGCGCTGGTCGCCGCGCGGGAAGTCGTCGCGCGCCTGGAGCGCGTCACCGCGGCGCTCGGCCGGATCGAGCCGGCGGCGACGCCCGCCGCCGCGCTCGAGGCCATCAACCGCGGGCTCATGCGGCTCTCGCGCATCCTCGTCCCCCTCGCGTATACGAGCGGTGATCGGTTCGTGCACGACCTCGCGCTGCCGTTGCTGCCCCTCGCCGGGCTCCAGCGCGCCCGCGAGCTCGCCGCGCTCGACGCCGACAGCGACGCGTTCAAGTTCGCGCGGGCGGCGCTCGTGCGCGAGCGCAACCGCGCGGTTCACGCGCTCGACTCCGCGGCCTCGGTGGCCGACGAGCTGCTGCACCCGTGATTCGCCCAACCCCGAGGCCGCCGTCTACAGACAAAGGAGCCGACGCATGCGCACGCTCGCCGCGCGATTGCTGATCACCCTGCTGGTGCTGGGGCTCACCGCGGCGCTCGTCCCCGCGGCCGACGCCCAGAAGCGTGGAGGCACCCTGACGATCGTCCGGCCGACGGACCCCGTCTCGCTCGACCCGAACCTCGAAACCACCGCGCCCGGGGCCTGGGTCTACTTCAACCTGCTCGAGGGGTTGCTGACGCTCGACGAGACGATGCAGATCAAGCCCGTGCTGGCGACCTCGTACGAGGTGCTCTCGCCCACCAAGGTGCGCTTCAAGCTGCGCCCCGGCGTGAAATTCCACGACGGCACGCCCTTCAACGCCGCCGCGGTGAAGTTCACCTTCGACCGCGCCCTCCGGGGCAACCCGCCGGCGCGCTGGGCCAGCCTCGCGGGCTCGCTGAGCGGCGCCGAGGTCGTGGACGATCTGACGGTCGACATCGTGACCCGGGAGCCCTACGGCCCGATCCTCCGGACGCTGGCCATGTACTGCATGGGCATCGTGTCGCCGACCGCGGTGCAGAAGATGGGCGCCGATTTCAGCCGGGCGCCCGTCGGCACCGGACCGTTCAGGTTCGTGGAGTGGAAGACGAACACCCACGTGATCATCGAGCGGAGCCCCGACTACTGGGGCGATCGCGCGCTCGTGGACCGCGTCGTCTTCAGGGTGGTGCCGGAAGAAGGGGCGCGGATGATCGCGCTCCAGACCGGAGACGCGGACATGGTGCTCTTCCCCTCGCCCGCGCAGCTCCAAGCGCTGCGACGCGACCCGAAATACACCGTGCACGAGACGACCGGCCTCCGCGTCGTCTTCGCGGGCCTGCACGCGGGCCTGCCGCCGCTGGACGACGTGCGCGTGCGGCAGGCCCTGCTCCACGCGGTCGATCGGAAGGCGATCCTCGACAACATCATGGAGGGCTCGGCGGGGCCGGCGCGCGGCGTCCTCGCGCCGGGCGTCTTCGGCTACAAGGACATGCAACTCGACCGCCTGTACCCGTTCGACCGCGCCCGCGCGAAGGCCCTGCTCGCCCAGGCCGGCTGGGTCCCGGGGGCCGACGGGATCCTCCAGAAGAGCGGGCAGCGGCTCTCGCTGTCGTGGCTGGCTGCGCGCGGCCGCTACCCCAAGGACGGCGAGATCACCGAGGCCATCCAGGCGATGCTCAAGGACGTCGGGGTCGAGGCCAAGGTGCAGATCCTCGAGTGGGCCGCCGTGTTCCAGCAGGTTCGCGGGAACCCGTTCAACCACCACCTCTTCACGCTGGGCTGGGTGACCTCCAACGCCGACGCCGACTACTCGCTCTACCCGCTCTTTCACAGCAAGCAGGTCCCGCCGACGGGGTGGAACACGTCGCGTTACGCGAACCCCAAGGTGGACGCCCTCGTCGAGCAGGCGCGCCGGAGCCTCAACCAGACCGAGCGCGAGAAGCTCTATGGCGAGGTGCAGGACATCCTCGCCAAGGAGATGGTGTGGATCCCGGTCTACACGACCAAGGAGATCATCGTCACGCGCGCCGCCGTCAAGGGCTTCAGCATCCACCCGGTCGAGTACAACCTGGGCCTCTGGAAGACCTGGGTCGACAAGTAGCCGTGCCCGCCGGAGGCGGCGGATGCTGAGCTTCGCTGCCCGCCGCCTCCTCCTCGCCGTGCCCGTGCTGCTGGGCGTCGTGTTCGTCGTCATGCTGACGATCGACCTGCTGCCCGGCGACGCGGTCACCCTCATGCTGGGCGAGCACGCGACCAAGGACGCGGTCGCCGCGCTCCGCGAGCACCTCGGGCTCGACAAGCCCTTCCTCGTCCGCTACCTCGACTACGTGGGCCGCCTGCTGCGCGGCGACCTCGGCCGGTCGATCCAGCAGAACCGCCCGGTGGTGGCGGAGCTGGCCGACGCGTGGCCGGCGACGCTCGAGTTGACCGTGGCCGCGCTTGCCGTCGCGACCGCGGTGGGGATCGCGGCCGGCGTTGTGTCCGCCGTGTGGCCGAACTCGCTCTTCGACGCCGCGGCCCGCCTGGCCTCGCTCTTCGGCCTGTCGATGCCCATCTTCTGGACGGGGCTCGTCCTCATGGTCGTGTTCTCGCTCTGGCTCAACTGGCTGCCGGTGGGCGGCGCCGGCTCGCTCTCCCATCTGGTGCTGCCCGCTGTCACCCTGGCCTTGCCGTCGGTGGCGATGATCTCGCGCATGAGCCGCTCCGCCGTGCTCGACGTCCTCGGCGAGGACTACGTGCGAACGGCGCGCGCCAAGGGCGTGGGGGAGCTGTGGGTCCTGGGCAAGCACGCCCTGCGCAACGCCTTCATTCCAATCCTCACCCTGCTCGGACTGCAGTCGGGCCAGCTCATGGGCGGCGCCGTGCTGACGGAGACGGTCTTCTCGTGGCCGGGGCTCGGCCGCCTGATCGTCAAGGCGATCTTTGCCCGCGACTACGTGCTGCTGCAGGGCGCCGTGCTCGTCTTCGCCCTCGCCTTCGTCGTGGTGAACCTGCTCGTGGACCTGTCCTACGGGCTCCTCGACCCACGCGTCGCGCGGCAGGGCTGAGGGTGTCCACCGCCTGGTCGCGCTTCCGTCGTAACCGCCTCGCCCTCGTCGGGCTCGTCCTCGTCGGCGTGCTCTCGGTCACGGCCGCGCTCGCCCCTTGGCTGGCGCCCTACGATCCCGCGCGCCAGAGTCTCGTCGAAAAGCGCGCGCTGCCCGGGGGCAAGTACCTGCTCGGCGCCGACGAGTTCGGGCGTGACATCCTCTCCCGCGTGATCTACGGCTCGAGGGTCGCGCTGTTGGTGGGGCTCTACTCGGTGGCGATCGCGCTCGTCTTCGGGCTCCTG
>MNCR01000055.1 GCA_001914535.1 Candidatus Rokubacteria bacterium 13_2_20CM_69_15_1
GGCCCTGTGGCGGCCGACACGCGCGGCACCGCACCGGCTCCGACCGGCGCGTCGACGATCACATGGGCGAGCCGCGCGGCTCCGAGCGCGGCCAGCGTCTCGGCGCCGTGCTCGGGAAACCACGACCGATGGCGGAATTCGACCGCGATCGTCCAGCCGGGCAGCCGCTCCGCGAGGACCGCGAGGGAGTCGAGCCGCGGAGCACCATAGTGAACCCACGGTGCGAACTGGAAGAGGACGTAGCCGAGCTTGCCCGCGTCGGCCAGCGGCGCCACGGCGGCGCGAAAAAGGCGGAGGGCGGCGTCAACGGCCTCGGGCGGAAAGCTCGTCGCGTCGATCTCCCCGCGACGCGTCCGCCGGGGCTGCCGCGGCAGGAGGGCCTGGAGCTCCGCCGGGAGGCTCTCGGGCTTCGGATGGTGCCCGGTCAGGAGCGCGTACGCTTTGACGTGGAAGACGAAGCGCGGCGGCGTGCGCTCGACCCAGCGGACGGTGTTCTTGGCGTCGGGAATCGCGTAGTAGGAGCTGTTCACCTCGACGGTGTCGAAGACGCTCGCGTAGTAGCGCAGGCGCGCCTCCGCCGACATCGATCGCTTTGGATAGAAGCCACCGCTCTCGATGAGCGCGGGATCCGCCCAGGAGCAGATCCCGACTCGCACACGCCGCGCGAGACTAAACGATCTTCTCGCAGACGCCGGGTGGGATGGCGCGGTCGATGGACGCGACCACAGCCGTGGCCACCCGGCGCGCCGCCATCGTCTTCTGGTCGATCAGGGCGACCGACTCGCGCTGGGTCGTCACGATCATCGCGGCACCATGGGCGAGCGCCTCAGCGCGTCTGCTGGGTGAAACGCGCCGCGGCGGTGACCGCGAGCGCGGCGCCGGAGGTTCGCATGGCCGATCCTACCACGAAGGATGCTCTGGCCATCGCCGCGGCGTTCCGCATTGGCCGATCTGTTAGAATTTTGTTTCGATGGCGCGACCCGACAGCTTCGAGGAGTTCGAGGCGACCAGCCTTTTCTGTCCGCGCTGCCGTCGCGCGACGCGCACGCGCAAGAAGCTACTCCTGGTGCTCCCGAGCGGCAACAAGTACGACTACGTCTGCGCCGAGTGCGGCACCACGGTTGGTGGCAAGACCGACAACGACGCGAGCGCGTTCCACGCGACGATTCCTCCCGCGCCGCCGCGCCATTTCCGGTAGGCGCACTCTCTCCTAACTCCGCGCCGCATCAGCCTCGCCGGTCTCGGGTGTCAGCCTGCTGACACCGCCCATTGTGGTCGTCGAGGTCGTCTCAACATCGGGTTGCATAACACGTCGCGCCTTGGCATACTCTCTCAACTTCATTCCTATTCCTTCCTTCGTTCATCGGGCATCGGTCGAGGTTGAAACAGTTAAGGAGGAATCGTATGCGTAGACACAGCAAGGCGCTTGTGGTCCTGACGCTCGCCGTCGCCGTCGCCGTCGGTGGGCTCATCCTCACGCGCCAGGTGATCGCCGTCGCGGGAGAAGCCGACGCCGAGCGGCTCAACCGAGCGATTCTCGAGTACATCGCCGAGAGGAACCCGCAGGCGCCGATCAAGGCGTTCCAGAAACTCCCCGAGGTGCTCCTCGCCGAGGCCCAGCGCGCGAATGTCGACCACTGCCTGGCGCTGGCGCAGGCCGAGGTCGAGTCCGAGTTCCGTCACGATGCGGTCGGCCGCGCCGGCGAGGTCGGCCTGTTCCAGATGCTGCCGTCGACGGCCGCCCTCTTCGAGTCGATCGTCGGCCCTTTCCGGCGCCCCGTGCTGAAGGGACACCGCGATCTCGGCGACCTCGCCGACCCGCGCGTCAGCACCCGGTTCGCGATGGCCTACCTCCGTGACATCATGAGCCGCAAGCCAAACATCAAGGACGCGCTCACCGAGTACAACGGTGGTCCCACGGGACGTCATCCGCACTACTATCGGATGGTGATGGGCGCGTACGTCGAGGTCCTGGAGCGGACCGAGCTCCGGTGCCGTTTCCAGCCCGCGCCGAAACGGGTCCCCGCCCTCGCGCTCCTCACTCGCGTCTGATGCCGGAGGGCTGTCAGGAGGGACAGCGGGCGTGGCCCCTGACGCTCGTCCTCGCCGGTCTCCTGGCGCTCGGCGGGTGTGCCTCGAGCCAGTCGCCCGTGCTCTACCCGAACGCGAAGCTGAAGCAGGTCGGCCGCGAGCAGGCCGACCGCGATATCGCGGAGTGCCGCAAGCTCGCCGGCGATTACGTACAGAGCACGGCGGCCAAGGACGTCGCCAAGGGCACGGCCGTCGGTGGAGCGGCGGGTGCGGCGATCGGGGCGGTCGGTGGCGCGGTCAGCGGCCGCGGCGCCGGGATCGGCGCGGCGATCGGCGCGGCGACGGGCGCGACGGCGGGCGCCGCCCACGGAGCCGTCAAGCAGACCGAGCCGAGCCCGGTCTACAAGCGCTATGTGGATCGCTGTATGCGGGAGCGGGGCTATGAGGTTATCGGCTGGCAGTAGGCGCTACGCCTGGACCGCGTCGATCTTCCGCGCGAGCGCGAAGTCCTTTGCGGTGAGGCCGCCCGCCGAATGCGTCCAGAGGGAGAGCACGACCACGTTCCCGTGGATCGCGATGTCCGGATGGTGCCCGGCGCTCTCCGCGAGCGCGGCGACGCCGTTGACGAAGAACATCGCGTCTTTGAAGTTCTGGAACCGGTACGTCCGGTCGATCGTCTTGCCCACCCGCTTCCAGCCCGGCGTCTCGGCGAGCTCGGCCGCGACCGCCGCCTCGCTCAGCAGGGTCATCGATCGAAGCAGTGGCGAATGAGCGGCGCCCACGCGCTGAGCGGCCGCGTCGCTCTTCCCGCGACCTTCGCGCCGTCGTCCCAGCGCCTGAGCGCGACGGCGTCGCGAAGCCAGGGGTGGACGGCGAGCCGTGCGACCTCGGCGGCCGTCATGACGCCCCCCTGCAGGCGGAGCGTGTGGCGCGAGGCGGAAGACAGCCGGCCGACGTAGCCCGGTTCGGTCGTGCAGAGGTAGCGTTTGGCGTCGGCGTGCACGCGCACGCACCAGGCGACGCGCTCCGACACCCACGGCGCGATCAGCTCCGCCCCGACCTCGTGGTGCCCCCGGGCGTGCGGTCCCGCGCGCATCGGCTCGGTGTTGTCGAGGACGAGCGATGGATCCACGGCGTAGCGCCCGACGTCGTGCAGCAGGCAGGCGAGCTGGAGATCCTCGTCCGCGCCCGCGTCCCGCGCAAGCTCGGCGCACTGCAGCGCGTGCTCCAGCTCTGACACGGCCTCGCCGCCGTAGAGGCGCGCCGCAGCGCGCGTCATCGCGTCGAGCAGCCGGTCTGCCATCGAGCTCACTGGGACGCGAACTTCTGCAGCGAGCGGATCTCGCGCGGCGGCGTCTCCTTGCTCCCCTGGGCGGTCCACGACACCTCCGCCACGTAGAGGTCGCCGCGCGAGTCGACGGCGCAGCCGTGCGGCGCGACGAACTCGCCAGGCTTCTCGCCCGAGAACGGGCCGCCGATCCGCCCGACCAGATCGCCCTTCAGAGTGACGATGCTCACGCGCGCGCCGAGGTTGGCCACCTTGGCGTTCACGGCGAGGTGCGTCGGCAGCTCGCCGACGTAGAGCCGCCCGCCGTTCCGCCGTTCCGCGAAGAGCCCGCACGGACGGTGCAGGTTGTTGAGCTGCGTCAGATATTGCCCCTTTCCGTCGAAGACCTGCACGCGGTGGTTCTCGCGGTCGGCGACGTACACGAGGCCGTCGGCGTCGGTGGCGATGTTGTGCGGGAGGTTGAAGCAGCCGGGATCGGTGCCCGGCTCGCCCCACGAAAATAGGCGCCGTCCCTTGGGGTCGTACTTGTGCACGCGCGAGTTGCCATAGCCGTCGGAGACGTAGACGTCGCCGGTCTTCGGGCAGAGCGCCACGTGGGTCGGCCGGTTGAACGGCTTACCGCCCTGGAGCGTAGCCGGCGTGTCGGGATCGCCGATCGTCAGGAGGAGCTTTCCCTCGGGGGTGAACTGGCGGATGGTGTGGTGCAGGTCGTCCGTCAGCCAGAGCGTGCCGTCGGGCCCGATCGTGATCCCGTGCGGCCGGCGAAAGGTCCCTTCGCCCCACGCGCGGCGGAAGTTCCCGTCCCGGTCGAAGACGATGACCGGGTGCGCGCCGCGGTTGAAGACGTACACATTGTCCACCGCATCCACGGCCACGCTCGTGGCCTCGACGTAGGACCACCCCTCGGGCAGCGTGCCCCACCTCTCCACCGGACGATAGTTCATGGCTCTGCCCTCCTCGCTCGGAGACCCATACTGCCACAACACGACCACGCCGACCATCGACGAACGTCGCCGAGCCGCGTCGCTCGCTCGCGTAGAATACTCGCGATGCGATGCCCCGCGTGTCGAACCGAGAACCGTCCCGGTGCTCGGTACTGCGAGGAGTGCGGCGCCAAGCTCGAAGCCGTCTGCCGCCAGTGCGGCGCTCCGGTCTCGGCGGGCAAGAAGTTCTGCGGCGAGTGTGGCGCACCGCTGGCCGCCCCCGCCCCCGCGGCGACCGCCGGCGGCGCCGAGCGGTTCGAGTCGCCGCGGGCTTACACCCCCGCGCATCTCGCCGAGCGCATCCTGAAGGACCGCTCCGCGCTCTCGGGCGAGCGCAAGCAGGTCAGCGTGCTCTTCGCCGATGCCTCCGGCTTCACGTCCATCTCGGAAGCGCTCGATCCCGAGGACGTGCACACGCTCATCAACCGCGCGTTCGAGCTGATGCTCGCCGAGATCCACCGCTTCGAGGGCACCGTGAACCAATTCCTGGGCGACGGGCTCATGGCCCTCTTCGGCGCGCCGATCGCGCACGAGGACCATGCGCAGCGGGCCGCCCACGCCGCGCTCGCGCTGCAGCACGTGCTCGGGCGCTACCGCGATGAGTTGCGGGCGAGCCGCGGGGTCGACTTCCGTATGCGCATCGGCGTCAACACCGGCCTCGTGGTCGTCGGGGCGATCGGCGACAACCTGAGGATGGACTACACGGCGGTCGGCGACACGACCAACACCGCCGCGCGGATGCAGCAACTCGCCCCGCCCGGCGGGATCGTGGTGGCCGAGGCAACCCAGAAGCTGATCGCGCCCTATTTCGAAACGCGGGCCCTCGGGGCGGTCCCCGTGAAGGGAAAGAGCCAGCCGGTCGCCGCCTGGGAGCTGGTGAGCGCCGCAGGCGCCGTCTCGCGCCTCGCCGCGAGGGCGGCGCGCGGCCTCTCACCGTTCGTGGGGCGCGACGACGCGCTCGCGACGCTCGAGCGCGCGTGGACGCAGGCCCGTAGCGGGCGAGGCCAGACGGTCTTCGTGGTCGGCGAGGCCGGTCTCGGCAAATCGCGGCTGCTGCTCGAGTTCCGCCGGCGCCTCGGGGACGCGGCGACGTGGGTGGAGGGGGACTGCATCGGATTCGGACGGTCGATCCCGTTCCTCCCGATCGTCCAGATGCTCAAGCAGAACTTCGGCATCGAGGATCGCGACGCGGAGCCGCAGATCATCGCCAAGGTCCAGCGCGGCCTTGCCTTCATCGGCGAGGACGCGGCCGCCATCGGGCCCTCTCTTCGGTACCTGCTGTCGGTCGACCCGGGCGACCCGAGGGTCGCGAGCCTGGACCCGATCCAGCGGCGGGCGGAGATCGTCGCCGCCATCCAGGGGCTGACGGCTCGGGGCAGCCGCCTCCGGCCGATCGTTCTCGTGGTGGAGGACGCCCACTGGATCGACAGCGCCTCGGAGGACTTGCTGAAATCCCTGGCCGAGAGCCTCGCGGGCATGGCGGTGCTGCTGATCGTCACGTACCGCCCGGTCTACGCCCAACCGTTCGGCGATCGCACCTACTACTGGCGGATCGGGCTTCAGCCCGTCGACGAGGAAGCCGCGGCGCATATCGTCCGCGCGACGCTCGGCGTCGCGACACTGCCGCACGAGCTGGCGGCGACCATCGCCATCAAGGCCGAGGGCAATCCCTTTTTCCTCGAGGAGATCGGCAGCACGCTCGTGGAGACGGGGGCGGTCCGCGCCGAGGGAGGCCGGCTCGTGCTGGCGCAGGCGGCCTCGACGATCACCGTGCCCGAGACCGTGCAAGACGTGATCGCCGCGCGCCTGGACCGGCTCGCGGAGCCGCAGAAGCGCACGGTCCAGACGGCGTCGGTCATCGGCCGCGAGTTCGCGCTGGTACTCCTGCGGCGCGTGTCCGACATCCAGGAGAAGCTCGAGCAGAATCTCACCGAGCTCAAGCGGATCGAGCTGATCTACGAGAAGGGGGGGTTCGGCGAACTCGAGTACGTTTTCAAACACGCGCTGACCCAGGACGTCGCCTACGCCTCGCTCCTGCAGTCCGAGCGGCGTCGTCTGCACGCGTTGATCGGCGCGGCGATCGAGGAGGTGCACGCCGGCCGCCTCGAGGAGCGCGCCGAGGAACTGGCCCACCACTTCACGCGCGGCGAGATGTGGGACAAGGTCGTGCATTATGCGCGCGAGGCCGCGGAACGCGCCGCCGCGCTCTTCGTGGACGACAAGGCCGTGGAGTTCTACGAGGCCGCGCTGGGGGCGCTGCGGCAGGTGGCGGAGACGCCGGAGATGGCGCGCGCCGGCATCGACATCCGCCTGGCCATGCGGGCGCCGCTCTGGCGCGCCGGCCGACTCGATCCGCTGTACGAACGGTTCCGAGAGGCGGAAGACCTCGCCACACGGCATGGCGTGACGGATGTGCTGGACACGATCTACGCCTACCTCGTGCAATACCACTGGGCCAAGGGCAACCCCGACGAGGCCCTGACCTACGGGCAACGCTGCCTCGAGCGGGCCGCGGCGCGAGACGATCTCGGGCTCGCCGTCACCGGGCACTACTACCTGACCCGCACCTACCAGACGGTGGGGCGACACGGCGATGCGATCCGGGAAGCCAAAGCGCTCCTGTCGCGGCTCGCCGGCCGCGAAGACGAACGGTTCGGGCTGTCCGGCCTGCCGTTCTCCGGCGCCTGCGGCCTGGCGGCGTTCTCCCTCGCCGAGCTCGGGGACACGGGGGGAGCCCTGGCGATGATCGAGCGGGGCCGAGCGGCAGCCGGAGCGGCCGGACATCAATACAGCGCGGCTGCCATCAGCGTCATCCACGCGTACGTCCTCGCCCAGGCCGGCCGTCTCGAGGAGGCCGTTCGGGTGGGCGAGTCGGTGGTCGCCGCCTGCCGGGAGAAGAAATTCGCCGGTCAGTTCATGCTGGGCGCCTGCGCGTTGGCCCACGGCTACGTGGGACTCGGCCGCGGTCGCGAAGCGGCCGAGCTCGCACGCGAGGCGATCGAGTGGCAGGAACGGGCGCACGCCTTCTCCGACCGCGCGTGGATGCACTCCACCAAGGCGCTGGGGCACGTCGCCGCCGGCGAACTGGACGAGGCCGCCCGCGACGTGGCGCGCGCCCTCGAGTTCGCCGAACGCCACAGGGAGCGTGGCTGGGAGGCGTGGACGCGGTACGTCGCCGGGCTCATCGCCGAGCGGCGCGGTGATCGCGCCGCCGCCGAGCGCGGCTTCGACGAGGCGCAGGAGATCGCCGAGGAGCTCGGCATGCGGCCCCTTCTCGAGCGCTGCCGCGCCGCGCTCGCGCGGATTGCGTGAACGGCGGCGCGCCTGCGCGGGCCCGTCCTAGTGGGCAGGAAAGAACGTGTGGCTCACCCAGACGAGGAGGCCCAACAAGATCGCGCCGACGGCGAGGCTCCAGCCGATGAGCTTCCGCTCCACCGGCAAGAGCGGCTCCGCCTTCATGTCCTTCAGCTCGTTGCCGATCCGCGGTCGCTCAGCCATGGTCATCTCTCCCGCCTATCCCGTCGCCAACGGCGGCTTGATCCCATGGAAGAACAGCCAGGAGACCAGCAGCCCGACCCAGATGACGAACCCGAAGAGGCACACGACGTAGACGGCCGCCAGCTTGCCGAGGCCCTCGTCCCAGAGCTTGCGAAAGTTTGACATGGCCCCGATCGTGAAAAACGTCATCACGAAGAAGATGCCCCGGAAGACGTTCGCCTCACCCATCGCGGCCTTCGCCTTGCCCAGCAGCGCCGGTGAACTCATCCCGACGAGTAAGACGATGAGGAATGTGACGACGTAGCCGATGACGAACTTCGGGAACCGGTCCCAGATCGCGCGCGGACTGACCCGCTCACCTGCCCGACGCTCGATCACCGAGGTCCAGATGATCGCCAGAATGAACGCCCAGACGCCGATGAAGATGTCGATGAAGACCTTCACCGTCGTCGTGGTCCCCACCACCCAGCCTTCCTTGTAGTTCACCCCCTGCACGGCGAGGGCCTTCGCCCGGATGAGCGCGTCGGTGATCGCGCCGCTCGCAACGGCGGCGCCGTCGGTCTTGACGGCCAACCCCATCCAACCACCGGCGACCATCGGCTCGGTGTAGAGGAAGGCCTGCGCCAGGAACGGGAGGATCAGGAGCTCGACACACGAAAAGACCACGACGAGCGACGAGATCATGATCGGCACGATCGGCCGCGCTTTGATCGCGCCGGCCGTCGCGATCGCCGCCGACACGCCGCAGATCGAGATCCCCGACGCGAGTGGCGCGGCCCACTCACGGCTCAGCTTGAAATACCTGCGCGCGACGAAGTAGACGACGGCCCAATAGATGAGATAGGCCTCGATGATCGCGCAGAGGCCACGGAACATGACGGCCGTCGCCAGCCCCAATCTCTCAGCGGCCGTGACGCCGAGAAATCCGCCGAGAATCACGATCGCCGTCTTGATGTACCACTCGGGGCGGATGGCTTCCTGGGTAACCGCGACGAACGCGGGGAAGAGGTTGCCCACGAGCAGACCCGCCACCAGGGCCACGAGGAACCCCGCCTCCGCGGTGAGGTTCAGCGACCACGAGATCCCGAACGTCGCGACCTTGTCCGCCGTCGCCGCGAGGTAGGCCCAGCTCCCGATGATCCAGCAGACGTAGCTCGCCCAGAAGACGATCGTGAAGCCCCGGATGAACCGCCCGAGACCGACCCGCAACGCGGCCGCCCCCGCGGTCATGACGATGAGCAGGAAGACGTAGGTGAGCACGAGCGAGGCGACCCCCGACACGCCGGCATACGCCTTCGAGACGGGCGCCAGGGCGCCGGAGAGGTCAGTCCAGACCGTGGCGGTCACCCCCCAGCCGAGCACGTCGGCGCCGACGAACACCCCGAGGGACAGGACAAAGATGAACAGCCCGATCCACACCGACAGCCAGTCTTCGCTGACGCCCTTCGCGTGTCCCGCGAGCATCGTTCATCCCCTCCGATCGACCGGGTGTCCGTCGGTAGTCTTGCATAGCCGCTACGCAAAGTGAACGTCGACGCGTTCCACCCTTTTCTCGCCCGCTGGCGTATACCCTTGCGATATGGACGAGCGCGCGTTCACTCGCGTGGCCGAGGAGTATGCGGGCCGGCTCTACGCCGTCGCCTACCGGCTCCTCAGGAACCGCGCCGACGCCGAAGACGCCGTGCAGCGCGCCCTCATGAAGGCGTTCGCCGCCCGGGCGTCGTACTCGCCGCGCTGGGCGGTCTCCACGTGGCTCTACCGCGTGCTGTCGAACGTCTGCATCGACGAGCTGCGCCGGCGCCGGCCCTACCCCGAGCCGGCGGGGAGCCACGCCGCACGCGTCGCGGACGGGGGCGAGCGGATCGACCTGGCGCGCGCGCTCTGCGCGGTGCCCCGCGAGGCCCGACTCCTGCTGGCGCTCCATTACGTGAACGGCCTCTCGTACCGCGAGCTCGCCAGGGTCCGGGGGATTTCCATCAACACGGTGAAGAGCCAGCTCAAGCGTGGCAAGGCGATTCTCCGAAAGGCGCTGGAGGACCCGAAAGGATGAACCGAATGGATACGGCACTGAGGGACTTCTTCGCGGACGCCGTCGCGCCCGCCGGTCTCGTGCGTCGCCTCGTACCGCGGCTCACGGACGGGCCGCCCGGACTCGAGGCGCTCGCCAACCGCTTCCGGATCGAGGCGACCGACCGTGGCGTCGCGCGGCTTCTTCTCGGGCGCGGCGTGGCGGCCGTGTCGCCGCGCGCGCGCCGGCACGCCGCGCAGGCGCTCGAGGAGCTCCGCGAGTACCTCGCGGGCCGTCGCGCGTTCTTCGCCGTGGACGTGGACCTCGCGGACGTCGCGCCCTTCCAGGCCCGCGTGCTCGCCGAGGCGCGGCGGATTCCGTTCGGCGAGACGGAGTCCTACGCGGAGCTCGCACGCCGCATCGGCCGGCCGCGGGCCGCGCGCGCCGTCGGCAACGCGCTCGGCGCGAACCCCGTGCCGGTGATCGTCCCGTGCCACCGGGTGATCCGGGGCGACGGGTCGTGGGGACACTATGCGTTCGGCGGCGAGATGAAGACGCGCCTGCTCGCGCTCGAGCGCGCGACGCCGGCGCTCGTCGGCTGCACGTCGACGCGGATCGTCTGCCGGCGCGGCTGCCCGCACGAGCGACGTGTCGCCGAGTCGAACCGCGTGGTCTTCGCCTCGATCCCCGATGCGCAGAGCGTCGGCTACCGCCCGTGTCGGACGTGCCGGCCGGCCCGCGTCGCGTGACGGGCCTCGTGATAGGATGCCGGCGATGACGGCCCGCGGCCCGCTCGTCTCGCTCGCCGCCGCCCTGCTCGTCCTCGGCGGCCCACGGCTCGCCGCCGCGCAGTACCCGATCTTCGACGCCCACATCCACTACAGCCGGCCGGACTGGGACGCGTACACGCCGGATGGCGCGCTGTCGATCCTCGCGCGCGCCGGCGTCCACCGCGCGATCGTCTCGAGCACGCCCGATGACGGGACGCTCAAGCTCTACGAGCGCGCGCCGAAGATCGTCGTGCCGTTTCTCCGCCCCTATCGCACCCGGGAGGACCTGAGCCGCTGGCACGGCGACGCGGGCGTGGCCGCGCACGTGGAGGAGCGGCTCAGGCGCGGAGTGTACCGCGGCATCGGCGAGTTCCACCTGGACGCGGCCGACGTGGACGCACCCGTGGTCCGGAGGATCGCCGAACTGGCGGCGGAGCGCGACCTCTTCCTGCACGCCCACGTGGACGCCGAAACCATCGAGAAGCTGCTCGTCCGCTTCCCGAAGGTTCGCCTTCTGTGGGCCCACGCGGGCATGTCGGCGGATGCGAGGACCGTCGGCCGTCTGCTCGACCGCTTCCCGAAGCTCTGGGTGGAGCTGGCGCTACGGGGCGACGTCGCGCCGGGCGGCAGGCTCGATCCCGAGTGGCGCGCGCGCTTCCTGCGCCACCCGGACCGCTTCATGGTCGGGACCGACACGTGGGTGACGTCACGCTGGGAGGTCGTCGAGTCCGCCACGCGCGATGTCCGGCAATGGCTCTCGCAGCTCCCGGCGGACGTGGCCGAGCAGATCGCCTGGGGGAACGGCGCCCGTCTCTTCCCGGCGCCCTAGCCGAGCGCCTCGACGAGGCGGCGGTCCGAGTCGTATCGAAGCCGGCGGAGCGCCTCGCCCCGCTCGAGCCACGCCACCTCGTCCACCTCGTGGTCGTGCTCGCCGGCCTTCTCGAGCGGTCGCATGAGGAACCAGCGCACCGTCTTCTTGATCCGTCGCCCATCGTGCTGGAACCAGTACGTCACCTCGTCCAGCTCGCGCACGACTTCGCACCGGTAGCCGGTCTCCTCGCGCACCTCGCGCAGCGCCGCGTCCGCGCTGGACTCGCCCGGACCGAGCGTGCCCTTCGGGAGCGTCCACACGGGCTGGTCGCGCAGGTCGCGCGCGCGGATCAGCAGCACCCGGCCGCGCTCGTCCACCACGAGCCCGCCGGCCGAGAACTGGAGCAGCGGCCGCGTCCGGCCCTCCGCCATACGCCCCATGATACGATGCGCCGCGAGATCCGATTCGAAGGGAGAACGGACGCGCCCGACCTCCTGGCGCACTTTCCGGCCGGCACAACGCCGCGCCCCGAGCAGGCATGCCTGCTCACGGCCCTCGCGGACGCGATCGCCGAGGCCCTGGACGACCCGGCTGCCCCGCGGGTGTTCGTCGTCGAGGGGCCGCCGGGCGTCGGCAAGAGCCACATCGCGATGACGCTCGCGCGGTGGAGCGGCGACGCCTACCTCCTGACGTCGCAGAGGCTGCTTCAGGATCAGTACGAGCGCGAGTTCGGCGCCGAGCTCCAGATCGTGAAGGGACGCGACAACTATGCGTGCGAGCACTATCCCGACGCGCGCGTGCCGACCTCGCGCGGCGCTTGCCGCCGGGCGCGCGGCCCCCTGTGCCGGTGCCCGTACGCCCGGGCCAAGACGGCGGCCCTCGATGGGCCGGTCTTCTGCACCAACACCGCCTACTTCGCCACGCTCCGTCACTGGCGCGCTGTCGAGCTCCGGCGCCGTCGCCTGCTGATCGTCGACGAGGCGCACAACCTCGAGACGCAGCTCGCCGGAGTCTACACCGTGGGCTTCTCTCCGGAGCAGATGCGCGCGTGGTTCGGCGCGTCGCTGCCGCGCCTGGCCCCCGCCGACGCCTACCGCCCGCTGCTGGCCGAGCACCTCGATCGGCTCGAAGGACGGCTCGAGGCGATCGCGCGCGAGCTGGAGGCGCTCCATCCGCCCGCGATCGCCGACGACGTCTTCCTCCGCGTGCCCCCGTCGCGCGCCGAGCAGGAGCTGATCGAGCAGCGCGACGATCTGGAGGCCGCGCTCGCGCGCGTCCACTTCTTCCTCGACGCCGAGGCGGGGGAGTGGATCGTGCGGTACCCGCCCGATCCCGCCGCCACGCTCGAGCTCGTGCCCCTCAGCGTCGCCGTGCTGGCGCGGGACCTCTTCGCCGAGTCCGCGGAGCTGGTCGTGCTCTCCTCCGCACACCTCGGCCCGAAGGGCGCGCTGGCGGAGTGCTTCGGCCTCGACGCGGACGCCGTGCGCGCCTTCGCCGGCCCCTCGCCCTTTCCGGTCGAGCAGCGCCGGATCGTGTACCGTCCGGTGGGCGCGCTCTCGCGCATGAACCTCGCCGGCCTCGAGCCCGCGCTCTTCGCGGCGGTTGCCGCGATCCTCGCCGACCATGCCGGCGAGAAGGGGCTGATCCACGCGCCGTCGTACGCCGCGGGCGAACGCCTCGTCGGTGACCTGGCGGCGCGAGCGCCGTCCCTCGCGCGCCGCCTCATCTGGGTGCCATCGGCTGCGGCGAAGGCGCGCGCCCTCGACCACCATCGCGCCTCGGCGGCCGCGACCGTTCTCGTCTCGCCGTCGCTGCGCGAAGGCGTGGACCTGCCGGACGATTTCCTACGCTTCCAGATCGTGATGAAGATGCCGTTCCCCGACCTCGGCGATCCGTGGACCGCCGCGCGTCGGGAGCGCGATCCCCGCTGGTACGCGCTCGAGACCGCGAAGGCTCTCGTGCAGGCGTACGGGCGCTCGTGCCGCCACGCGGGCGACCACGGCGTCACCTACGTCCTCGACGGACAGTTCGAGCGCTTCCTGGCCCGCTACCGGGTGCTCCTCCCGGAGTGGTTCCGCGACGCCGCCGAGCCCGCGCTCCGCGCGCTGCGACCCGAGGCGTGGGCCGAGTGATAGGATAGGCGGCCGTGAACGCGCGCGACGTCGACGCCGTCATTCAGGCGGCCCGCTTCGAACTCTATCGGGAGAATATCTACGGTGCCCTCGAGCTGGTGGAGCGCGCGCACGCCGCCCATGCCGACTCCCGTTACGCCGAGCAGGCGGCGCGGATCCGGTCGTGGCTCACCCACCTGGAGAGCCGGGAGGCGTACATCGCGGCCCAGGAGGCGCAGTACAAGCGGCTCCGGTGGCGGGTCGGGCTGAAGCTTCTCGAGCGGCGAATCCGCATCCTCCTCGGCAAGAAGACGCGCAAGATGATCGAGCGTCGCGCGCGCGACCCCGAGTTCCGGGCGCTCGAGCGCGAGGTGGCCGACGTACGCCCGGGGCGCGTCCTCGATGCCGGCAGCGGCGAAGGAGGCGTCGCGATGGCGCTGGGCGCCCGCCACCCCGACGTGCGCGTGGAGGGCGTCGAGGTTTCGGCGACGAACGTCAGGATCGCGCTCCGCCTCAACCGGTTCGCAAACGTCGCCTTCCGCCAGGGTCTCGCCGAAGAGGTCCACCTCCACTTCCCGCCCGCGTCCTTCGACCTCGTCTACTCGTTTGCGGTGCTCGAGCACGTGCGCGACGTGGCCGCGACGCTGCGAGCGATCGAGACGGTGCTGCGCCCCGGCGGGCGCTTCGCGTTCGTCGTCCCCATGCACGAGCTCCGCGCACGGGGTCCGATTCCCGACTACGCGCCGATCCACGGCTATGCCGACCACTGCCGCGTCTTCACCGAGGCGGAGCTGAGGGCGCGATTCGGCGAGCGGCCGGGGTTCCGGCTCGCGAAGATCCCGGGAGCCTGGAAGCACGGCGAGCTGCCCGACTGCTTCGAGCCGATCGAGTTCGGCTCGTTCTTCGTCTCCTACGCGACGAAGGGGTAGGCGAGTCGACAGACTCCTGGCCCGGGAAGACTTGGACTGGCCGCGCGCCGCTACCCGCGCGCCGCCGCGGCCGCCGCGCGCCCGGCGATCCGGCCGAACACGGCGCCCGCCATGAGCCCGGCGCCGCCCGGGTAGTTGTGGTAGAAGAGCCCACCCACGAGCTCGCCGGCCGCGAAGAGCCCGGGAATCGGCCGCTGCTCGGTGTCCACGACCTGCGCGGACTCGGTGATGCGCAGGCCGCCGAACGTGAAGGTGATGCCCGTCGTGACGGCGTAGCCGACGTAGGGCGGCGTGTCGAGCGGCTGCGCCCAGTTCGACTTGGGCGGGACCAGGCCGCGCGTCCCCTTGCCGTCCTTGATGGCCGGATTGAACGTGCCGGGCTGCACGGCCGCGTTGAACGCCGTGACCGTGCGCACGAACCCCTCGGCGTCGATCTCGAGCTTCTTCGCCACGCCTTCGAGCGTCGGGTCCTCCGCCTTCGTCACCTCGCGGATCCGGTACTCCTCCCGCAAGAGGTGCACGACCTTCGCGTCGAAGATCTGGAAGGCGGCACGCCGCGGCTGCTCGATGATCGCGCGCCCGTACTTCACGTACGTGTAGTTGCGGAAGTCGGCGCCCTCGTCCACGAACCGGTCGCCGCGGAGGTTCACGATGATCCCCAGTGGGTACGAATGCTTCTGGAAATTGTCGCCGACCTTCCGATCGCCGTGCCACGGCGCGTTGAGATCCCACGCCACCGCGTGACAGCCGCTCCAGTGGCCCCACGGGAGCGCGCCGATCTCGAGCGCCATACGGATCGCGTCGCCGGTGTTGTACGGCGTGCCACGGACCCGCGCGAGGTCCCAGTTGGGGCCGAGGTAGCGCGTGCGCATCTCGGGATTCGCCTCGAAGCCGCCCGCCGCGAGCACGATGGCGCGTGCCGGGATCGTCTCCGTGCCCCCGGGCGTCCGCACGACGACGCCGGTCACCGCGCCGAGGTCGTCGGTCACGAGGCGCGTCGCCTTCGTCTCGAAGCGCACGCCGATCCCCGCCCGGGCGGCCGCGTGGTACTCCATGTCGATGAGGCCGGGCCCGCCGCCGACCGCTTCGAGGACGAGCCCGCCCCAGAAGCGGAAGCGCCCGCCGACCCTGTACGCCTGACGACCGAACATCGGGATCCAGCGCACTCCCCGGTCGCGCATCCAGCGCACGGTCGGCTGGGATGCGCGGACGAGCACCATCGCCAGGTCCGGGTCCGCGCACTCCTCGGTGACCCGCATGAGGTCGTCGTAGAACATCTCCTCGGTGTAGGGATCGACCTCCATCGACGCCTTCTCGTCGTCGGAGAGATCGCCGACGAGCTCGCACAGCTCCTCGAAGCTCTTGAAGGCGAACCGGAAGCCGCCCGCGGTGAAGAAGCCGTTGCCGCCGCGCCAGGCCTCGGGCGCCTTCTCGACGACGAGCACGCGAGCGCCCACCTCGCGCGCCGAGAGCGCCGCGCACATGGCGGCGTTGCCGCCGCCGACCACGATGACGTCGTGCGCCGCCGGCACCGCTTCTCTACCCGATGATCTCGCTGATCTGAATCTGCGGCTGGATGTTCGTGTAGTTCGGGACGTCGCCCATGATCTCCTTGCCGTGCTCGCCCATTCCCTTCTGGAAATCCGCAACCTTGTTGAAGTAGACGTGCCCGACGGCGACGTAGGGCGCCGGCGCGCCGGGCGCGCCGCCCGCGACGCCCTTGTCCACCTCGGTCCGCACCAGACCGTACTTGCCGAGGCGCTCGCGGACCAGCGCCATGTGCTTGCGGACGTAGTAGTCGTGGTCGAACTTCTTGCCCTCAGCGGCGGGGTACAGGACCGTGATGCGGACCATGGGAGCCTCCTCGTCCGAGAATTCCGACCCAGGGATGGGCAGTGTACTACGGAATCACGCGCTCACGCCGTCGGGCGGCCGCTCTCGACCCAGAAGAAACGGCGAAGCCGAACGCCGAGCGGCGTGCCGGCGAGCGCCGCCGCGGCCCACAGCCAACCGTGCACGCTCGTCGACGCGATCCCGCCGAAGAGCGCGCCGATGTTGCAGCCGTACGCAACCCGCGAGCCGTACCCGAGGAGCACGCCACCCAGGACCGCGGCCGCGATGCGGCGAAGGGGAACGCGACGGCGGGGGGCGAAGCGACCGGCCAGCCCCGCGCCGAGGAGCGCGCCCAGCACGAGCCCGAGATCCATGACGGACGTGACGTCGGCGAGCACCGGCGCCACGAGCGCGGCCTGTTGGAACTCGCCCGACCAGAACGGGACGTCCGAGAGATCGTAGCCGGACGCGACGAGCCCCTTCGCACCCCAGAGCGCGAACGCCCACGTGATGGACCACGGCGTGGACGCGACCACGAGCGTCGCGAGGTTGAGGAGCGCCAGCAGGAGCGCTCCCACGCTGAGCGGCCACGGGCCCTGAATCACCCGCCGCCATCCGGTCGCCCGCGCCGGGGGCGGCGAGGGCACCCCGGCGCGCCGGCGCTCCGCCCACCGGGACACCACGGCGAGCAGCGCGCACGCAGCGAGCTGGATCAGGACGGCGTTCCACCAGCCGAGGGCATCGCCGAGCGCGATCGCGCCGAGCGACGGCGTGGCCCACCAGAACGGCATGTGAAACGTCGCGAGCACCGCGCCGCCGACGAAGCCGACGAGCGTCACGGCCATCGGCGTGACACCCGCTCCCAGGTGGTAGAGCATCCCGGACCCGCATCCGCCGGCGAGCTGCATTCCGACGGCGAAGACGAACGCGCCCACGAGCACCGACACGCCCGCCGGAGCGACCGCGCCTGCCACCGGACGGCCGAAGATCTCCCCGGCCGCCAGGACCGGCGCGAAGAGCACGGTCGCCGTCGCGAGCATGAGGAGCTGCGCCCGCACGCCGCGACCGTCGCCGACCGTCACGAGGGCCCGGTACGCCGCGGTGAAGCCGAAGGCGGCGTGATGGAGGACGAGCCCCAGGGCCCCGCCGACGAGGAAGAGCACGGCCTGCCGGGCGCCGTAGCGTGCGGCGAGCCACGCCGTGCCGAGCGCCAGCAATGCGGTCGCGGCGACGACGACGGGCATCTGAACGGGATCGCGGGTCAGCGCCGCGGGACGAGCGGGCGCGGGCGACGTGAGGACGCGGCTCATGGTCCACCCCTGGTTTGGCGCAGCATCTCGGTCAGTACCTCGCGGCTCTCGCCCGCGGTCCGTACTTCGCGCGGGAACGCGATCCGCACGCTCGAGAGGCGATCGCCCTGGCGGAGGCGTAGCTTGAAGCCGAGGCGATCGACGGCGACCATCGTGGCCTCGTCGGCTTGCTCGCGCGCGTAGACGCGGGCATAGGCCACCAGGGCGTCGGCATGGTCGCGGTTCATGTGCTCCACGATGCCGCCCGCCACGTCCGCGAGCGGATCGGGCTCGGCCGCGGCATAGTCCGCGGCGGAGACCCAGTCCATCGCGGCGAAGCCGCCGACGAAGTAGAGGTCCACGACCTCGAGCCGCCAGAACGCGAAGTCTTCGAAGTCCACCCA
Source organism: Candidatus Rokubacteria bacterium 13_2_20CM_69_15_1 (assembly GCA_001914535.1). Lineage (GTDB taxonomy): Bacteria > Methylomirabilota > Methylomirabilia > Rokubacteriales > CSP1-6 > 20CM-2-70-11. Next base: position 17,956 of record MNCR01000055.1, read on the forward strand.
GTACGCGGCGCGCTCGTGGCGCGCGAGATAGGCGCCGCGCGCCGTCTTCGTCTCCTCCGCCGGTACGACGTGGCCCTCGCCCATCAGCGTGAGGCGCGCCGCCGCAAGCGGGTCGCCCGACCAGCCGGGCTGGGTCACGAGCAGGCTCGCGCGCGGATCGACCTGGAGGTTCTGGGTATGCATCGCCATCGAGCTGATCAGCACGAGCGGCCGGCCCGCGCCGTCGAGCGCGTACGGCATGACCGACGCGAACGGGTGACCCGGATGCCGGCGCGACAGCGTCGCGAGCGTGCCGACGCGTCCGACGTGGGCCAGCGTCCGCGCGCGTTCGGCGTACGTGGGCTCGGGAACGGGCGGCGTGCCCGGCGCGTCGGCGGGCGGGGCGTGACGGCTCACTGCAGCGTACGCAATATCGGGAGCCGCCGACCGTGCTCGCGACGCTCAGTCTTCGCCCTTACCATCCCTCACTCGCCGTGCACCGACATTCTCGATGACTTTCAGGATAGGGCGGGCCAGGTAGAGCCGGCCCCACTCTCGCCCCGTGATCTCGGAGAGCATTCCCAGCTTCTCGAGCCTCGCCACGGTCTGCCGCGCCGTTGGATTCGACACCTTCAGGACGCGCTGCGCCCTCGCGACGCTAATATAGGGGTTCACGAATAAGGCATCAATGAGCTGAGCCGCCTTAGGAGCGTCAACCAAACGCACACGCCATCGCTCGCGCAGGTCCATCAGCTTCCCGGCGTGCCCCATGGCCTCCCGCGCGATCTCTTCGATGCCGGCCAGGAAGAAGTGGAGCCAGCCCTTCCAGTCTCCGTCGGTTCGCACGGCCTGCAGGCGGTCGTAATACTCACTACGGTGTCGCTCGATGTACGCGGAGAGGTACAAGAGCGGCTGGGACAACCGACCGCGTTGGATCAGGAAGAGCGTGATCAGGAGTCGCCCGACGCGGCCGTTGCCATCCAGGAAAGGATGAATCGCCTCGAACTGCTCGTGCATGAGCGCGCACTGCACCAGATCGGGCATCTCGTCGCGGTCGTGGAGGAAGCGCTCCCACGCCCCCAGGACCTCCATGAGGTGATCTGGCGGCGGCGGCACGTACACCGCGGCTTCCGGGGTGCTCCGCGGGACGCCGATCCAGTTCTGCGAGCGTCGAAACTCCCCGGGCGTCGCGTGCTCTCCTCGAACCCCTCTCATGAGGCGCGCGTGCAGCTCTCGCACCAGCCGGAGCGAGAGGGGCAAGGTCCGGAGGCGCGGGACGCCGTACTCCAGAGCGGTCACGTAATTCCGGACCTCCCGGACGTCGTCCGGGCTCTGGCGGGAGGCGCCCTCGGCGACTTCTTCGAGCAACAGCTCCGCCAGGCTCGTCGTCGTCCCCTCGATCTTCGAGGAAAGAACGGCTTCGCGGCGGACATAGGGCGCGATGAGGAGGTGGGGGTTCGGCAGGTGCCGGCCGAGGCCCGAGAGCTCGCTGAGCCTCGCATCGGCCCGCGACAGCGCCCGCACGAGATCCTCGTCATACACGAGCTTCGGCGGCAGCGGTGCCGGGATGAACGCGTGGTAGCCCCCCCGGGCCCGGATCACTCGCCCGGCCTCGGGCGCGTGGAAGTCAGCCGGGTTCACCGTGTCGCCTCCTCGCTTTGAAAGCCTGCCTCCAGAGCGTCTGTGGCTTTGAAAGATTCTCCCCTCATTTTTACAAAGCTTCCCCGAGGGTGCAAGCGCTCCTTCGAAGCGCGCCGCCGAACCCTACTCGCGCGTCGCCGTGAACGGGCAGATCTGGTTGTAGGCGCAGCTCCGGCAGGCGTTGTAGGACGGCGTCGCCGCGAATGCGCGCGCGCGGATGCCCGCGGCCGCGGCCTTCACCGCGGCGATCGCCTCCTCCAGGTCCTCCTGCGCCGGCGTGTGCCGGCCGACCAGGTTGGACTCGAGGAAGCGAAGCTCCACCCGCTGGGGCAGCGCGCCCGTCATCTCCCGCCAGGCGAGCGCGTAGAGCTTGAGCTGGAGGCTCTCGGCCGCGCGCCGGTCGGCGACCTTCTGCCTCGCGACCTCGCCCGTCTTGTAGTCGATGATCGTGGCGCCCAGGAGGTCCTCGTCCACGCGGTCGAAGCGGCCGCGCACACGGTCGGGCCCCAGGGAGAAACCGAACTCCTTCTCGACGTACGTGGGCTTCTGCCCGGCTGCCTCCTCCTCGTGCCAGAAGCGCCTGAGCGCCTCGCTGCCGGCGGCCTTGCGCGCCTCCTCGTGCTCCCACGTGAGGAACCCCTGGTTGTCCCACTCGCGCGCGTAGACCGCGAGCAAGTCCTCGAGCGACGTGTAGTTGCCGACCGCACGGCGCAGCAGGTAGTACTCGACGACCCTGTGGATCGTGGCGCCGTAGACGACGGTGTGATGGCGCAGGATCGGGACGCGCAGCAGGTGGATGTAGCGGTACTTCAGCGGGCACGTCTGGTAGTCGTCCACCTGCTTGTGGCTGATCACGAGCTCCGCCTCCGGCGGGATGGGCGCGAGCGTCGCGTCCGTTGCCTCCGCGGGCGGCTCGAAGCGCTGAATCTCCTCGATCGCCTTGGCCCTGAAGGGGCGCGCCTCGTCCTTGGGCAGATCGAGCGCCTCGAGGACGAACTGGCTCACCTTCCGCTCGCGCGTACCGCCGTAGTCGCGTGCGCTCGTCAGACAGAGCTCGCGCATGGCTCGCGTCATGCCGACGTAGAAGAGGCGGCGCTCCTCCTGCTTGTGGAAGTCGCCCGACGGGAGCGCCTCCTTGATCAGCTCGACGGGCAGCTCGAGCGCGTCCTTCCGCCCGCGCAACGGGAATTTGTCCTGGGCGAGCGTGACCAAGAACACGACCGGAAACTCGAGCCCCTTCGCCTTGTGAACGGTGAGGACACGGACGGCCGGCGTCTCGACCTCCGCCTCCGCCACCGCGGGGTCCTCGCCCGCGTCGATCAGCGCGTCGAGGTGGTTCACGAACTCGCGCACGTTGTCGTAGCGCAGCGCCTTCGAGGCGTCCTGCACGCGCCGGAAGAACTTCGAGATGTTCTGCACCTCGGCCTCGTCGCGCGCGGTGGCCGCCTTCGACATCCGCGCGAGCCAGCCCGAGTCCACGAGGAACTGGTAGAGCAGCTCGCCCGTCGGCATCTCGCGCGCCAGCTCCATGTAGCGCGTGAGGTCGGCGATGAGGCGTCGGATCGCCTCTCGTCCCTCGTCGCCGACCTCGTCGCGCAGCTCGCGGACCGCCTCGACGGTGCGGAGCACGTCGAACAGCCACCGGTGGCGGCGGTCGGCGTAGGTCGAGCAGCGCGTGAGATCCACGATCGGCACCTGATAGAGGTCGGACGACGCGAGGTAGTGGACGCTCACCGAATCGTCGGGATGCGCCACCGCGCGGAGGAACGCGATGAGCAGGCGGATCTCCGGCCGGCCGTAGAGCCCGGCGTTGCCCGAGAAGGTCCACGGGATCGCCCGGAGGTTCAGCGAGCGCAGGAACTGGTCAGCGTCCGCGTTCGAGCGGACCAGGACGGCCACGTCGTCGTACTTCCACGCCCCTTCGGCGACGCGCTCGCCGATCATGCGCGCGACCGCGTCCGCCTCTTGCGTCGCGGTCTCGAAGTGGAGGTGGGTGGGCACGCGGCCCGCCGCTTGTTTCACCGCCGTGAGGTGCTTGGTGATCCCGTACTTCACCTCGAGCCGATCGGGATTGTTGTTCTTGATGAGTCGGTAGGCGCTGTCGAGGATCGGTTGATGCGAGCGGTAATTCTCGGTGAGCACCACCTGTCGCGCCTCCGGGTAACGCTCGAGGAAGCCGAGGACGTTGGAGATCGCCGCGCCGCGCCACTTATAGATCGACTGGTCGTCGTCCGCGACGCACGCCACGTTCCCATGGCGCGCGCCGAGCAGCTTCACGATCTCGAACTGTCCCCAGTTCGTATCCTGGAATTCGTCGACGAGGATGTACTTGAACCTTCGCTGGAGCCCGGCGAGCACGTACGGTCGCACGCGCAGGAGCCTGAGGGCGTGGACGATCTGGTCGCCGAAGTCGATCGCACCGCTCGCCGCCATCAACTCCTGGTACTTCGCGTACGCCCGGGCCAATTCGAGCTGCTGCGCCGCGCGCTCGGAGAGCTCAGCGTCCTCGGGCGCGGCGTGCGCGCGCGCCGCCAGGCGTTCCGCGTGCGCCGCATACTCCTCGGGCGCAACGTCCTCGTCCTTGCAGCGGCTGATCAGCGTGATCAGCGCCTGGATGTGGCGGGTCGGATCGCCGAGGGGCCGGTAGCGCTCGAGCGGGAACTGAAAGAGCCGGTCGCGGAAGAAAATGACCTGCTCGGCACGGTTCAGGACGCGGAAGTCGGGCTGCAGCCCCAGCTCGAGCGCGTGCTCACGCAGCAGCCGGTCGCCGAACGCGTGAAACGTGGCGATCTCGACGTCTGCGTAGCCATAGGGCACCAGAGTGTCGACGCGCTCCTCCATCTCCGCCGCCGCCTTGTCCGTGAACGTGAGCGCGAGGATCTCCTCGGGGCGCGCCTTTTTCTGGGCGATGAGCCAGGCGATCCGATGGGTGATGACGGTGGTCTTGCCCGTGCCGGCGCCGGCGATGATGAGGAGGGGCCCGGCGTCGTGGGTGACGGCCGCGCGCTGCGTGTCGTTCAGGCCGTCGAGGACGCGATCCACCGCCATGCGTCTCTGACTATACTACGCTGCCCAATGACGAACCGTGATCAACGGCGGACGTCGGGTCCGCCGCCGAGAACCTCCGCGACGTCACGGGGCGTGACGAGCGCGATGTCGCCCCACATCGAGCACTTGAGCGCGCCGACGGCCGTCCCGACGTCCACCGCCTCCTGGAGCTCGCGCTTTTCGAGCACGGCCCAGAGGAATCCCGCGACGTAGGCGTCGCCCGCGCCGATCGGATCGACCACCTGGACCGTCGGCACGCGCCGCGGACGGTAGAAGCGGCTCCGGTCGAGCACGATCGCGCCCGCCTCCCCCAACTGGAGGCTCACCGTCGCCTTGGGCGCCAGCCGCGCCAGCGCTTCGAGCGTCTGCTCGGTCGTGCCGGCGAGGTTGAAGATCGTTTGCGCCTCGGCCTGCCCGAGGAAGAGGTAGCGGACATGGGGCAGCACCGCGTCCAGGAACCGCCGCGCGTCGGCCGGCGGCCAGAGGCTCGCGCGGTAGTTGACGTCGAACGAGAATGCGGACGCCTCGCGCATGGCGCGGTGTACGAGCGCACGCGGTCCGTCGCCGAGGGCCGGGGTGATGCCAGTGAGGTGGACGAGCCGTGCGCGTCGCACCGGCTCCCAGTCCACGTCGCCTTCCGTGAGCCGAGCGAAAGCCGAGTCACGCCGGTCGTACAGCACACGGACCGGCCGTGGGGGCACCCCATACTCGAGGAAATAGACACCGACGCGGGCGTGCTCGGTCGTGCGGACGTGCGCGCAGTCGACGCCGTGCCCCACGAGCTCGCGCCGGATCCGGTCGCCCCACTGGTTCGCGGGAAGCGCGGAGATCCAGGCCACCTTCAGGCCGAGCCGCGCGCAGGCCGCCGCGACGTTCGCCTCGGCGCCGCCGACCTGGACGTCAAGCTGGCGTGCGGTCTCGAAGCGGGCGGGCGACGGGACGGACAGGCGCAAGAGCACCTCGCCGAGGGTGACGAGGTCGTGCATCTAGAGCGTCCGTAGCTCGATCTTCACAGAGCTGCCGAGCACGAGCGGCAGCGACACCAGCGTGGGGCGCCGGTCGGGTCCGAAGGTGACGCGGGCCGGTTCGCCGTTCTTCGCCCACGACGAGAAGCGCGTGAGATCGAAGAGCGCCACGGGCTTGCCGGAGACGGGATCAGCGTCCACCTTGAGGGTGAACGGCACCAGCTCCGCGCGGTAGAGCTGCTGGACGTCGTCCATGCCTTCGTCGTCCGCTCGCTTCCGCCGTACGATGTGGGTCTCGTAGCTCCCGTCCGCCCGCGCCGGCCAGACGCCGTCGGCGTAGTTGAGGGACGCGCTGACGGAGTCGTCCACGTGCGCTCCTTCGGGCACCGACACGACGTCGTCGGCGACGCGCAGGCGGCGCAGGAAGAAAGTCTCGCCGCGGAAGTGGTACTCGACAGTACGGCGGGTCCAGTCGTACCGGAGCTCCGAGCGTGATTGCCGGCCCTTCACGCTGAACGACGAGTGCCCCTCCAGAGGCACCCAGCGCCCGTCTCTGAGGAGCCCGCTGGACTCGATCTGGTTGGCGATACCGTCGCCCTCCCCCGCAATGGTGACATGGTAGCGGCCGGCCTCGCGGTCGGTCGCCTCGGTGAGCACCCCTTCCAGGCGGAAGGTGAGAAGACCATAGAGGATTCCGACGTCCGCGGTGTACGCGCCCTTCCGCGGCGGAGAGGTGGCGGCCCACCCTTGGGCAGGCCTACGGCCAACCTGGGCCAGGAAGACAGCGAGGGGCAGGCTTAGGAATCTTCGGCGGCTGATCAGGTGCCTAGACATGTGAGGTCGGTTTCACCTATTCTAGCAGTCTCCGCGATGGATAATTTTTGTCGTTCGTGGGTTCTCCTGCTAACGTAAGCGCTGGGTTTTGTGGCGCAAACCCGAATGGTCGCGATCGGAGGGAAGCCTGCCTCATGAAGCGCCAGCCCGTCATCACGGGTCTTGGCATCGTCTCGCCGATCGGCGTCGGCGTAGAAAACTTCTGGGCCGCCGCGCTGGCCGGGCGGTCGGGTCTTGGGACTCCGACTCTCTTCGACTCCTCAAAGCTTCCCCGTGAGTGTCGAATCGTTGGTGAGGTGCGTGAATTCGACCCGCGTCAATGGATGCCTGCGGCGACTGTTCGGGTCGCCAGTCGTTTCAGTCAGTTCGCTATAGCCACAGGCAAGATGTGTCTCCAGGATAGCCACCTCGATCCTGCAGAAATAGCGCCCGAGCGATTCATGGTCTCGATCGGAACCTCGATGAGTGGACTCGTAGAAGTGGAGCATCAGTACTTCTCGTTTTTCACCCTTGGTAAACAAGTGCAGCCTTGGACGGTCCTCGAGTACCCGGGCCATGCTGCGGCGAGCCACATAGCTATCAGTGTTGGTGCTAAAGGTCAAACTGCAAGCCTTGCCACCGCGTGCGTAGCAGGTATCGATGCGGTCGCGTGGGCCGCGGACAAGGTTGGTCGTGCTGAAGCAACTGCGGTGCTCGCGGGCGCCACAGAGACGCCACTGGCACCCGGATCAATTGAGGCCTTTCGCGCTCTGGGAGCGCTCTCCAGTTGGTCGGGTCCCCCCGCGGAGGCGAGCCGACCATTCGACAAACTAAGAAGCGGCCTCGTACTTGCGGAAGGAGCGGCGACCGTGGCCGTGGAAGATGAGGAGGGTGCCCGGACAAGAGGCGCTCATATATACGCGCGGATTCTCGGCGTTGGCAACGTTACAGAAGGCGTTGATATGCGCAATGTTGATGCTACTGGGAAACCAGCTGCTCACGCCATGAACTTAGCATTGGAGAAGGCCGGTTTGACTCCCGATCACGTCGACTATGTCTGCGCACACGGAAACTCCCTTGTCGACTATGATGCATCGGAGACAGCGGCAATAAAGTTGGTCTTCGGCAATCGTTCATGGTCCATACCTGTCTCCTCGATTAAATCAATGTGCGGGCAAGCTTTGGCTGCGAGTGGTGCAATGCAAATTGTCGCATCCTGCCTCGCCATCCGAGACGACGTGGTGCCGCCAACCATCAACTACCAAGTCAGAGATCCCCTCTGTGATCTCGACTACGTTCCGAATACTTCCAGATCGGCGAGAGTGCGCAACGTTCTCATTCACGCTCAGAGCATCGGCGGCTCCCATGTCGCTATGATTCTGGGCGCGCCATCCTGAAGCCGTGCGTGCAATCTCGCTGCTTGGCCTCGCGGCATTACTGGCCGCACTCGCGATCTACGTTTTAAGAGC
>MNCR01000113.1:0-9690 GCA_001914535.1 Candidatus Rokubacteria bacterium 13_2_20CM_69_15_1
CAGGCCCATGGCCTCGATCTGATCGTGCGTGACGTAGATGGTGGTGATGCCGATCCGGCGCTGGAACTGCTGCAGCTCGTCGCGCGCCGAGGTCCGGAGCTTGGCGTCGAGGTTCGAGAGCGGCTCGTCGAGGAGGAACACGGCGGGCTCGCGCACGACCGCGCGCGCCAGCGCGACGCGCTGCCGCTCGCCACCGGAGAGCTCGCGGGGTTTGCGCTCGAGCAAGTGACCGATGCCGAACAACCCCGTCGCCCACGCCACCTTCTTGGGGATCTCGGTCTTCGGCACGCCCTGGGCCTTGAGCGGGAAGGCGATGTTCTTGAACACCGTCATGTGGGGATAAAGGGCGTAGCTCTGGAAGACCATGGCGATCTTCCGCGCCCGCGGCGGCAGGTCGTTCACGATCCGGCCGCCGATCAGGATCTCGCCCGAGGTCGGCGCCTCGAGTCCGGCGATCATCCGGAGCAGGGTGGTCTTGCCGCAGCCGGACGGGCCGAGCAGCACGAGGAACTCACCCTCGCGCGTGACCAGATCCACGCCGTCGACGGCGCGAACCTCCCCGAACGTCTTGCGTACCTGTCGCGCTTCTACCGTAGCCATGTGGGTTCGAGCGCGGGCTCCGCCCGCGCAACGTGGGGGAGGCTTCGGAAAGGGGGGCGAAGCCCCCCGCCGAGAGTTACACCAGCCCCTTCTCCTTCCACTTGGCGAAGATGCGCTTGCAGGCGGTGTCGGCCTCCTTGAGCGCCTCCTCGGGCGTCGCCGCCCCGCTGGCCGCCTTGGCGAACATGACGTTCAGCACCCACGTGTTGAAGATCTCGTCGATGGCCGCGTTGGCGTAGCCCGGGTACCCGACGTTGGTGGCCCAGTTGAGGACGTCGTCGAGGACCTTGTACTTGTCGGGCGGATGCGCCTTCGCATCGCTCGCGATCAGCTTGGAGAGATCCGGAACCGTCTTCGGGAAGCACGGGAAGTCGTAGAACTCGCCAGCGACGAACGCCTGGCGGAAGTTCGTCGTGTAGTCGATGAGGAATTTCTTCGCTCCCTCGATGTTCTCGGCGAACTTCCACACGACGTAGCAATCCATGACGTGCTCGAGCCCGATCGCCCGTGCGGGACCGCGCAGCGCCTTGGTGAGCTGGATCTTCCGGGAGATCGCCGGATCGTCCTTCTCCGCCGTCCGCGTGATCGAGATGGCGTTCAGGACTAGCGAGACCTTACCTGCGATCATCGCCCGATTGTTCGAGGACGCGTCCCACGTGAAGACCTCGGGTGTCATCGTCTCCTCGAACAGCGCCTTCACGAACTTGATCGCCTCGAGCGTCGGCTTCCCGTTGAGCGCGAAGTTGCCCTGCTCGTCCTGCTCGTGGGCGCCGAACGCGTACATGATCGTCCGCATGGCCATGCCGGTGTCGATCTCGTTTGCGAGGCCGATGCCGACCGGATTACCGAACTGCTTCTTGATCCTGGCACCCGCCGTGCGCACCTCGTCCCAGGTCTGCGGCCCGTTGGGCAGCCCCACCTGCCCGAAGAGGTCCTGCCGGTAGTTGACGGGGTCGGGCGTGAAAGACGGCGAGAACGCGTAGTACTTCCGCGTCTTCGGATTGTAGGTGCTCTTGACGCCGAGATCGATCGCCTTGCCGAGCTTCCGCTCGAGCTCTTGGTAGACGTCCTTCATGTCGACGGTCTGCTCTTCGACCGTCGGCGGCGGCCAGTTGAACAGGAACAGGTCGTGGCCCTTCTGGGCGGAGATCTCGGCGGAGGCCCGGGCGGCGATCCCGGCGATGCCGATGTTGTCGACGGTGACCTCGGTGTCGTTCTTGTCGCCCCACTCCTTCGTGTACTGTTTGTTGAACCACTCGTCGTACGCGGGAACGAAGTGGACCCACTGGAGGATCCGAAGCTTCTTTCGGGCAGCGTTCGCCCGTCCCGGGACCACGATGTTGGCGCCGAGGCCGGCGGCGAGCGCCCCGGTGCCAGTTGCCTTGAGGAACTGTCGACGGTTCACCGTAGAGTCGCGCATACGTCTCCTTTTGTCGGACTGTATGGCGCCATCCAGCGGGTGTCAAGAGAACCGCGGGGCGACGGCCGTCGCGCCTGCCGAGCCCCGTCGCTGTGCTATTCTTTGAGCCTCCATGGCCGACCTGCGGCGGTACTTCGACGACATCGAGCTGGGCGAGGAGTACGTGTCGCCCGGACGCACCGTGACCGAGGCGGACGTCGTGATCTTCGCGGGGCTGTCCGGCGACTACAACGTGCTCCACACCGACGCCGAGTTCATGAAGCAGTCGATCTTCGGCGAGCGGATCGCCCACGGCCTCCTCGGTCTGGCGATCCAGGCGGGCCTGTTCACGCGCGCCACGCAGGCGTACGCGACGCTCGCGTTCGTCGGCCTCCGCTGGAAGTTCAAGGGGCCGATCAAGATCGGCGACACGATCCGCCTGCGCGCCAAGGTCATCGGCAAGAAGGAGACCTCGAAGCCCGACCGCGGCCTCGTCACCGTGCAGCGGACCGTGCTCAACCAGCGTGACGAGGTCGTCCAGGAGGGCGAGACCGACCTGATGGTCGAGCTGAGGCCACGGCCGTGAGGGGCTCCTACTTCGAGGAGATCGTCCTGGGCGACGTCCATGAGACGCCCGGAATGACGATCACGTCGGCCCACGTCGCGATCTACCTCGGGATCACGCGCGAGCTCGCCGCCGAAGCCAGCGCCGTCCCCGACCTCTTGCCGCTGTGCCTCACGACGGGACTGAGCTGGCGGGTGGCGAAGCCCACGCCCGTCGTGCTCGCCTTCATGGGCTTCGACTGGGAGGTGCTGCGCGCCGTCCGCGTCGGCGACACGATCATGGCCCGGGCGCGGTTCGTGACGAAGCGGGCGATGCGTGAGGCTGGCGTCCTCGTCGAGGAGCGCGAGGTCGTCGACCAGCGCGGGGAGGTGGTGCAGCGCGGCCGTTTGACGTACCTCGTCGCGAAGCGCGCAAAGGAGGCCAGCGTATGACGTTCGACCCCCGCCACAAGAGCCGGACCATCCTCGATGGCCCCGATCGCGCCGCGGCCCGCGCGTTCTTCAAGGCCATCGGCTTCACCGACGACGACCTCAAGCGGCCGCTGATCGGCGTGGCGCACTGCTGGATCGAGATCACGCCGTGCAACTGGAACCATCGGAAGATGGCCGAGAAGGTGAAGGAGGGGATCCGGGCGGCCGGCGGGACGCCGATCGAGTTCAATTCGATCACCGTCACGGACGGCATCGCGATGGGCACCGAGGGCATGAAGGCCTCGCTCGTCAGCCGCGAGACCGTCGCCGACTCCGTCGAGCTGGTCGTGCGCGGACACCTCATGGACGGCTTCGTCGGGATCTCCGGCTGTGACAAGACGATCCCCGCGATGGTCATGGCCATGGCGCGGCTCAACCTCCCGAGCGTGATGCTCTACAGCGGCTCGATCCTCTACGGCGAGCACAAGGGCCGCCGGCTCACGATTCAGGACGTGTTCGAGGCGATCGGCGCGTTCAACGCGGGCAAGATCGACGCGCAGGAGCTCGGCGCGATCGAGAACCGGGCGTGTCCGGGCGGTGGCGCCTGCGGCGGCCAGTTCACCGCCAACACGATGGCGACCGCCTTCGAGATGCTCGGGGTCTCGCCGATGGGGTTCAACGACGTGCCGGCCATGGACCCGCGCAAGGAGGAGATCGCATTCGAGACCGGCAAGCTCGTGATGGGCCTCCTGACGAAGGGTGTGCTGCCGCGGCAGCTCATCACCAAGCGGGCGCTCCACAACGCGATCGCCGGCGTCATGGCAACGGGCGGCTCGACCAACGCCGTCCTCCACCTCCTCGCGGTGGCGAAGGAGGCCGGCGTGAAACTCACGATCGACGAGTTCGATGCGGTCTCGCGCCGGACGCCGCTGCTCGCCGACCTCAAGCCGTGGGGGAGCTACACGGCGCCCGAGATGCATGCGGCCGGCGGTATGGCCGTCGTCGCCAAGCGGCTGCTCGACGCCGGCCTGCTGAACGCGACCGAGACGACCGTGACCGGCAGGACGATCGGCGACGAGGCGCGCGAGGCGCGGGAGACTCCGGGCCAGAAGGTCATTCGCCCGCTCGCGAACCCGCTGGCGCGCCACGGCGGCATGGCGATCCTGCGCGGCAACCTCGCGCCGGAGGGATGCGTGGCGAAGGTCGCGGGCCACGCCGAGGAGGTGTTCCGGGGCACCGCGCGCGTGTTCGACCGCGAGGAGGACGCGTTCGTGGCGGTCAAGGCGGGCCGGGTCAAAGCGGGAGACTTCATCGTGATCCGCTACGAGGGGCCCAAGGGCGGCCCGGGCATGCGGGAGATGCTGCACGTGACGGGCGCGCTGCAGGGCGCCGGCCTGGGGGCGAGCGTGGCGCTCATGACCGACGGACGCTTCTCCGGCGCCACGCACGGCCTGATGGTCGCCCACGTCGCGCCCGAGGCCGCCGTCGGCGGGCCGATCGCCGCGGTGAAGAACGGCGACCCGATCGTGCTCGACGTCAAGAAACGGCGGCTGGACGTGGCGCTGTCGGCGGCCGAAATCAAGAAGCGGCTCCGCGCGGTGAGGCCGCCGAAGCCCCGCTACACGTGGGGCGTGCTGGCGAAGTACGCCCGCCTCGTCTCCTCCGCGTCGGATGGCGCCGTCACCGGGTGAGACCGCCGAGGGACCGAGCCCGACCTTCCTCGAGCTCCTCCGCGCGGAGCCGCTCGGGGAGCTGACGGTGCTCGACGTGGGGACGGGCGCGGGCCGGCTCGCGCTCGCGCTGGCGCCCTTCTGCCGCGCGGTCGTCGGGATCGACCGCGACGCCCGGCAGATCGACGAGGCGCGCAAGCGCGCGGCGGCCGCCGGGCTCGCGAACGTGCGGTTCGTCGTCGGCGACGTCGAGGTTGAGGAGTATGCGCCGTTCAAGCCCGACATGGTCGTGGCCCACCTCTGCGTGTCGGACGCGATCGCCGAGCGGGCGGGGCGCGTCCTCCCCCCGGGCCGCGTCTTCGCCTTCGTCGCGTTTCATACCGACCAGTGGAAGGAGACGGCCCGCCCGTCGCGTTTCGCGTACGGCGAGGTGGGCGCCAAGCGCCTCCTCAAGCGCTGCGGCTTCGCGATCGAGCGGCTCGAGGTCGAGCGCGAGGTCGCGACCTTCGAGTCGGTGGAGCAGGCGCTCGCCGCCGCCGTGGCCCTCCAAGACGCGTGGAAGGCGGATGGTCGCTGGGTCCGTTACGTGAAATTTCTCGAGGAAGGCGGCCGCACGCTGACGCGAGCGCACCTGGTCGCGAAGGCGCGCAAGGCGTGACGCTCGTCGGCCTGGCCCTTACCGGGGCGGTCAAGGCGCGAGCGCGCGAGCTCGGATTCGATCACGTGGCGATCGGGCCGGCCGGCCCGCCCGAGCACGGCCCCGCGTTCGAGCGCTGGCTCGAGGCCGGCCACGCCGCGACGATGGACTATCTCGCGCGCGGGCGTGAGGACCGGCTCGATCCCGAGCGACTGCTCCCCGGGTGTCGCTCGGTCGTCGCGGTCGCGCTCGTGTACGCGCGTGACGACCCCGACGGGAGCTGGCAAGGGGTGGCCCGGTACGCGCGGGGGCGTGACTACCACGACGTCATGCGGCCGCGGCTCGTCGAGCTCGCGGAGTCGATCCGCCAGGCCGCCGGCGGCGACGTCCGCTGCCGAGCGGCCGTGGACACGAGCGCGCTCCTCGAGCGTGACCTGGCGGCGCGCGCCGGGCTCGGCTGGATCGGCAAGAACACGAACCTGCTCGACCCGTCGATCGGCTCCTACTTCTTCATCGGCGTGGTGCTCACGACCGCCGCGCTCGAATGGGACGGACCCCTCCCCGACCGGTGCGGCACCTGCACGGCGTGTCTGGACGCGTGCCCGACCCAGGCCTTCACCGGCCCCTACGTCCTCGACGCGCGGCGGTGTCTCGCGTACCTCACGATCGAGCACCGCGGCGACATTCCCGCGGAGTACCGCGAGGCGATCGGGGAGTGGGTGTTCGGGTGCGATGTGTGCCAGGAGGTGTGCCCCTGGAACCGCAAGGCCGCTCCGGCGCGCGAGCCCGAGCTGACGCCGACGGCTCCGTTTCCGCCGCTCACGGCGCTGCTCGACCTCGATCCCGACCGCTTCCGAGCGCGCTTCCGCGGTACGGCGCTCACGCGAGCCAAGCGCGCCGGCCTCCTCCGGAACGCGGCGATCGTCCTCGGGAACCGTCGCGACCGGAACGCCGTTCCCGCCCTGCGGCGCGCGCTCGGCGACGAGGACGCCGGGGTGGCGCGGGCGGCGGCCTGGGCGCTCGAGCGGATCGAGCGCCAAGACGAGGCCGGGTCGGGATGATGGTGGCCTGCACCCGAGGGGTCGAAGGGACCCGTTCCCGCGGACCCCGACCGCGTGGTCCCGCGACCCCTCGGGTGCGGGCCCCCGCCAACCTGACCCACGACCCGATTCGCGTCCGAGTGGCCCGCGGGACCCCTCCGATGAGCTAAAATCCCCGAGCAATGCTCACGACCGATCGCGTGGCGGGAGCGGCGCTCACCCTGCTGGCCCTCGGCGTGGTGTGGGAAAGCCGGAAGCTGCCGCTCGGCAGCTTGTCGCGCCCGGGCCCCGCGTACATGCCCGTGGTGCTCGCGGCGGTTCTGCTCGTCTTCGGTGTGGCTCTGGCGGCGACCGGCGGGAGGGCGATGAAGCTCGCGGCCGTGAGCTTCGCCGAGTGGCGCCACGCCGTGGCGATCTTCGCGGTGTGCGCCTTCGCGGCATTCGCGCTCGAGCGGCTCGGCTACCGCGCGACCGTCGCCGTGACGCTCGCCTTCATGCTGGGCGTCGTCGAGAAGAGGGGCGTCGTCTTCACCGCCGCCTTCGCGCTTGCCCTGGCGATCGGCTCCTTCCTGCTCTTCGATACTGTATTGCGCGTGCCGCTGCCGCGCGGCCCGTTCGGGCTCTGATGGTCGAGACCCTCCAGAACCTCGCCCTCGGCTTCTCCGTCGCGCTCACGCCGGGCGTGATCTTCTACGCCTTCGTGGGCTGCGTCGTCGGCACGCTCGTCGGGGTCCTGCCGGGCATCGGGCCGCTCGCCGGCATCAGTCTCCTCCTGCCGGCGACGTTCGGGCTCGACGCCACGCGTGCCATCGTGATGCTCGCCGGGATCTACTACGGCGCGATGTACGGCGGCTCGACGACGTCGATTCTCATGCGGATCCCCGGCGAGGCGGCCTCCGTCATGACGTGCATCGACGGGTACGCGATGGCCCGGAAGGGCAGGGCGGGCGCCGCGCTGGCGATCGCCGCCGTGGGCTCGTATGTGGCGGGGACGGTCAGCGTCGTGGCCCTCATGTTCTTGGCACCTCCGCTCGCCGCCTTCGCGCTCCGCTTCGGCCCGCCCGAGTACTTCGCGCTGCTGGTCCTCGGGTTGCTCGTCCTCGCGTACATGAGCGGCGGCTCGATGCTGAAGGCGCTCGCGATGGCGGCGCTCGGGCTGCTGCTCGGCATGATCGGGATCGACCAGATGACCGGCTATTTCCGCTTCGCGTATGGCGTGGTGGAGCTCGGCGACGGCATCGGCGTCGTTCCCGTCGCGGTCGGGCTCTTCGGCCTGGCCGAGATTCTCGCCACGGCGGGCCTGGCGACGCCGCCCGCGGTCATCAAGCCCAAGCTCCGCGAGCTTCTGCCGTCGCGGCAGGAGTGGCGCCAGTCCGCGTGGCCGATCGGACGCGGCACGGTCCTCGGCTTCCTGATCGGCATCGTCCCCGGCTCCGCGCACATCATCTCGAGCTTCGTGTCGTACGCGATCGAGCGCCGCCTCTCGAAGCATCCGGAGGAGTTCGGCCGGGGCGCCGTCGCCGGCGTCGCCGGGCCGGAGTCGGCGAACAACTCGGCCACCTCGGGGGCGTTCGTGCCGATGCTGGCGCTGGGCGTCCCCTCGGGGCCGATCCCCGCCGTGATGCTGGCGGCCATGATGGTGCACGGCGTCTCGCCGGGGCCGCTCCTGATCAAGCAGCAGCCGGAGCTCTTCTGGGGTTTCATCGCGTCCATGTACGTCGGCAACGTCGTGCTCCTGATCCTGAACCTCCCGCTCGTCGGGGTCTTCGTGAACCTCCTGCGCGTGCCCTATCCGGTGCTCTATCCGTCGATCCTCGTCTTCTGCGTCCTGGGCGTGTACGCGGTGAACGGGAGCGTGGTGGACGTGTGGATCATGCTCGCGATGGGCGCGCTCGGGTACGTCCTCCGCAAGCTCGACTTCGAGACCGCGCCGATCGTGCTCGGGGTCATCCTGGCGCCGATGATCGAGATGGCTTTTCGGCAGTCCCTCGCCATGTCCGACGGGCAGTACGCGATCCTCGTCACGCGGCCGATCGCCGGCACGCTGCTGGCCGTCGGCGGGGTGCTGGCGCTCCTCGGCCTGAAGCCGCTCGTCGCCCGGGGCCTCGACTGGCGCGCCAGGCTCGCGCTGGCCGGGAAGGGAGAGGAACGCCTATGAGAAGCGCCGGCCGGTTGGGGCTCGCCGCGCTCACCGCCCTCGCGGTGCTCTCCACCGGCGCGCGGGCACAGGAGCCGTACCCCGCGCGCCCGATCACGCTCGTGGTCCCGTTCCCGCCCGGGGGCGTCGCCGACCTGACGGCGCGCCCCGTCGCGGCCGCGATGGAAAAGGTGCTGAAGAGCCCGGTCGGCGTCGTGAACAAGACCGGCGCCGCCGGGGCGGTCGGTATGCAGTTCGTGGCGACGAGCAAGCCCGACGGCTACACGCTCCTGCTCGCCCTCTCGTCCATCTCGATCATCCCCGAGGCCGACAAGCTCTTCGGGCGGCCGCCGGCGTTCACCGTGGACCAGTTCGCGCCGATCGCGCTCATCTCCGCCGACCCGACGATCCTCGTCGTGTCCGCCGACAAGCCGTGGCGGACGGCGAAGGACTTCATCGAGGATGCCACGCGACGGCCGGGGCAGATCGCCTTCAGCTCGTCGGGCGTGTACGGCACGTTGCACATGGCGATGGAGCTCTTCTCCCACGCGGCGGGGATCAGGTTGCGCCACGTGCCGTACGCGGGCGCCGGTCCGGCGCTCACCGCGATCCTCGGCGGCCATGTGGACGCCCTCGCGTCGGGCCCGGCGGTCGTGCTGCCCCACATCAAGTCGGGCAAGCTCCGCCCGCTCGCCGGCTGGGGCGCCGCGCGCGTGGCCGCCCTGCCGGACGTGCCGACGTTCAAGGAGCTCGGGTACCCCGGCGCGGAGTTCTACATCTGGGCCGGTCTCTTCGCGCCCCGGGACACGCCTCCACCCGCACTGGCGACGCTTCGCGCGAGCGTCAGCGCCGCCGTCGGCGACCCCGACTTCAGGGCCGCCATGGACAAGCTCGAGACGCCCGTGGCGTTCAAGCAGGGCGAGGAGTTCCGGAAGTTCTTCGAGGCCGACGCCAAGCGCCTCGCCGAGGGCGTGCGGCAAGTGGGGCGGGTCCAGACGCAATAGCGCGCGTGCTAGAATCGAGGACGTCATGGCGATTCTGAAGGTCGCGCGTCTCGGCCACCCCATCCTCCGCCAGGTGGCCGGGCCGATCCCGCCGAGCGAGATCCGCTCGCCGGAGGTCCAGCGGTTCATCGACGACATGGTCGAGACCATGCGCGAGTACGACGGCGCCGGCCTGGCGGCGAACCAGGTCCACACGCTCCGCCAGGTCGCGGTCATCGAGGTCCTCGC
>MNCR01000113.1:9794-12718 GCA_001914535.1 Candidatus Rokubacteria bacterium 13_2_20CM_69_15_1
AGCCTGATCGCCAAGGACTTCTTCGCCCGCGTGATCCAGCACGAGAGCGACCATCTGAACGGCATCGTGTACCTGGACCGGATGCGCGACCTCTCGACGCTCAGCCACATCGCCGAGTGGAACAAGCACTGGCTCGGCATCCGTGAACAAGCCGACTGACGACCATCGCGACGGGTCGGGCGTGGGATTCGGAGTGAGTGGGGTTCCGAACGAAGAGCCCCGCCCCCGCCCGGTCGTCGCGGTTGTTAGCGACTTGTTCTTTGTGTCGCGCATCCGGGAGACGGGCCGATTGACCGGCGTCGCGGTCGAGTTCGCGCGGACGCCCACCGAAGTCGAGGCCGCGCTGGTCAAGGGCGCGCGCTTCGTCCTCGTCGATCTGACCGCCGGCCGGGACTACGACCGCATCCTCAAAGCGGCCGAGGTCGCGCGAGTGCCCGTCCTCGGGTTCACGACGCACGCGCTCGCGCGCGCGACCCAGCCGTGGCACGCGCGCTGCCGGCGTGTGGTCACCAAGGAAACGCTGACGCAGGAGCTTCCCGCGCTCTTGCGGGAAGGGGTCGGTGCATGACTGCCGACGAGTTCGTCAGAGAGCTCGACGCCCAGAACCAGAGCCTCCTGCGCCGCCTGGCGCCGGACGACACGCTCAAGCCCGAGGTGGAGGGCGACCTCAACGTCGTGAGCCTCCTCAAGGTCGCGCTCAAGAACGAGATCGAGGCCACGGAGATCGCGGCCCGCTGGCTCGTGACGACCGACGCGGTGGATGTGAAGCTCGCGCTCGCCCGGCAGGTCGGCGACGAGGCGAAGCACTACCGGATGATCGCCGAGCGGCTCCGGGCGCTCGGCGGTGAGGTCGGGTCGTTCAACCCTCTGGCGAAGGGTTACGGGCCGCTCTTCCAGTACCTCGACCGACTCACGTCCACCGTGGAGCGCGTGGCGGCCGGCCAGTTCACGCGCGAGGCGATCGCGGTCGTGAAGAACCGCCAGTTCATCGCGTTCTGCGAGGCGGCGGGCGACAAAGAGACCGCGGCGATGTACCGCGACGTGATCGAGCCGGACGAGCGCTACCACCACGAGCTCGGGCGGACGCTGCTCCTGCGCCTGGCCACGACGGACGAGGCGCAGGGCGCCGCCGCGCGGGCGGCACGGCGCACCCTCGAGCTCGCGGAGGAGCTCCAGCGGGCGGCGCTCACGACGGCCGGAATCCACCACGCCCCTGGCTGCTGACCCACTCGACGAGTTCGGCGAGCTCCTTCGGCGGCCCGACGGGGAGATCGACCTGGGTCGGGCCGCCCTGGCGATCGCCTGCGTCGAGTATCCCGACCTCCAGCCCGAGCCCTGGCTCGGCCGGCTCGACGACCTCGCCGCGCGCTCCGGCGCGAGTGCCTTCCGGGGACGGCGGGCGCTCGACCGACTCAGGATGTTCCTCTTCGAGGAGGAAGGGTTTCGCGGCAACGGCGAGGAATATTACGATCCGCGAAACAGCTTTCTCAACGACGTGCTGGCACGGCGGCTGGGAATCCCGATCACGCTCTCGGTGATCACGATCGAGGTCGCGCGGCGGGTGGGTCTGGCGGTCGAGGGCGTCGGGCTGCCGGCGCACTTCGTCGTCGCGGCCGCCGTGGACGGCGACGAGGTGGTGGTGGATCCCTTCGGCGGCGGCCGGGTGATCGATCGCAAGGACGCCGAGGCGATCGTCGCGCGCGCGCTGGGGCGGCCGGTGAAGCTGACCGACGCCCACTTCGGCAAGACCCCCCGGACCGAGATCGTGACGCGGATGCTCAACAACCTCAAGGCCATCTACGCGCAGCGCCGCGAGTGGGGGAAGGCGCTCGGCGTGATCGACCGGCTCCTCGTGATCGAAGACGGCAACGCGGCCCTCAAGAGAGAGCGGGAGACGGCGCTCGTGGAGCTCCGGCGGAAGACGGCGTCACTGAACTGAGCCCGTGGCGGGTCTTGGCCCGGAGTAGACTGTGACCATGCTGAGCGGCCGCTTCCGCGCGCCCTCTCGCGCGATCGCCTGGGTCCTGATCGCGTCCCTCCTGACCGCCTCCTGCGCGACCCGCAGCGTTCCCCCGATCGGCGCCGACGGCAAGCCCTTCAAGCCCGAGTCGGACGAGGTCAGGTTGTGGGCGCAGGCCGAAAAAGAGGAAGAGGCGCTCGCCAAAAAGGCGAAGATCTACGACGACCCGCTCCTCGAGGAGTACCTCGGCAAGGTCGGCGACAGGCTCCTGCCCGACGAGGTCCGGGCGGCCGGCGGGCCGGGGTTCCGGTTCGGCGTGATGAGCGATCCGACGCTCAACGCGTTTGCAATGCCCAACGGGCGCATCTACGTGCACTCCGGGCTCCTGAGCCGTCTGGACAACGAGGCCCAGCTCGCGATGATCCTCGGCCACGAGATGACCCACGTCACCGGCCGCCACGCGCTCCGGTTCACGCGCGATGCCACGAACAAGCAGATCCTCTTCACCGTGCTCGCCGTGGTGACGTCCATCGTCGTCGCCGCCGCCTCCGGCTCGCGCGCGAAATCGGGCGACTACGTCGGCGCCGCGGTCCTCAGCCAGACGGCGAACGTGATCCTCGGCATCGGGCTCCAGCTCGCGGCGATCGCCGCGATCAACGGCTACGGCCGCGACCTCGAGCGCGAGGCGGACGCGGGCGGCATGGAGAAGCTCGTGCGCGCGGGCTACGATCCGAAGGAGGCGCCCAAGGTGTTCCAGCTCCTCCAGGCCGAGTCGAAGGACCGGGGGAGCCTCGAGACGTTCTTCTTCGGGAGCCACCCGAGACTCCAGGAGCGGATCGAGACCACGACCGAGCTCGTCAACACCAAGTTCGCCGCCGCTGCCGCGACCCCCGACACCGTGCGGACCACGGAGGACTTCGGCCTCCGGATGCGGACGGTCGTCCGGGAGAATGCGCTCCTCGAC
>MNCR01000052.1 GCA_001914535.1 Candidatus Rokubacteria bacterium 13_2_20CM_69_15_1
TTGCCCTGTAGTCCTGCCGATGGACGGCTTCGGTTCTCGCTCGCTGATCCTCCTCTTGCCCTGTAGTCCTGCCGATGGACGGCTTCGGTTCTCGCTCGCTGATCCTCCTCGCGGTCACGGCCACTATCACGACAGCGGTGCCTGTCGGCGCGGAGATGCACAAGCGGGCTGTCCCAGACGGGATCACGAGCACCCGGACCGATCCCTCCGCGCGGATGACGGTCACGCCGGTCGCGACGCGCGCGTCGCGGAGGCCGTCGCGGATCGATGACGGGGCCTACGCTCGGGAGATCGCCGAGGCGGCCGCCCGACACGCGGTGCCGGAGCGCCTCATCTGGGCGGTCATCCGGGCGGAATCGGGATTCGATCATCGCGCCGTGTCGCGAAAGGGCGCGCGTGGGCTCATGCAGCTGATGCCAGAGACCGCAGCGCTCCTCGGCGTCCGGGACTCCTTCAACCCGCGAGAGAACATCGATGCGGGTGTCCGCCATCTGCGCGGCCTCATCGAGCGGTTCCGTTCCAACCTGCACCTCGCCATCGCTGCGTACAACGCCGGCGAGGGGGCGGTGGCGGCGTTCCGCGGCTTCCCGCCGTATCCGGAGACCCGGGAGTACGTGGCGCGGGTGCTGCGCTTCTACGGTATGCCGATCGAGTGGAGCCAGATGCAGGGGAGCGGGATCCACCAGATCATCGAGCCCGACGGCACGATCATCTACACCAACATCCCGCTCCGACAGTTCAGCGCGGTCTCACGAGGAAGATAGCCCGGCGGTTCTTCGCATAGCACTCCTCGGTCTCCTCCGTGCAGACCGGGTGCTCCGCCCCAAAGCTCACGATCGAGATGCGGTCGGCCGCGACGCCACTCGAGATCAGGTGGTTGCGGGCCGCTCGCGCCCGGCGCTCGCCGAGGGCGATGTTGTACTCGGGCGTGCCCCGCGGGTCGCAGTGCCCCTCGATCAGGACGAGCATCTCTGGGTGCGCCTTGAGCCACTCGACGTTCGCCTCGAGGATCTTCGCGTCGTCGGGCCGGATGTCGTACTTGTCGAAGTCGAAGTAGATCGGCTTCACCTCGGCGACCTCTGCGAACTCCTTCGGCTCGGGTCGGCCCGGCTCGGCCGGCGCGGCGGCGATGGGCTCCGGCGCCTTCGGCGGCTCGGGAGCGGCGGGTGCCGGCGCCGGGGCCGGCGGAGTCGAGGGAAGCAGAACCGGGGGAGGCGGCGGAGGCGCGGCGGCGATCGGCACCGCCGGCTTCAGCCGCGTCAGGACGATCATCACCGAGGGTTTGGCGTCACGGACGTAGCCGGACATGCGGTCACCCTCGACGGTGAAGTCGGCGGTGAAGAGCCTGGGGCCGAGCGCGTGGCGCATGACGACCTTGCTGCGCGACACCTGGAAATCCACGCGCACGCCGGTGAGCCCAGCGTTACGCAGCGCCACGGGCACCGCCGTGGCAACGCCGGTGGTGTGCAGCGCGATCCGTCCGCTGCCGCGCGAGCCTTGCTGGAGCAAGTCGGCAGTCGCGTCTTCGGTGCGCGGGATGCCTTGGGCGTCGTACCCCTGCCATGTTCCGACCCACTTGCCAGAGATATCCACGATCGCGGGGGCCGGCGGCGGCCCCATCGTCGTCGTGGTCGTCCTCGCCGCGCAGCCGCTTGCAACGAGCCCCATAGCCACCAGCAGAAGTCCGACCCGTCGCATGCCGCCCTCCTTCGTGGTGAACGCGGGATCCCCGCGGGTCATGTAGACACATTATGAGGGGGGCCCGCGCTGGACACCAAACAGATTGGAACGCTTGCCTGGTCGGTCCGGCGGCCCGAAGGCGAAAGGCACTTGTGAACGGCTCGGCGGGCCCTTATAAACCAGGGTGCCTCTTAGACCCGAAGTGACGATGTCGCCCCCGCGTGTCCTCATCGTCGACGACGAGGAGTCCGTCCGAGGGTTCGTGGCCGAGGCGTTGAAGATGGACGACCTGGAGGTCGAATCTGCACAGGACGGACTCGACGCGATGCGCCGGCTCGAGGCGCAGTGGTACGACCTCGTCGTGAGTGATTTACGGATGCCGCGGCTGGACGGCGTCGGCCTCTACCGAGAAGTCGAACGCCGCTGGCCCGGGAGCGGTCGCCGGGTGCTCTTCATCAGTGGGAGCACGGTCCTACCGGATTACGAGCCCTTCCTTCGAGAGACGAACCCGGTCGTGCTCGAGAAACCCTTCGGCCTGGACGACCTGCGCCGCACCGTCCGCTGGATGCTCGGCGGCCCCGCCGGACCTCATCGGCCGTGACGTGCGCATCTCAGGAGAGGTGTCGGCGGGCGAGCCCCTCGGCGTAGGCCTCGAGGAGCCCGTGCATCTCGCGCATCGCCGCTTCGGCCGCGGCACGCGCGGCCGGCGTTCTCAGATGCTTGAGGATCGTGTTCTTCGTTTCGCCCGACTCCTCCTTTTCGATCGCCTCGTGCACCGTGTAGTTCAGGCCGCCCCACTCCGGGCGCACGCCATAGTGCTGGACGAGGGCGCGTCCCACGGTCTGCGCGATCTCGACCACCTGTTCCTCGAGCAGGGCCGTCGCGCAGAGGGACGCGCTCCAGGGAACCTCGTGGGCGAGTCGCCGGAAGAAGTCGATGATCACCGCCATCTCGGGGGCGGGCACGATGGACCCGTACGCGTCGCGCGCGTAGCCGAGGTCGTCGCCGATCCGGCGAAACAGCTCGTCGTGATCGGGCGTCCCGCCCACGCGGCCGCCGAAGTATCCGAGGTCCTCGACGAGCAGGTGGCGCGCACAGTCCTTGCGAACCTCGAAGTCGTCACACCGGGTGTGGATGCCGCTGAAGATCCGCGGAAACTCGGCGATCAGCAGGTAGTGCTGGGAGATGTGCCCCCACACCTGGTCGCGACTCAGCGTTCCGGCGGCGAAGCGCCTGAAGTATTCCGAGCGGCGGAAGGGGCTCCGCGCGAGCAGCTCCGCCGTCAGTCCGTCGAACCACGCCTCGGGGGTCATGCCGTCTCCTCCGTCGCCTCGGGCCACGTCCGTCGGGTCGGATTATATTCGGAGCGGCGACTCCCCGTGGCGCTCACGTGACGCTCGCCGGCGGGCGTCGGTGTCGGGTCGCGCGCTCGAACGCGTAGGCGAGGCGGATCAGCGTGGGCTCGCTTCCTGCGCGGCCGAGAAAGGCCAGCCCGATCGGCGCGCCCTCGGCGGTGTAGCCGGCGGGGACGATGATGCTGGGGTAGCCTGCCCTGGCGCCGATCGCCGCGCCGGTCACGCCGGGAAAGACCAGCGCGTCGAGGCCCGCGCGCTCCAGCACGGGATCGATGCCCTCGGTCCGCGAGAGCCGGATGTCCTCGGCGCGGCTCACGCGATAGGTCGGCGCCTTCAGCCCGCTCGTCGACTGCGCGGCGAGCAGGAGCACCTGCCCGAAGCGCAGCATCTCGCGCGGCCGGGCCTCGTTGAAGCGGATCAGGTCACGCAGGGACTTGATCGGCGACGCCGCGCCGAGCCCGGCCAGATACCGGTTCAGGTCGCGCTTGAACTCGTAGAGCATCACGTCGGAGCGGAAGTCCGCCACCTCGCGCGCGGTCTTGATGTCGGCCGGATCGACGACGAGCGCGCCGGCGTCGCGGAGCTCGCGGAGGGCCGCGTCGATCACGGGGACTTCGGCGGCGTGGAGATGCTCGAAGAACACGGCGCGCGGGACGCCCACGCGGGCCCCTTCGAGCCCTCGAGGATCGAGGGACGCGGTGTAGTCGCGGCGGGAATGCGCACGGCTCCCTCGCGTGGCGCGGTCGCGGGGGTCGACGCCCGTCAGCGCGCCGAGGAGCGCGGCCGCGTCCGCCACCGTGCGCGCGAGCGGCCCGGCCGTGTCCTGACTCGTCGCGATCGGGACGATCCCGGCCCGCGAGACGAGCCCGAGCGTCGGTTTGATGCCGACGACCGAGTTCGCGTTGGCCGGGCTCAGGATCGAGCCTGAGGTCTCGGTGCCGACGGCCACCGTGCAGAGACCCGCGGCCACCGCGACCGCCGAGCCGCTGCTGGAGCCGCCCGGGCTCGCGCTCGCCGTGTACGGGTTCACGACCTGGCCGCCGCGCGAGCTGTAGCCGGCGGGCATCCCGGTGGTCATGAAGTTGGCCCACTCCGTCATGTTGGCCTTGCCCAGAATCACGGCGCCCGCGGCGCGCAGTCGCGTCACGAGGAACGCGTCGCGCGGCGCGACGACGTCTCGGAGCGCCTGCGATCCGGCGCTCGTGTGGAGGCGGTCGGCGGTGGCGATGTTGTCCTTGAGAAGGACGGGGATCCCGTGGAGTGGACCCCGGGAGCCGGCCGAGGCGCGCTCGCGATCGAGGGCCTCCGCGATCTCGAGCGCCTCGGGGTTCACCTCGAGCACGGCGTTGAGTCGGGGGCCGCTCCGATCGTAGGCCTCGATACGCTCGAGAAAATGGCGGGTCAGCCGCGCCGCGGTCAGCTGGCCATCGGCGAACGCCGCCTGAAGCTCGAGGATCGTCGCCTCGTGGATCATGGCCGGCTCGCTCATCCGCGCTACTCTGCGGGGGCCGGCGCCCGGGAGTCAACCCGGCTCGATCAGGCGTTTCCAGCTGCGCGAGGTTCTCGAAGCACCAGCGTGGGCACCGGCGCCTTGCGGGCGACCCGCTCGGCCACGCCGGGCAGGAGGGCGCCGCGCAGACGACCGCGGTTGGACGTCGCGAGCGCAATGAGATCGGCGTCGAAGGCCTCGGCCTCGAGCAGGATCTCCTGGGCGGGCTCGCCGAAGCGGACGACGCTCTCCACGGGGATCCCGTCGAGCTCGACCTCGAGCCGGCGGAGGTCGTCGAGTCCCTCGGCCGTCAGGCGCGCCATCTCCTGATCGGCATACGCGACCGTCTCTCCACGCGGTCCGATCACGCGATGGGGGACCGGGAAGATCCTGAGGAGACGGACGGTCGCTCCGCTGCCGTGGGCGAGGGCGAAGACCACGGGGACGATCGCCGCGCTGCGCTCTCGAGCGGCAATTGGTGCCAGGACTCGCTTCGCCATAGTCGCCATCCTCCATTTTTGGGACGCGCGAGCACCATCGGAGGATTCGCGCGGAGAACGCCGGACGCGCGAATCCGCTCCCTGCCCACGCGCATCTCAATCCATGAATGGGTGTAATGAGGGAAGGTGAGGAGCGATGCGCGCGTTTTTCTTGATGCTCGTCGTCATCATGTTGCTGATTCTGGCTCTCGGGGGCCTCGAGGCGATCGCGTCTCGCAGCCTGCCGGTGGCAAAGCCGCTGCCGAACGCCGCGGTGTCGAACACGTGGTACTGGAGGTAGCGCCCGGCACTTCGTTGAGCTCCGACGGCCGCTGCGTGCGTTCGTAATATCGGCCGAAGGCTCACGGCGAAACCGCGGTAGAGTCCTCGTTGACCGGCACGAACGTCTGGGAGGTCACGCGATGACCGGGGCCGAGCTCTTGGTCCATTGTCTGGAGCGCGAGGGCGTGCGGTACGTGTTCGGCGTACCCGGCGAGGAGACGCTGGATGTCAACGAGGCGCTCGCCCGGTCGACCATTCGATTCGTTCCGGTCCGACACGAGCAGGCGGCAGCGTTCATGGCGGACGTCTGGGGCCGGCTGACGGGTCAGGCCGGCGTGTGCCTGGCCACGCTCGGGCCGGGCGCCACGAACCTCGCCACCGGTCTCGCCGATGCGAACCTCGACCGTGCGCCGGTCGTGGCGATCACGGGCCAGCTCGCCCGGCACCTGCTCCACAAGGAGTCGCACCAGTACGTCGATATCGTCGACGTGTTCCGGCCGTTCACGAAGTGGAACGCCCGCATCGAGACGGGCGCGGTCGTGGCCGAAGCCGTGCGCAAGGCGTTCAAGCGCGCGCAGGAAGAGAAGCCGGGCGCCTGCCACCTCGAATTGCCCGAGGATGTCGCCCAGGGCGCCGCCGAGGGCGAGCCGCTCCTCGCCGACCGCCCCCGCCGGCCTTCGCCGGACCGACCGTCGCTCGCGCGCGCGGCCGACATCATCAATCGGGCCGCGCGACCGCTGATTCTCGCGGGGAACGGCGTGATCCGCGGCCGGGCGTCCAGGGAGCTGACGGCGCTCGCCGAGCGGGCACAGATGCCGGTGGTCACCACCTTCATGGCGAAGGGGGCGATCTCGGCCAATCACCCGCTGGCGCGGACCACCGTCGGGCTCGCGTCGGACGAGCCCGCCCGCGTCGGCTTCACGAGCGCGGATGTGGTGATCGCGGTTGGCTACGACCCGGTGGAATACGCCGCGGCGAGGTGGAATCCGTCGGGCCAGCTCCAGATCGTCCACATCGACTTCACGGCGGCCGAGGTCGACGCGCGGTATCAGCCGGCGGTCGAGGTCGTGGCCGATGTACGCGAGGCCCTCGAGCTCCTCGCCCCGCTCGTGGCGGCCCGCCCGCAGCGGGTCCCGCCTGGCCACTCGCCCGACGACCCGCGCCGCCTCGACGACGCGTTTCCCCTCCTTCCGCAGCGCATCATCTGGGACCTCGAGTCGGTCTTGCGACCCGACGATCTCGTCATCTCCGACGTCGGCGCCCACAAGCTCTGGGTGGCGAAGCGCTTCAGAGCCAGCGTCCCGAACACGGTGATCATCTCCAACGGGTTCGCGGCCATGGGTATCGGGTTACCGGGCGCGATCGCCGCGAAGCTCGCCGAGCCGGAGCGCCGCGTCGTGGCCGTCACCGGCGACGGAGGCCTCATGATGAACGTCCAGGAGCTCGAGACGGCGGTTCGCCTGGGGCTCCACGTCGTGGTGCTGATCTTCCGCGACGACGGGTACGGCGTGATCCGCTGGAAGCAACAACGGCAGTTCGGGCGAGCGGCGGGCGTCGACTTCAGCAACCCGGACTTCGTCGCCCTCGCGCATGCGTTCGGCTGCGAGGGCGTGCGGGTCAACGCGGCCAAAGAGCTCAGGCCGGCCCTCGAGCGCGCGCTCCAGGCGGCCGGTCCCGTGCTGATCGACGCTCCGGTGGATTACCGCGAGAACGACCGCCTCGCCGAGTACTGAGCGAGCCGCCCACCTCGCGGATTGCCCTGCCCGCCGTTCTGGGTTACAAGGTTCGTGAGCAGGCCACGATCGCGCCGAGAGGGGGACCCTCTATGAACGCCACGGCTCACGACATCCCGTCGCTGCGGGACAAGGTCTCGCCCGAGGAGTGGGCGGTGCGGGTGGATCTCGCCGCCTGTTATCGGCTCGTGGCGCACTACGGCTGGGAGGATCTGGTCTTCACGCACATCACGGCCCGGGTGCCGTCCACCGAGGATCAGTTCCTCATCAACCCGTACGGCATGTTCTTCGACGAGATCACGGCGTCGAGCCTGGTCAAGATCGACGTTCACGGCAACACGCTTCAGGACTCGCCGTATCCGGTCAATCCGGCCGGCTTCGTGATCCACAGCGCCATCCACGCCGCACGGCACGATGCCAAGTGCGTCCTCCACACCCACACCCTGAACGGCGTGGCCGTCTCGGCACAGCGGGCGGGCTTGCTCCCGATCTCGCAGCATTCGATCTCCGTGCTGGCGAGCCTGGGCTACCACGACTTCGAGGGTCCGGCGTTGCGAGACGACGAGAAGCCGCGGCTCGTCGCGGACCTCGGCGACAGGACCTCCCTGATCCTCAGAAACCACGGACTGTTGACGGTGGGTGAGACCGTCGCCGACGCGTTCGTCGCGATGTACTATCTCGAGACGTCCTGCGCGATCCAGGTGCGTGCGCAATCGGGCGGAGGCGAGTTGATTCCGGTTCCCAAGGACATCATCGAGACCACCTACGCGCAGGTCATGACGGCAGGGCGGTCCCGCGGGAGCCGTTCCATGCTGGTGTGGCCCGGGCTCCTCCGGCGCCTCGATCGCCGCGATCCGTCGTACCGGACCTGAGGTCACGCCCTCCGCGCGAGGGGGCCGCGCAGCAGCTGCCCCGGGAGCGCCCCGCTCGGCTTGCCGTCGCGCAGCACGATCTCGCCGTTCACGACGGTCGCGGAGATCCCCCGCGCCCGCTGCACGAGGCGGCGGGCTCCCGCCGGGAGATCGTGGGCCACCTCCGGCATCTCCGGCGCGATCGTCTCAGGGTCGAAGACGAGGAGATCGGCCCGGAGCCCCTCCCGGATGAGGCCGCGATCCGCAAAGCCCCAGTGCGTCGCCGGCTCGAAGCTCAGCATGCGGACCGCCTGCTCGAGCGTGAGCGCCTGCTTCGCGCGCACCCAGTGGCTGAGCAAGTGGGTCTGGAGCGAGGCGTCCATGATCTGCGAGACGTGCGCGCCGGAGTCCGAGAAGGTCACGACCGTGCGCGGATGCTTGATCAGCTCGAGCGCGTGTGCCTGGTTCTCGTTGGCGATGGGTTGGAGGAAGAACCGCTCGAGGTCGGTCTCGAGAGCGAGGGCGATCATCGCCTCGACGGGATCCAGGCCGCGCTCGCGCGCGACGTCCGCCACCGAGCGGTGCGGCCCCTCGACGGTGTCGAAGACGAAGATCCACTCGTAGGCGGCGGGCCGCGGCTCCGCGCCGATAGCGCGCCGCTCGTCGCGCTGGTGCGCGGCCTCGACCAGGCGCCGGCGCAGATCGGGATCGCGCAGGCGGCGCTTCTGCTCGTCGAGCGGCAGCGCTCTCAGGTCTTTCCAGACTGGCAGCCGGTCGAACGGCAGATTGGTCTTGAACGAGAGCACCACGGCGAGCGCACGGCTGTGCACCTGGGCGAACATACGGCCGCCCGCGGCGGCCGTCTCCTCGAGCAGGTCGAGGTAGGTCCGCCAGACCTCGGGGTCGTCCCGCCTG
This sequence comes from Candidatus Rokubacteria bacterium 13_2_20CM_69_15_1, assembly GCA_001914535.1. GTDB lineage: Bacteria > Methylomirabilota > Methylomirabilia > Rokubacteriales > CSP1-6 > 20CM-2-70-11. The sequence goes on from MNCR01000052.1 coordinate 8,785, forward strand.
CTGAACAGGCCCCAGGTCACGGGGCGTCCGCTCTCCACGGCCAGGTCGCGCAACCGCACGTGGTACGCGCGCAGGCCCTCGGGATCGCCGCCGAACCGCTCGCCGGCGAGCTCGAAGAGCCCCGCATTCATCTCGCCCATGGCGCCGACCAGCCGCCGCACCTCCTCCCAGGTGGCGAGACGGCTCGCGACGGGGCGGCGGTCGGGGGTCTCGTGGCTCGGCGAGCGCGAGGTCGTGAAGCCGATGGCGCCGGCACGGATCGCGTCGCGGAGCTCGCGCTCCATCGCCCGGAGGTCGTCCTCGGTGGCGGCTGTCTCGAACGCGCGCTCGCCCATGACGTAGGTGCGCAGGGCGGAGTGGCCGACGTAGCACGCGTAGTTGATGCCCTTGGGCAGGGCGTCGACCCGATCGAGAAACTCCGGGAACGTGGTCCACGTCCACTCGATGCCCGCGTCCATCGCCTCGGCCGCGATGTCCTCGGCGCGTTCGAGATTGCGCACGACCAGGTGCCGTTCGGACTTTCCACAGGGCGCGAGCGTGAAGCCGCAGTTGCCCATCACGACGGTGGTGACGCCGTGCCAGCACGAGCAGGTGCCGAGCGGATCCCAAAAGATCTGCGCGTCCATGTGCGTGTGCCCGTCGACGAAACCGGGCGTCACCGCCTGGCCGTCCGCGTCGATCACCTCGCGCGCGCGCTCGCGGATGCGGCCGATCGCCGCGATGCGGCCGTGCCGCACGCCGATGTCGGCGGGGAATCGCGGCAAGCCTGACCCGTCGATCACCATGCCGTTCCGGATCACCAGGTCATACGGCATCGTCCGCTCCTCCTTGCCGGCCTCGAGACGGCCCGCGCGTCGAAGTGGCCGTATCGTACTCCACTTCGAGACGTGCTCGCCAGGGCCGAGGCTCCGGAGGAGCGCTCACTCCTCGGAGCCTCGGCCTCGTGTGAGGGCCGACTTACGACGCGGGCGGAGGTGGCGGCGGGGGAGGAAGTGGGTGCGCGTTGGGAATCCAGACCCACTGATAGGGGGTGTAGATGCCGTCGCCGCGGAGCTCGTACCGCCCGGTCGAGTACTGGACGACGGTGGGGTAAGCCGGCGAGGGCTGAACCACGACCACCTGAGACGGCGGCGCGTACACCTGGTGGTACACGGGTCGCTCCACGACGACCTCACGAACCGGTGGCCGCCGATGGAATAGAGGTCCGACGAGCTGGTTGAACACCGCGAAGGAAGCCAGCCCGAGGGCGACATTCGTGCCCGTGCCGGCATAGGCGGCCGGGGTTGCCGCGCCGACCATCAAGGCGAGTGCCACAACGAGAGCGATGACCTGACGCATGGTTGATCCCCTCCCTTCTCTGTCCGGTGAGACGCGGGTGGCATCGCCTCCGTGTACGTCGGCGTCGAAAAAAGGGCCCCTGGCCGAGGGCCGCCGTCACGGGAGCGCGCGTGTCAACGGGAACGCCGGTGGTCTCGTCTCAACGGCTGGAGGCAACGCATGAGCCTTGGGAGACAGACGCCGGCGGGGCCGGCGACGTGGCTGAATTTCGTCCGGGCCTTGTCCGTCCAAGCGTAGCGAGGGAGAGATGAGAAAGTCAGCGGCGGTTCCGCTCCTGGCGATCGCGCTCCTTCTCGTTCCCGCAGTCCCGAGCCTTGCATGGCACGGGCATCGTCCCGGCATCCGGACCCGCGTCTTCGTCGGCGTCGGGCCCGCGTTCTGGTGGGGCGCGCCGTATCCCTACTGGCCGTATCCCTACTGGTGGTATGACCCGCCGTACTACGGCTACGCTCCGCCACCGGTCGTCGTCGAGCCCCCGCCGGTGTACGTGCAGCCGGAGCCGGCGCCGGCTCCGCCGCCGCCGCAAACGTACTGGTACTACTGCCCCAGCGCTAACGCCTACTATCCCAACGTAGCCACGTGTCCTGAGGCATGGGTCAAAGTCCCGCCGAGGCCTCAGTAGAGAGGAGTCGGTCCACCCATGATGCAGAAGTCGTCCGTCCTTCCTGTCGCCGCCGGGCTAATCATGGCCGCATGCGCGACGATTCCCACCGGGCCGAGCGTAATGGTGCTTCCAGGCAGCGGGAAGCCCTTCGAGCAGTTCCAGGCAGATGACGCGGTCTGCCGCCAGTGGGCGGCGCAACAGACGGGGACGACGACGGAGCGGGCGTCGACCCGGAGCTCCGTGAGCGGAGCGGCCATCGGGACGGTGCTCGGAGCGGCTGCCGGGGCAGCGGTGGGCGCCGCCGCCGGGAGTCCAGCGACCGGGGCGGCGGTGGGTGCGGGCGCCGGTTTGCTCGGTGGGACCGCAGTCGGCGCGAGCAACGCCTGGGGCGCGGAGGCATCGGTGCAGCACCGGTACGACATGACCTACATGCAGTGCATGTACGCCAAGGGCAACCAGATCCCGGTCAGAGGCTCCCTGCCGACGTACACGCGGCAGCCGGCCGCGACAGCACCGGCTCCGGTTCGCGTTCCACCTCCACCGCCGCCCGGACCTCCGCCGCCCCCGCCGCCCGGGCTTTCGCGGTAGCGCGCTCATCGAGCAGAGCGGGAAGGCGATGACCCGAGGGATGTGTCAACCAGGAGGCGCCGGATTCGTCAATCAAGGCGGCTGGACGTGCTGATCGGTGACGCTCCGACCATCGCGGCTCGCTCGCCGACCTATGAGGAGCTCTTCGAGAGGCACGCGGGGCGTCTCCACCGTCTGTGCGGGCTGCTGCTCGCCGACCGCGACGAGAGCCGAGAGGTCGTGCAGGACGTGTTTCTCAAGCTTCATCAGGCACGTCGTCAGCCCGGTCCGCCGTGCGACTGGGCCGCGTGGCTGACGCGGGTGGCCGTCAACGCGTGTCGGGATCGCCGGCGCGCGGGTTGGTGGTGGCGGTTTCGGCGACAGAGCGATCGCGTGGAAGACGTCACGCTCACGAGCAAAGAGCCCACGCCCGAGGAGGCAGCTATCAGCAAAGAGACGTGGCACCGGATCTGGGCGGCCTTTCGCGGCCTGTCCGATCGTCAGCGTGACGTTTTCGTCCTGCGACATCTCGAGGGCTGGCCGACCGACGCCGTGGCCAGCACGCTCGGCCTGACTCCGGGAAGCGTCAAGCGCCATCTCTTCCGCGCCATCCGGCACCTTCGCACCGCGGCTGTCGGCGACTCGGCATGAGCCGGTGTCTGTCCGACGCGGCGCTGATTTCACTGCTGGCCGGCGACGGCACCGCCGACGAACGCGCTCACATGACGGCGTGTGCCGCCTGCGGCGACCGCCACCGTCGTGTGGGCTCGGAGCTCACGACCGTGAGGCACGTTCTGCTCGCGACCGACCCGCCCCGGACGCGCGTGGTGGCCCGGACGCGGTCTTGGGCGATCGCCGCCGTCGCGGCCTCGCTCGTCGTCACGCTGGCCGTCTGGGGTCACGTCGCCATCCGAGGTCCGGACGCGCCGGGTCCGGCGGCGCGGCAACGTGCGGACCATGAGGCGTCCGTGCTCCTGACGGAATTCTCGCTGCCGATGTTTTCGACCGACGGGCGCCTGGCCGCGTCCGTCCCGGATGTTGGGGTCCTAAGTCTCTCCGCCGACGCTCTCGACCGCGTCGCGGACTGCGAGTGGCCAGACTGGGCGGCGACGGCGGGATGCGATGAGACCGCGCACGTGGCCCGACTCCTCGATCTGTTCGAGGCGCCGGACACCGAGCTCTAACCGAGACAGACAGGAGGAACCGTGATGTCGAGACCGCAGATCCACTCGATCGGATTCGTGATGGTGATCGCCCTCGTCGTGGTCCTCGGCGCGTGGACGCCCACGCGCGCCCAGTCCGGGATGCACCGCCACGGCCCCGGAGGCGGCGCGGGCGACGCGGGGATGATGCTGCCGCTCCTGGTCCGGAGCGCGGGCCTGTCACCCGAGCAGGACGCGAAGGTCCGGGAGATTCTGGCCGCGCGTCGCGCGGCGTCGCGCGCCCTGGCCGGAGACCTGCGCCAGGCGCAGCGGGACCTCAGCGACAAGCTGCTCGCGCCCGGCCCCTTGAAGGACACGGATCTGCAGCCCCAGCTCCAGAGGATCGCGCAGCTCCGCGAGCAGCGTCTTCAGGAGAGCGCGAAGGTCATGCTCGAGGTCCGGGCGCTCTTGACGCCCGAACAGCTGGCGCGGGTCGCGCAGGTCAAGGATCGCCTCCGACAGCTCCGGGCCGAAATGCGGCAGCTCTTCGAGCCGGCGACCCCGTGACCGGCCACGACCGTATTGACCTGATGGGGTGGCGACTGTAGTGTTGAACTCGACATGTCGGTGCGGAGAAAGCGCCACCGCGCGTGACGATGCCCACCGCGCGCGTCCGCCGAATCGAGCCCGAAGAGGTCGCCGCCGTCCTGACCGCGTTCATCAACACCAGCATCATGGCCCGCGGCCATCCGCTTCAGCCTGACGACGATCTCGAGCTCGCCGGTCTCGACTCCATGGCTTTGCTGAAGGTCCTGCTTTTCATCGAGGCCGAATTCGGGTTCTGGATCCCCGACGAGGACCTCGTCCAAGAGACCGTCCGCTCCCCCCGCACGCTGGCGCTCTACATCTGTCGACGTAGGCGCCAGGCCTAGCGATCCGGCTGGGCCGTACCCGCGCGATGATGTGCCGGCCGCTTCGGAGATCTGTGAGAATGCCCGGCCGCCGGTTACCGTTGCGTGGCGCCGATCTCGTCCTCATCGCGATGCACTCGCTCTGCAAGGGCCGAGACGTGAGCAGCAACACGCTCCTGGTCGTCGAGTGCGACGGACCCATCGCCCCCGAGCGGATCCGCCGGGCCCTCGACCGACTCCTGGATTTCTGCCCGTGGCCGGCCGCGCGACTCCGGCGGCCGTTTCCCTGGGGCCGGCTGCACTGGGCCGCCGGCCCGCGCGCCGCGCTGGTGCCTCCGCCCGTGCGTCATCGGTCCGTCGCCTCGCGCGAAGAGCTTCACGCGGAACTGGAATCGGAGCTCAGCTCGGTGATCGATCCGCGACGCGATCCGCCCCTGCGATTCTTGATCGTCGATTGCGGGCCGGAGCCGGCAAGGGGACACGGCGTTCTCGTGTTGACCTGGTTTCATCCCCTCATGGATCCACGAGGAGGGCAAAATCTGTTGAGGCACCTGGCTCGCTTCGACCAGGAAGAGAACCAGGCCACCCCGCGAGGCGCGCCCTGGGCGTTCACGCCGCAGCCGGATCCGCGGCCGCTCAGGGAGCGTGGGCGGCTGGCCCGTCAAAGCGTCCACTACATGCGAACGCTCACGGCTGTTGCCCCGGTGTCCCCGGGAACTGGCCTCATATCGCCTGGACGGGCCCGCTTCCGGCAGGAGAGCTTCGTCGAACGCGATCCCCAGGCCGCGGGCTCGCGCGCCATGCGAGAGATCTGCTGGCGCTTGGCTCTCGTGGGCCGCGCCATGGCCGAGCTCTGGGAGCGGCGGGGGCTCCCGGACGTTCCCTTTCTCGTCCCGATCGCGGTGGACTTGCGGCCCAAGGGCGATCCGGGTCCGACCTTCGGAAACGTGCTCGCGTTCCACTTCGCGCGGTTCAAGCCCTCCGAGACCGCGAACGTGGCGGCCCTGGCGAGCGCCCTGCGCCGGCAGATGGCGGACGCCGTCCGCGACGGGCAGATCGAGGCCAACTCGGTGGCCATGGAATTTCTGCAATACCGCCCACTCTCGATGATGCTCCGAGACCTGCCCGGGACCTCGGAGCGAGAGACCTTCTCCTTCAACTGCGCCGACGTCATGGACTTTCCCGCGGTGCTCGGGTCCGCGTTCGGCCGCCGCATCGTCAACGCGTACCACGCTCCGGCCGTCCTTCCGCGGCCCGGGATCGGGGTATTCTTCAACCGGTGCGCGACCCGGTCGAATCTCGTCGTCTCGTGGATCGAGGGAGCCGCGGCCGAGGACGAGGTGGGGCGGATCGTCGAGGTCGTCCGCGAGGGCATGGGGTGGACGCGAATCCCGTGAATTACGACGTCGTGGTGGTTGGGGGCGGCGCCGCCGGACTCGCCGCGGCCGTCGCGGCGGCCGGCGCCGGCGCGCGCAGCGCGCTCATCGAGCGCTACGGCTTTCTCGGGGGCATGGCGACCGCCGGCATGGTGAGCACGATCTGCGGGCTCTATCAGACCTCGCCGGCCGGACCGCCGGAGCCCCTCAACGCGGGGTTCGCCGACGTCTTCGCGCGGCGGCTGGCGATCATGCCTGGCTGCGGGCATCCCGTGCGCCGAGGGCGGACGTTCGTCCTGCCGTACACCCCGTTCGCCTTCGCCTGCCTGGCGGACGAGATCACATCCTCGGCCACGCGTCTGGATGTGTACCTCCACGCCTACCTCATCGGGGTCGAGGCCCGAGCGGGTCGGATCGAGGCGCTCCGCGTCGCCACCTGGGAACGGCACCTCGAGCTGACGGCTCGGGCCGTCGTGGACACGAGCGGCGACGCCGTCGTCGCGCGGGAGGCCGGCGCTGCCACAGAGACTGCGCCGGTCGCCGAGCGGCAGCTGCCGTCGCTGGTCTTCGTGCTCCAAGACGTCGACACCGACGCCCTCGGGCCAGGCCCGCGCGTGGCCCTGCTCCGGGCCCTGGTGGCCGCCGAGCGCGAGGGGCGGTTGCCGAAGGGCGCGTCGAATCTGACGCTGGGACCGTCTCCGCAGGCCGGGGAAGTCGTCTGCAAGCTCACGCTGAGCGGGATCGCGGAGGAGCTCCCGGCAGGCCGCGACTTCCTGACGATGGCAGAGCAGGAGGGCAGGAAGCGCGCCCTCGCAGTCACCGCGCTCTTGAAGACCATGCCGCCCTTCACCCGGGCCTTCGTCTCGCATGCCGCGCCCCAGGTCGGAGTCCGTGAGAGCCGCCGCGTGATCGGACGCTATCAGCTGACCCGCGAGGACGTCCTGTCCGGGCGCCGATTCGAGGACGCGGTGGCCCGAGCGAGCTGGCCCATCGAGCTGTGGGAGGAGGGACGGCTCGGGGCCACGTACGAGTATCTGGGCGACGGGCAATATTACGAGATCCCGCTGCGCTGCCTTCAGGCGCGGGACGTGGAGAATCTCTTCGTGGCCGGACGCTGCATGAGCGCCTCGCACGAAGCTCTCGGGTCCGCGCGCGTCATCGGCACGTGTCTGGCCACGGGCGAGGCCGTCGGTATGGCGGCCGCCCGGCAGGCCGCGCGGCGGTAGTGCTCCGATGAACCTCGCGGAGCTCCTCTATTCATCGGCCGAGAGGCACACGAGCCGCCCCGCCGTGACCGACGTGGCATCGGGCCGATCGCTCGACTACGGACAGCTGGCCCGAGAGGCCCGGCGCGTGGCCGCGTTCCTCATCGCCCAGGGCGTGGAGCCCGGGCATCGGATCGGGCTCATGGCGCCGAATAGCCTGGCGTATCTGCCGGCCGCCTTCGGCCTCCTGGCCACGGGCGCCTGCCTGACGCCGCTGGCCACCCACCTGACGCCGGCGGAGGCCGCTCAGATCACGACGGAGGTCCAGGTGAACGGGCGCCTGTCCTGGCCCAAGGCCGATCGGCTCTCGGGCGGGGAAGGCGGAGCGGTCATGTCGGGCGGCGAGTGCGACGGGCTCACGTTCCAGTGGACCGATCGTGACGCCGCTGGCCCGGTGGAGTTCACGCAGCTCAACCCCGCCTTCGTCCGGTTCACCTCCGGCACCACCGCGAGCAGCAAAGGCGTCGTGCTGTCACACGAAGCGACCGCTGCGCGCGTCCGAGCCGCGGATTCCGTGCTGCGCTTCACGGAGGAGGACAGCATCCTGTGGGTGCTGCCGCTGGCTTACCACTTCGCGGTGACGATCGTCGCTTACGTCCGGGCCGGCGCGCACGTCCTCATGTGCCCCGACACCCTCCCCGGGCCGCTCCGCGATTCGATCCGGCGGCTCAAGCCTAGCGTGCTCTACGCGTCCCCGCTCCACTTCGAGCGCATGGCGAACCTCGGACCGGCGGAGCCTCTCACGAGCGTGCGGCTCTGCCTCTCGACCAGCGCCCCGATCGCCCCGGCCGTGATCGAGCGCTTCGAAGCGGTCTACGGCGTGCCGCTGGGCCAAGCCTACGGCATCATCGAGGCGGGCCTGCCCTGCATCAATCTCAGATCCGACGGTCTGCCCGCCATGTCCGTGGGCCACCCCGTGCCTGGCTACGACATCGCGGTCTTCGGTGACGAGGGCAAGCGGCTCCACGCGGGGGCGCTGGGGGAGATCGCCGTGCGAGGCGACGGCCTCTTCTCCGCGTATTACGCGCCGTGGCGGCGGCGCGAGCAGGTGGCGCGGGAGGGCTGGTTCCTGACGGGGGATATCGGCTGGTTGGATGCGGCCGGCGCCCTCTACCTCAAGGGCCGCAAGAAGGCCGTCATCTTCGTCGCGGGGCTCAAGTTCTTCCCGGAGGAGGTGGAGGACTGTATCAACCGGTTCCCGGGCGTCACGGAGTCCCGGGTGTTCGGTCGCTCGCACGCTCGCCTGGGCGAGGTGCCCTGTGCGGAGATCGTCCTCGATTCTGCCAGCTTGGATGTCGACGCTCTCCAGGCGCACTGCGCCCGCGCGCTCTCTCCGTACAAGGTGCCGCTCGAGTTCACGATCGTGGAGGCGGTCGCCAAGACGGCGGGCGGCAAGATCCTCAGGCGGGCGTATCCATGAGGGTGGCCATCATCGGCGCCGGCCCTTGCGGATCCGCTCTCGCCACCTTCCTCGCTCGCCAGGGTGCCGAGGTCGCGCTCTTCGACGACGGCCGACGCCCGGAACTGCTCGTGGGGGAGTCCCTCGTGCCCGCCGTGACCCCGATTCTCGAGCGTCTCGGCATCGAGGAGGAGACCGCGACGTTTGGCCTCGTGAAGCCGGGCGTGTCCTTCATCTGGTCGCCAACGGACCGCTTCAGCTTCACCTTCGCGCGCTTCGCTCCGGCCGTGCCCCCCTACGCCTACAACATTCCGCGGCCGCGGTTCGACGAGGCATTGCTGGCCAAGGCCGTCGCCGCGGGCGCCAACAGAACGGTCGCTCGTGCTCGACTGGAGCCGACCGGGCGCGACGGCGCGGAGCTCGCGCTCGCTCCCGAAACCCTGGCCGCGGCGCCCATGCTGGCCGGTCGGCAACCCGATCTCATCGTCGACGCCACGGGCCGCGCCAGGCTCTCGGCCCGCGCGCTGAGGATCCCCGCCCAGGTCGGGCCACGCAACGACGTGGCGCACTTTGCCCACTTCGAGGGGTGGAGCTGGGACGATGCGCCTGGGCAGGTGCTCATCGCACGCCTCAAGGCGGGCTGGAGCTGGTGCATCCCGTTCAAGGAGCGGCTCTCCGTGGGGATCGTGGTGGGTCGGGAGGATGCCGACCGCCTGGGGCGCACGCCGGCAGAGCGGCTCGAGCGGGCCATCACCGTCGACGCCTGGCTCTCCTCGATCGCCGGTGGCGCCAAGCGCGTGACGTCGGTCGCCACGTACTCCAATTATCAGCTGATCTCGCAACGGGGGTACGGTCCCGGCTGGGTCATGGTGGGAGACGCCTTCGGCTTCGTCGATCCGATGCTGTCCCCCGGCGTCTTTCTCGCGCTGCGCTCGGCGGAGCTCGTCGCCGAGGCCCTCAGCCCGTTCCTGCGGCGACGCGTGATTCCGTCGGCGGCCGAGCTCGGCTCGGCGCTCCGCTCGTACGCCGCCGTCCAGACCTCAATGCTGGTCGCATGGTCGGATCTCGTGGCCTATTTCTACGACGGGCGGATGCTGGCCCTCCTGCGCGCCGGGCGTAGCTGGATGGACGGGGGGTCGAGCGTCATCAAGGGCGCGGCGCAACGTCACATCGAGCGCCACGTCGCACTGCAAGCCTCCGGGGTCCGGACGACGTCGCGCTACAGCCGGGGCCTGCTCCGCTGGCTCGGACGCCACGGGCTCAGAGGGGTCGAGCCGGCCGATCTGGCCATCCGCTGAGCGCGAGGGCGGAGTCGCTCCGCGGCGGCGCTCACCGCGCTGGCTTCACCCCGACATACTCGCTGAAGACCCCAGCGCGCACGCGGCGATCGACTCCGACGAAGCCGCTCGCCCGCAAGACCTCCAGGATCGTCTCGGGCGGAACGCACTCGGCGATCGTGTCCCAGTAATACCTCATGAGCAGTTCGGCCTGCGCGCTGCCCGTGCTGAGCCGCGTGACCCGCGGCAGGACCGTCTCGAAGTAGATTCGGGTGAGCCACCGGCCCAGGGCGGAGCGAGGTCGCGAGATCTCGAGGAGCAGGACGCGTCCCCCCGGCTTCAAGACCCGCAGGCATTCTTTCAGCGCCACCGCCAGATCGGCCATGTGACGCAAGGCATACCCCATGGTCAGGAAATCGAAGCCGTCGTCTCCGAATGGCAGGTCCTCCACCATCCCCTGCACCAGGGGGACCGAGAGGGTCCTCCGCGCTTCGCGCAGCATGCCGCCGCTCGGGTCGAGCCCGACCACGTCGCCGGGTTCACGGAGGATGCGCACGGCCGCACGGGCCACGAGGCCGGTGCCGGTCGCGACGTCGAGAAGCTTCATGCCGCGACCGAGGCCGTACTGTCTCAGCACGTAGTGGCGATAGAACTGGCCGGAGCCGAGCGAGCCGACTCCGCAGACCCGGTCGTAGTATCGCGCGGCACCGTCGAACAGCGCGGTGACGAAGGGTTGTTTCTCCCCCTCGTGCGTGTAGTACTTCTTGAGGACCGGATGCGGCGACGTGGGTGTGCCCATGGGACTGTTCCGGTCCGCCTTAGGCCTCGTCGAGCCGGATGGAGTGCACGCTCATGAGGCCCCACCTCTCAACAGTCCGTTCGCGAAGTAGTCCGTTCGCAAAGTGGCGATGAGTATAACGCAGCGTCCAGAGGCGCGCTCGCGACGGGACGTGGAGCTGTTCTTCTCGTCGTCATCACCAAGCACGGCAAGGGGAAGATCCTGTCTATGGGCCTGCGGTGGGATGCTCGATCTTGACACCCATGTGCTGCTCCACGCGCTGACCGGCGATCTGACACGGCGGGAGTCCGCGCTGCTCGCTCACGACACGTGGAGCATCTCGGCCATCGTGCTCTGGGAGATCGCCAAGCTCGCGCGACTCGGCCGCATCGCTATTGGGCGTGGGAGTCCGCGTAAGGTGGCTGCGCGCCTCGTCGCCGCCGCCCGGCCTCTCGGATCCTTCGCGAGCGCGGCGCCACTGGTTTGGGCATCCGCATTGTGCTACGGCGCGTCGATGACGCCCGCGCGAAGCAGGTCCGCGATGCGCTCAAGCGAATAGCCGAGGAGGTCGCCGAGCACAGCGCGCGTGTGCTCCCCCACGCGATACGCTGCCGGCGCTCGAGGATGGAGCGCGTCGCCGTCGAGGTGGTACGGGCTCGCTGTTACACGCACGGCACCACGAGCCGGATGTGGCATGGTCGGAAAGAATTCGCGCGCCTCCAGGTGAGGCTCGGCGATCACCTCGGCCGGCCGCAGGACCGGCGCGCACGGGATGCGCGCGTCCGACAGGACCCTGAGCGCGTCCTCGGCGGTCGGGAACGTCGCGAGCCACGACTCGACGACGTGCCGGAGCTCGCGCCAGTTCACCCGCCGCTTCTCACTGGTGTCGAAGCGCGAGTCGCGCCCGAGCTCGAGACGTCCCATCACGGCCAACAGGCGCGGCCAGAGCTGTGGCGAGCCGGTGAACTGCATGGCCAGGTAGCGATCGCCGATGGGCGCCACGATCATGCCGGGACGTGGGTTCCCGTACTCCTCGCCGCCGTTGAGCACGGCCGCGTACGTCACGCTATCCGCCGCGATGAGCGCTTCCAACATGGAGACGTCGAAGTACGCGCCCTTGCCTGTGCGGCTCTTGCGGATGAGAGCGCTGAGGATCCCGGTCGCGGCGTGCGTGGCCGCGAGTACGTCGGCGGCCTGGAGGTTGGACGCGCGCGGCGCCGGCTCGTCGCCTTGCTCGAGGTGCATGAGGCCCGAGACGGCGTTGATGATGTGGGCGAAGGCGGGCCGCGAGCGCCAGGGTCCGGTCTGGCCGAAGCCCGAGATGGAACAGTAGACGATGTCCGGCTTCACGGCGCGGAGCGTCTCGTAGTCGCAACGCAGCTTGGTGACGACGCCGGGCATGAAGTTCTCCACGACGACGTCGACGACCTTCGCCAGGTCGCGGATGATCACCTGGCCCTCGGGGCGTGACATGTCCACGCCAACGCTCTCTTTGCCCGCGTTGACCCGGGCGAAATAGCTGCTCTGGTCGTCACGGCGAGGCTCCAGCTGCAGATAGTTGCGTCGCATCTCATCGCCCTCGCCCGGACGCTCGATCTTGATCACACGGGCGCCCAGATCGCCCAGCAAGCGCGTGCAATACGGCCCGGCGAGGACGCGAGTCAGGTCCAGGATGGTGACGCCGACCAGAGGCAGATCATCGGGGGTCACGGCAGGGCGATCGGTGAGCAGGCCACAGTCCCTGGTGGAGACGACGCAGGGGACCCACCGGGGACGGCGAGCGTCGTGTGTGATCGCTCGCCGTCCCGGCAGATCCTTCTCGCTCAGGCCTTGAGCTGGTCGCGGATCGGCAGGCGCCGGATGCGCTTGCCGGTCGCCGCGAAGATCGCGTTGCACAGTGCGGGCGCGATCGGCGGCACACCCGGCTCGCCCACGCCACCGAGCGGCGCGTTGAAGTCCCCGGGTATGAGGTGGACCCGGATCTCGCGGGGCGAGGCGTCCGTGCGCATGATCTCGTATGCGTTGTAGTTGTCTTGCTCCACGCGCCCCGCCTTGAAGCTGATCTCTTCCTTGGTGGCGAGGCTCACGCCCATGGTGCAGGCGCCCGCGAGCTGGGAGCGGACGCGATCAGGGTTGATCTGGGCGCCGCAATCCACCGCGACGTCCACTCGCGGAATCGCCAGCTCGCCCTTGTCGTTGACGAGAACTTCGACCACCGCGGCCACGTAGGTCACGAAGCTGTAGACGACGGCGATGCCCTGCCCGCGGCCCTTGGGCAACGTCTTGCCCCAACCCGCTTCGCGCGCCGCGGTCTCGACGACGCGCCGCATGCGGCCGGTGTCCAGGGGGTACTGTTCCGGATCCTCGCCATGATTCCAGGTATCGCCCAGGGTCCGGGGGTCGATGCGTCGGGCGGGACCGATCAGCTCCAGCAAGAAGTCCTTGGGATCGCGCCCCGCCGCCGCCGCGAGCTCGGCGACGAAGGACTGGACGGCGAAGGCGTGGGGAATGTTCGACACCGAGCGGAACCAGCCGATGCGGGTGTGGGCCGTGGCCTCCGGGTTCTCGACACGGACATTGGGGATCGCGAACGGTACGTTGACGGCGTTCATGCCGAGCTCGAATGGCGCCTCGTTCCTCGCCTCCGGGTTGAACGTGGACATGATCGTCGGCGCCACGGTTCGGTGCAGCCACGCCACCGGCTTCCCACCGGCGTCCAGTCCGGCTTCGAGGTGCTCGACCGAGACGGTGTGGTAGTAGGAGTTGTGCAGGTCGTCCTCGCGGGTCCACGTGACCTTGACCGGCGCGCCGCTCATCGCCTTGGAGAGCACGGCGGCCTCGATCATGAAATCGGGCTTGGACTTGCGCCCGAAGCCACCGCCGAGCAGCGTGACATTGACCTTCACGTTGTCCGCCGACATCCCGAGCCGCTTCGCGATGCGGTCACGGGCGGCCTGCGGCGACTGGATGCAGCCCCACGCCTCGCATTTGCCCTGGACGATGCGCGCGGTCGCGGCGGGCGGCTCCATGGTCGCGTGGGCGAGATGCGGGATGTAGTATTCGGCCTCGACGCGTCTCGCGGCGCTCGCCATGGCTCCGTCAACGTCTCCATCGTTGCGGACCACCTTCCCCGGCTTGCGCGCCGCCTCCTCGAGGGTCGCCTTGAAGGCCGTGGAGTCGTACCCGGCGTTCGGGCCGTCGTTCCACTCGATCTTGAGCGCCTGCCGGCCCTTGATCGCGGCCCAGGTGTTGCGCGCGACGACTGCGACGCCGCCCAGTGGGTTGAACTCGGCGGGCGGCGGGCTCTGCTCGATTTCCACGACGCGGACAACTCCCGGCACCTTGAGGGCCTCCGCCGCATCGTACTTCGCGACCTTGCCTCCATAGACCGGCGGGCGCGCCACCACCGCGTAGAGCATGCCGGGGAGCCGAGTGTCGATGCCGTACTGGGCCTTGCCGCTCACGATGTTGGGGCCGTCGGCCAGCTTCAGCTCGCCCTTGCCGATGTAACGGAAGCGCGACGGATCCTTCAATCGCAGCGTGTCCCTCGGGGGGACCGGGAGCTTGGCCGCGTCCTTGGCGAGGGCGCCGTATCCGAGACGCCGCCCCGACTGGCGATGCACCACCTCGTGGTTCCGCGCTTCCACTTCGCCCACGGGCACGTTCCAGCGCGTCGCCGCCGCCGTTTCGAGCATCGTGCGGGCCGCCGCGCCGCAGCGACGCATCGGTTCGAAGAAATGGCGCGTGCTGCGCGAGCCGTCGGTGTCCTGGTTGCCGAAGCGCTTCTGGTCGCCTGGCGCCTGCGCGATGCGCACCCGCTTCCAGTCGGCTTCGAGCTCGTCGGCCACGATCATCGGCATGCCGGTGCGAACGCCCTGCCCCATCTCGGAGCGGTGACAGACGATGGTCACCGTACCGTCCTCGCCGATGGCGACGAACGCCAGGGGGTTGTCGGTCCAGCCGTCGGGCATTCCATCTCGTCCATACTTGGGCGCGTCGGCCGCGCGCAGGGCCGCCGGGAACCCGACGGCGAGGACGAGCCCGCCGAACGCGGAAGCTCCGATGAGAAACCCGCGACGGCTCACGTTGGCGAGCAAGAGCGGGCTGTCGGACGACGCGTCACTGGGGGCCGAGGTCATCGAATCGTGGGGCGCGCTCATTGCGTCGCTCCTTTCTGGCCGGCCACACGCTGGATGGCGGCGCGAATTCGAGAGTAGGTGCCGCAGCGGCAGATGTTCCCGCTCATCGCCGCGTCGATGTCGGCGTCTGTTGGCTTGGGGTTTTGCTTCAGCAGCGCCGTGGCGGACATGACCTGGCCGGCCTGGCAGTAACCGCACTGGGGCACGCCGACCTCGACCCACGCCGTCTGCACGGCTTTGCCCACCCGGTCCGCGCCGATCCCCTCGACGGTAGTGATCTTCCGTTGCGCCGCCGCCGAGATCGGCGTGACGCACGAGCGCGTGGGTTGGCCATCGAGGTGCACGGTGCAGGCGCCGCACAGCGCGATCCCGCACCCGAACTTGGTCCCGGTCAATCCAAGGACATCGCGCAACGCCCACAGAAGCGGAGTGTCCGGAGCCACGTCCACTTGTTGCGTTTTGCCGTTCACGTTGAGCGTTACCATGTGTCCCTCCCTCAGGAGTGAGACTTCGCGGACCCCTGTCGAACGCGAGTTCAGCAGTTGCCCGCGGATGCCCGCGGGCTCGCGTGGTTTGGTGAGCTCATCCCCAACTTACTCTGTCGCTGTGACCGTCGCCTCGAACGGCGCCGCCCTGATGTCGAGCTCGCCGCCGTTATGGTAACTGAACCGAAACACCCCGTGCACGGTGTGGGTGCCGGCGCTCTTCGGCGTGACACCGACCGTGAAGACGATGCTGCCGTCCTGCACCGACCCGCGCACGACCTCCCGCTCGAACTCGACGCCATCGGAGGCCGCCAGTTTGATGATCCTGTGACGATAGGAGTCCGTGAGCCTGAATCCATCGCCCATCGAGATCGTCGCCACGATGACCGCCTTCTCGCCCACTCGGGCCGACGCGTTCTGGACGCTGATGACGAAGGAGGATTGCGCGTCGGCGCACACGACCCCCGTCAGGGCGACGACGGCCACGGCGAGACGCGACACGCGACGCGTCACCACCTCGGATCGTGCTCTCCGGATCGGGCGGGCCGGTTGCTCTGGGAGCAACCGGCTCGCCCGGTCGTACGGGCTCGTCGCGACGCCTATTTCGAGACCGCGAAGACCCAGATGACGCCGCCCTGCGGCACGTCCTTGGGCCAGCCGAGGAGATCGCCGAGTAGACCCTGTTGGAATGCCGGGTCGACGCCCCAACCCGACACGACGCTCACGTACTGGACACCGTCCACCGCGAAGGATGACGGCGGCGCGATGATGCCGGAGTTCGTGGTGAACTGCCACAACACCTTCCCCGTGCCCGCGTCGAAGGCCCGGAAATTGCGGTCATTCGTCCCGCCCGCGAAGACGAGCCCGCCGCCGGTGGTCAGAACCCCTCCCCAGCTCATCGAGTCGGGGTACTGGTGGCTCCACGCCCGCTTCCCCGAGTTGACGTCCCAGGCCTGGATCTCGCCGAAGTACTTCGCGCCCTTGTCGACGGTGAAGCCGATATCGGGGATGTCCACGCCCGTCCACCACTGCCCCGCGACGTATTGCTGCACCTTGCCTTCCATGAACCCGCAGTGGTTATCGTTGGCCGGAATGAACAACCGCCCCGTCTTGGGGTTATAAGCGGCGTTCGGCCAGTCCTTGCCGCCCCAGAGCGACGGACAGAACTCGGCGCGCTTGCCCGTCTTTGGAATCCGCTCCTCGTGGTAGGCAGGACGTCCGGTCTGCTGATCGACGCTCCTGAACACGTTCTGCTTGACGTACGCGGTGGCGGACACGAACCCGATCCGCTCACGGCTCCGCTCCAGCAGGTACAGATAGCCGTTGCGCGCCGGGTGCACCAGTCCCTTGATCGTCCGCCCGTCCTTCTGATAGTCGATAACGAGCGGCGCATCCGGCTCGTCCCAGTCCCACGATTCGTTCCACTGGTACTGGAAGTGGCCCTTCATCATGCCCGTCGCGGGATCGAGGGCGACGGTGGACGACGTGAAGAGGTTGTCGCCCGGGCGCTGATCTCCGAACCAGGGCGAAGCGTTTCCGGTGCCCCAGTACGTCAGCTCGAGCTCGGGGTCATAGGTGCCCGTCAACCAGACAGACGCGCCTCCGCGTTTCCAGGCCTCGCCCGACCAGGTCTCGTGGCCGGGCTCGCCGGGGCCGGGGATGGTGTATGTCTTCCAGACGGGCTCGCCGCTCTGCGCGTCGAAGGCCTGAACGAAGCCCCGGACACCGAACTCGCCGCCGGACACGCCGACCATGACCCTACCCTTCGCCACGAGCGGGGCGAGCGTCATGTAATAGCCGGTTTTGTAGTCCTCGACCTTCCGCGACCAGACCTGCTTTCCCGTCTTGGCGTCGAGGGCGACTAGATGGCAGTCCAGGCTCGCCACGTATACCTTATCGCCGTACAGGGCGATCCCGCGGCTCGTGTTGTGCAGGGCCTTGAAATCCTCAGGCAGTTCCCGCTTGTATCGCCAGAGTAGCTTGCCGGTCTTCGCATCCAGCGCGATGACCTGACTGTAAGGGGTCGGGACGAACATCACGCCGTTGTTGACGAGGGGAGGCGCCTCGTGCCCCGAGTCCACCCCTGTCGAGAAGGCCCAGACGGGAGTCAACCTCCTCACGTTGCCGGCGGTGATCTGCGACAGGGGACTGTAGCCCCACCCCTGATAGTTGCCGCGGATCTGTAGCCAGTTCTCGGGTTCCGGTGTGACGAGCCGTTGATCGGTCACAGGGCTGTATCTGGCCTGAGCTACCGCCGTCACCGGCAGCACCAGAAGGCCAAGGACCGCTACGAGTGCCGCAAGGGCTCTGGTTGTCTTCACGGTCGTCCCCTCCTCCTCGGATCGGGTTTGTACGACTGAAGCGCGGTGCGGTGTAGAGAGAGCTCCCTCATAGGCGTTCGCCTCCGACTCGGCCCGTGAACTCACCGGCCACCGTCAAGACGCCGTCGACCGTCTTGATGGGCAGCATAGGGAGCCGCCGAGGCGCAGGCCCATCGACGACGCGGGCGCGGTCCCGGGGGTCGAATTGGGTCGCGTGGCAGGCGCAGAAGAGCGTCTTTGCCTGGGCTTGCCACATCGAGACCGTGCATCCCTGATGCGTGCAGACCGCCGAGTACGCCACGACGCCGTCTACCGCGAGCGGCCGAGTCTCGTCGGTGAGCTGCGTGGGATCCAAGCGGATGAGCGCCGCCAGGTTGAGGGTCGACCCGTTTCGCACGATCTTCGCGACAGGGTCCATCGGGTAGGCGAGCTGTTGAGGCCCGCCCAACGGCAGGTCCTCCGGCGTGACGATCTGACCCTCCTTGTCGCCGAACGCGAACACGAGACGATCACCCTCCTGTGGCCGGGCCGTCCTCGGATCGTCGGCCCGGGCGAAGGCGCCGTCGGGGACAGACAAACACAGCCCCAGCCCGATGGCCGCCGTCAAGAATGCGCGACGCCCCTGGGCACGATCCCGAGAGTTGCCGGCGCGCCCTCCGGGGGGATCGCCGCATGAAGTCCGGCGCGCGAGCCTCACGGTGCCTCTCCTCTGGTTTTGTGGGTATGGGCACATCTCAAGCGACTTGGCCACCACTCGGCGCCATCCCCTGGTGGCGTCGTGGAGACAGCTGTAGACACCAACGCATAGACCCGAGCATCGCCTTCTGTCAAGTAGGAAAAGGCGACCCCAGTCGTTTCGCGTGTTCCCGCACGGCCAACCTCGACTGGACGTACGTGCGCCCTCCTGCGATGATCGCCCCGGAGCGCGCCGGTCGTTACCGGGGCGGAAAGGGGACACGTCATGAGCGTGCCGGGGAATTCATGGACGGCAAACTGGGGGCCGGTTCCCCTCCGGCTCGTCGTCGGGCTCGTCTTCGTCGTTCACGGCGCTCAGAAGCTTTTCGTCTTCGGTCTCGGCGGTGCTGCGGGCTTCATGGGCAAGGTTGGCATCCCGCTGCCCTTCCTCGCGGCGGGGGTCGTGACCGCCGTGGAGCTGCTCGGAGGGTCGGCGCTCATCCTTGGCTGGGGCACTCGATTGGCAGCGGCTCTCCTGGCGTTCGACATGCTCGTGGCCATCCTGGTCGTGAAGCTCGGCGCGGGCTTCGTGGGTGGTTACGAGTTCGAGCTCACGCTACTTGGCGCCTGCCTGAGCCTGGCGCTCATGGGCGCCGGGCCCGTGTCGCTTCGTACGGTCTGCTCGCGTCGCGCGGGAGACACGGCGGGTTAGGCCCGTAGCGCGAGAGGAGGAGGTCATGGGCCAGGGCTTCGCATTGTTCGCGGGTACCTCGCCGGAGATCATCCGCGCCTCAGCGCGGGAGGCGGAAGCGCTCGGGTACAGCTCCTTCTGGGTGAACCATCCGGGCGCGACCGACGGACTCGTGGCGCTCGCCCTGGCGGCGCGAGAGACACGGCGCATCGAGCTCGGGATCGGCGTGATCCCCCTCCACACGCGCGGACCGGAGAGCATCGTCCAGGGCGTGCGATCCAACGCGCTGCCCCTCGGTCGTCTCCTCCTCGGCGTCGGAAGCCCGAACCCGGGCGCTCTCCGACGCGTGCGCGACGGAATCGCCGCGCTCGGGTCCCAGCTTTCGACGCGCCTCGTGGTGGCGGCTCTCGGTCCTCAGATGTGCCGCCTGGCCGGGGAGGTCGCCGATGGCGTGCTCTTCAACTGGCTCACTCCCGAGCATGCGCGTCGCTCGGCCGAGTGGGTGCGCGCCGGCGCGGCCGCGGCGGACCGGCGGCCGCCAAAGCGCTTCGCGTACGTTCGTGTCGCGCTCGGGCCTGCCGCGTGCGACCGGCTGGTGGAGGAGGCGGCCCGGTACGCCGCGATCCCGGCGTACGCGGCCCACTTCGCGCGCATGGGAGTGAAGCCGGTGGACACGGCGATCGCGGCGCAGAGCCCGGACGCCCTCGCGCCGGCGCTCGGGAAGTGGCAGGGCGTGGTCGACGAGGTGGTCATCCGCGCCATCACCGGCACGGACACGGTCGACGAGAACCTCGCGCTTCTTAGAGCGGCGACGCCGTAGCGATCGGAGGGTCGACACACCTCCGCGCTTCGTGTACAAGGATGACATCGAGGCCGCAAAACGGGAGGAGAGGACGACATGGCCCAGCTGAGGATTCCTCTGGACGCGCAGCGATTCGCCAAAGGCCTGACCTGGAAGGAGTACATGGCCCAGATGGGCGACACTCGGGCCCGCACCGAGGACTTCTACCAGAAGGCGACGTTGACCGAAGAGGAACGGAAGTTCTTCGGCGGGATCCGCCAGGTCCCGTACGTGCTCATGCTCGCCGAGAACTGGTGCGGTGACGTTCACCGGAACTCGCCGCTGATCGCGCGCATCACGGAAGCGATGCCGAGCTGCGAGCTGCGCGTGTTCTTACGGGATGCGAACCCGGACCTGCGCGACGCCTTCCTCAACAATGGCTACCAGTCCATCCCGGTCGTGGTCTTCTTCGACCGTGACTGGAACGAGATCGGGCGCTGGATCGAGCGTGCGCACGCCGCGACCGCCAAGGTCGTCGGGATCCGGGCCAAGACGCTCGAGCTCGCGCCCCCGGACAAGCAGGACGCCGCGATGGCCGAGTACCGGAAGCAGATCCAGAAAGAGTACGAGGTGCCCGGCGGCCCGCTGTGGCGCGCCGCCGCCCAGGAGATCCGGCTGCTGCTGGAGCAGCGGCTGGGGCTCGCGGCCAAGAAGTAGCGTCGGGTCGGTCCGCGCAACGCGGACGACGGTCGACGGAGCGCGTCGGCGATGGTGGAGACCACTCAGAGTCTGCTCGCGATCGCGCGTGCCATCAGTGAGACGACCGACCTCACCGAGACGCTGCGGCGCGTCTGCCGCGAACTGTCGCGCCTGACCCGCGCGGAGACGGTGGCCGCCTACCTGCTCGACGCCGAGGGCACGGAGATCCGGCCGGTCGCCGCGTATCACGTCCCCGCGCACACGCTCGAGCTCTTGCGGGCGACGGCCCTTCCGGTCGCCGCGCAGGGGTTCGCCGAGAGCGTGTTCACGGCGGGGCGCGTGGCCTGGAGCGACGACGTGCAGAACGATCCTCGGTTCGCGTTCCCCCTGTTTCGGGTGTTCCCGCATCAGTCCGGCCTGATCATTCCACTCCAGGTCGGCGGCGTGGTGGCCGGCGCGTTCTATCTCGTCTGGTGGCGCACGCGGCAGCAGCAGCCTGAGGCCGGAGTGACGATCCTCGCAGCCATCGGGCAGCTGGTCGGGGTGCTGCTCCAGAACGTCGGGCTCGCGCGCCTGGCGGAGGCGCGCCGCGGGTCGGCCGAGGCCGCGGAGGAGCGATACCGCCTGCTCTTCGAGGAGAACCTGGCGGGCATTCTGCGGACGCGGCGGGACGGTCGGATCCTCGACTGCAACGAGAGCCTCGCACGCCTGCTGGGCTACGCGTCACGCCAGGAGGTTCTCGGCCGCAACGCGCGAGACTTCTATCTGGATCCGGGCGACCGCGAGAGAGTCCTGAGGGGCATCGAGCCCGGCGCCACGGCGAACGCGCGCGAGGTCTACTGGCGGCGCCGCGACGGCACGCCGATCTGGCTTCGCGTGAACCTCCGGGCGACGGGCGACGGCTCGTTCGAGGGGATTCTCGTCGACATCTCAGACGGCAAGCGCGTCGCGCAGGCGGAGCGCGAGGCCGCGGAGCTCCGCGCCGTCGCGATGCTCGCGACCGGGGCCGCGCACGAGATCAACAATCCGCTCACGATCCTCCTCGGCCAGCTGACCCTCCTCGCGCGAGAGAATCCCGGCGGCCCGCGGCTCCCGAAGATCGTCGCGGCCGCCGAGCGAATCCGGGACATCGTCGGCCGCATGGCTGGCATCACCCGGATCGAGGTGGCCCAGCAGTCCTCGGCAACGCTGCCGCCGATGCTCGACATCCGAAAATCGGGCGACGCCCCCGGCCCGTAGAGGGACCGCCGCGCGCCGCGAGTGGACCGCGAATCCCCGATCCGCCCTCTCCGGCGCCCGAAGTACTGACGCCGCGGACGCCTCTGCTATGATTTGAACTGGTTCAACTCCGGACGATTGCCGAGGAGGCCGTGGTCTGACTCAGAGAGTCGTGCGCTTGCTCCTCCTCGTCGGAATCGCAGAGGCCGCGTGCGCCACGCCGACGCCCCAGGCCCGTGCGCAGGCGTATCTCGCCGAGGGCCAGGCCTTCATCGCCCGGGGCGAGATGGCGTCGGCCGCAAGCGCGCTGCGCGCGGCGCTCCGCCTCCAACCCGACCTGGTCCAGGCCCGCTCGAGCCTCGGGCAGGCACTCTACGGTATGGGCGATCTCGACGCCGCGGTCGAAGAGCTCCGCGCGACCGTGCGACGGCGGCCCGACGCCGTATCGGCGCGGCTGACCCTGGCCGCGGCGCTCGTGGCGAAGCAGGACTGGGCGGCGGCGCGCGTCGAGCTCGAGCAAGTCCTCGAGGAGCGCCCCGACCTCCTCCAGGCGTACTACAGCCTGGGCGTCGCGCGCTACGCGCAGGGCGATCGCGTCGGCGCGATCGACGCGTACCGCCGCGTCCTCGCGCGCGACCCGCAGCACCAGGACGCGCGCTACAACATGGCGCTCGTGCTGAAGCTGGTACACCGCGACGTCGAGGCGGCGTCGGAGTTCCTCACCGCCGCGCAGGCCGGGCACGCGCAGGCGCAGTACTTCGCGGGCACGGCCTACGCCGAGGGGTTCGGTGTCGAGCGCGATCTGGTGACCGCGATCACGTGGTGGTTTCGGGCGGCCGAGCAGGGGGTGACGCAGGCCGAGGAAGCGCTCGCACAGCTTCGGCAGCTGGCGCTCGGGCGGAGCCGGCGTGTGTCGACCGATCGCCAGGCCGTCGAGCAGGCGTTCCGGGACTACCGGGCCGCACTCTGGCGGGACTTCCCGGACCTGGTATCGAACGGCGACGACACGGTGGGCGGGGCGCTCCTGCGCCGGGGGCGCGCGCGCGAGGCGGTGCCGGTGCTGATCCGGGAGGCCTCCGCGCTGAGCGAGCCGGCCGAGCGGCTGCTCGAGACCCTCTATGACCAGGGCGTCCAGGGATTGCTGCCCGCGCATGACGCGCAAATCCGCGGCTACTTCGGCCGCGCGGCCGCCGAGGGTCTGCGCACGCCGACCCGCTAGGAGGATTCGGGATTCTCCGCCGCGTGCTCCCGGCCGCGGTCATCGGCCTCGCGGCCAGCCTGGCGGCGACGGCCGTGGCCGTCTTCGCCGGCGCCGGCCTCACCGCGCTCGAGTGGTCGGTCTACGATCATCGTATGCGCGCGCGCGAGCCGGCGTCCGTCAGCCCCGCGCTGGTGGTCGTCGCGCGCGACCCGGCGAGCGAGGCTCGATTCGGCGCGGGTCCGTGGGACCGGGCGTTGCTCGCCCGGCTCATCACGGGCCTCTCCCGCGCTGGCGCCGCGGTCATCGGTGTCGACGTGCCCCTCGGGCAGCCGAGCCTGCCCGGTCGTGGCGGCGCCGGGAGCGACGCGTTGCTGAGCCAGGCGACCGCGCTGGCGGACAACGTCGTCTACCCGATCGCGCTCGACCCGGCCGGGGCAGCGGCGGACCCCGGCTCCCCGAGCCACGCATCCTGGCCACCGCTCTCGCAGATCTCGCTGGCGCTGCCGGCCGCGGGGTCGCGCGTCGGCCCGCTGCCCGGGCTTGCCCGACACGCCAGGGCCGTCGGCCACACGCTCGCGCCGGCCGATCCCGACGGCGTCGTACGCAGGGTTCCGCTCTTCGTCCGAGTCGACGACCGCGCGGTGCCGGCGCTCGGCCTGGCGCTGGCGATCGCGTCCGCGAGCGCGTCGGCGGATCGGATCGCGATGGATGGCCGCGGGGTGACGGTCCCCCGTTCGGGCACGATCGCCGTCGACTCGCGCGGCCGGGCGCTCGTCGGCTACGTCGCGCCGGAGCGGCTCACGGTCGTGCCATTCCTCGACATCTGGACGGCCATCGACGCCTCGCAGGCCCAGACGCTCCGAGGCTTGGTCGAGGACAAGATCGTCCTGGTGCTCGCCGAGCCCGCGCACGGGCTCTCTCGAACGCCCATCGGCCCCATGTCCGACATCCTGATCCAGGCGGAGCTACTCAACGCCGTGCTGGCGGGCTCGTGGCTCAGAGCCGCGCCGCTCGGGTGGGCCCTGGCGGCCACGCTCGCCGTCGCGGCGATCGCGGCGTGGCTCGGCCTGGCGCTCGCCTGGTGGAAGGGGCTGGTCGGCGTCGCGGCGCTGACGTCGGGCTATACCGCGCTTGTCCTCCTGGCGCCCGCGCTGATCGGCGTCCTGTTGCCGGTGGTCCCGCCGCTCGCAGCGGTGGTCGTGGCCTGCGCCGGAGCGCTCCTGTGGAACCAGGTCGGCTCCGCCTATCGCCTCCGGCGCCTCGAAGGCGAGGCCGAATCGATCCGCGAGGCCCTGGTGCGCCGAGAGTCCACGGTGGAGGGGCTGGAAGAAGACCTCGAGGCGGCGCGCGCCGCGGTGGCGCGATCGACCGGGGCCGAGCGCGAGCTCCTCCAGGCCGTGGACGGGCTGCGGGCCCAGCTCACCGACGCACGCGCGCTGGAGGCAGAGACACGAGGCCGGCTCACCGAGCTCGAACGCGAGCTACGCGCCGCCGACACCCGACACGTGCAGCTCGACGATCCCGCCCACGAGCGATTGCGGCGACAGTGTGCGGAGGTCTCCATCATCACCCGCGAGCCCGCGGTGCTGTCGCGCTTCCGGGATCTGGAGAAGGCCGCGCGCTCGTCCCTGCCGATCCTCATCCTCGGCGAGCCGGGAACGGGCAAGGAGCTGTTCGCACGGGCGGCCCACCGCCTGAGCTCGCGCGCCAGCGGGCCGTTCGTCGCGGTGAACATGGCCGCCATTCCGACCGAGCTGTTCGAGAGCGAGCTGTTCGGCCATGCGAAGGGGAGCTTCACGGGCGCGGTCGCCGAGCGCAAGGGGTACTTCGAGCAAGCGGATGGCGGGACGATCTTCCTGGACGAGATCGGCGAGCTCCGAGCTCCAGACCAGAGCAAGCTGCTCCGGGTCCTTCAAGAAAAGACCTTCTACCGGGTCGGGGCAACACGGCCCACCGCGGTGGACGTTCGGGTCGTCGCCGCCAGCAACCGGGATCTCGAGCGCGGCGTCGCGGAGGGCTGGTTCCGTGAGGACCTCTATTTCCGTCTGAAGGGCCTCGTTCTCCGGCTCCCGTCGCTGCGCGAGCGGCGCCAGGACGTGGCGCCGCTGGCGGCGCGCTTCCTCGAGGAAGCCGCAGCCGAGGCTTCCCGGCGCGTCACGCTGTCGGAGGCCGCGCTGCGCGCGCTCGAACGGCACCCCTGGCCCGGCAACGTCCGGGAGCTGCAGCACTGTCTTCGTCAGGCCGTCGCGCTCGCCGATCGAGCGGTCCTGGTCCCCGAGGACCTGCGGCTCGCCCCGGCCCCGGACGCGACGGTCGACGCGGGGAGCGACGCGGCGGTCCTCCTCTGCCTGCGCCAGCACGGATTCGATATGCAGGCGACGGCGCGGGCGCTCCAGTGGGACCGGAGCACGGTGACGCAGCGACTCAAGGGCCTGGGCTTCCGTGCGCTGGTCGAGGCCGGTGGGGATCGGCGGAAGGCCGCGCTGGAGCTGGCCGGCGACCCGGCGCTCGGCCGCGCCGTGGAGCTGAAGCTTTCCGAATACCACGAGCACCTGCTGAGGGCCGTCGAGGGCATCGACTCCGTCGAAGCCGCGCTGGCCGCGTGCCGGCGGCGCTTCAAGAACCTGCCCGAGCGTCACTTCCGCTCGCTCGAGTTCCTGGTCCGCCAGCGCTTCGAGGGACAACCCCCGAAAGCCCGCGTCTGACCGGGAACCTGCGTGGACGCGGGGCTCCAGAGCGGGGATGCGGGGCTCTCCCCGCATCACGCGGACCGCGTCCCGCGCCCAAGTGCCCGAGACCACTCGTCCCGTCGCGTCTAGCCGAACTGGCTCGTGTGTTGCTCTCCCTCCTTTTCCAAGGAGGAACGGCCATGGACAACACACAGCAGCAGGCAACCGGGACGCGAAGCGGGAAGGAGGTGGCGATGCTCGTCGGAGTGCTCCTGATGGTCGTCGCCGGAACGATCACGACATACTGGGTGAGCTCGAGGAGCACGGAGGAGACCCCGGCCAAGCCGGACGTGGTCACGCCCCTTGCCGGCGCAGCGACGAGCCCCGGCCTCGGCGTCGTCCACAGCGACGTCTACTTCGACTTCAAGAGCGCACGCCTCCGGGCCGACGCCGTCCGCGTCCTTCAGGAGACCGTCACGCTCCTGGGCCGGGCGAGCGCCTGGGTGGTGCTCGTTCAGGGCTATGCCGACCGTCAGGGCCCGCCCGAGTACAACAGGGTTCTGGCGCTCCGGCGCGCGGAGGCCGTCAAGCAGTTTCTGGTCGAGCTCGGCGTCCCGGACGCCTCGGTCAAGGTCGTCACCATCGGGCAATACGGTGCTCTCTGTGACGACCCGAGCAAGGAGTGCCAGCAGATCAACCGTCGGGTGCACGTCGAGATCCGGAAGCTCGCCCCCGCTGCCGCCGCGCCTATCCGGGCGACGACTGCGGACGGCGATGCGCAGGCTACACCGGCTCGTCCGTGACCGGCTGAGGAACGAGCGTCTCCGCCCGGCCCGTGTCGCGGGTCGGGCGGAGACGCGATGGCGACTACGCGACGATCTCGATGGCCTGTGCGAACACCGCGGACGCCCCGCCGCAGGCACTCTACGTTGAAGGCCCTGAGGCGCGCCCCGTCCGCCGTGAGTGTCGCGCGGTAGTCGGTGATCGGCCGATCGGTGAAGACGACGTCGAAGACCGTGGTCTCCCCGATCACCTGCGCCGCCAGGCTGGACTTCCGGACGATGTCGGCCAGGCCGTCGCGCAGCGTCCGGCCGGTTCGGTGGAGCCTCGCGTACGCGCCGGGCTTCCGGAGCTCGGCGAGCGTGGCGAGTCCGGCGACGGCCGCGACGGGGTTGCCGTTCAGCGTGCCGACCTGCGCGACGAAATCCGGGGTGCCTTCCAGTTGCGGATCGAAGGCGCGCATGATCTCCCGCCGCCCGCAGACGGCGGCGAGCGGGAAGCCGCCGCCGATGATCTTGCCGTACGCGGCGAGATCAGGAACGACGCCGTAATACTCCTGGGCGCCGCCGTAGGCGAAGCGGAATCCGGTGACGACCTCGTCGAAGATCAGCGGGATCCCGTGGCGCCGCGTGAGCGTGCGGAGCCCCTCGAGGAAGCCGGGCTCGGGCGGGATGAGCCGCTGGAACGGCTCGACGATGACCGCAGCCAGCGCGTCGGCGTACACCGCGACGAGCGCCTCGACGGTGGCGAGGTCGTTGTAGGGGGCGATCAGCACCTCGCCCTCGAGGACGTGCGGGATGCCCGCCGAGTCCGCCGTGGCGGCGGGGAACGCCTTGGGCGACTTCGGCGACGCGCTCATCAGCGCATAGTCGTGGCTGCCGTGGTACCCGCCCTCGAACTTCATGACCTTCTCGCGCTTACGGTAGGCGCGCGCCGCTCGGAGCGCGAAGAAGGTCGCCTCGGTTCCGGTCGACGTGAAGCGTACCTGTTCGGCGCACGGCACCGCCCGACAGAGCTCATCGGCCAGCGCGACGACGGGCTCGTTCACGAGGAAGTAGGTGGTTCCGTGCTCGAGCTGGGCCCGCACCGCCGCCACCACCGCCGGGTGCGCGTGACCCAGGATCATCGGGCCGGAGCCCATGAGGTAGTCGATATACTCGCGCCCGCTCACGTCGTAGAGCTTGGATCCGCGACCGCGCTTGACGATGAACGCGAGATCGTCCGGGAGCCGCGCCGATCCAAGGACGCCGCCGGGCAGAGCGCGCGCCGCGGTTTCGAGAATGCGCCGTTCTTCGTCCGATCGCGCTCCGTCCATGTCGGCTCTGCCTCCCGGCGCCATCACGCGCCTCCGCCTGTGTCGTGCCGTGGCGCAAGCGTACAAGGTTTTGGGCGACTCCACGAGCCCGAGGACGCGGTTCTTGAACCTCCGGATCGGGCCACCTACACTGTGGCCACTCGCGAAACCGGTGGTGGCCTCGGGGAGAGCGAGACCGATGAGAGAGCTCGTCTTCGCCCTGGAGTTCAGAGGAAGCGCCGGGCCGCTCCCCGGCGCCGAGGGCAGGCGCCGAGCGAGAACGTGGGCCTCTAGCCAGGTGTTCCGCACCGTATTCCGCGGGGGTGAGGTCCGGGCGTCGGTCGAGCTCGAGGGTGACGGCGTCGCCGTTCTCGAGTCGGAGGTTCAGGTGACCGGGAAGGGCACGTTCGTCGAGTCGGGCACGATCAGTTACGGCGACGCCGGTCGGGTCACGTTTCGAACGGTCGGGCAGGGAGTGACCGGCCCGAGCGCGATCGCGGGGCTCCGGCACGGCGCCGTGATCTGGGAAGTCACCCAAGGGGAGGGCCGCCTCGCAGGGGCTCGGGGATTCATCACCTCGAATTTCACGGTCGGGCCCGACGGGCAGGTGACCGACAACCATTTCGTCCGACTCTTCCTGCCTTGACAGTCCAATCCCTCAGGACGGGATGGCGCGGACGAAGCCCGCGCTCGAACGGTGGCCCCTCCAGCGCGCTTACTTCGGCGGGACGATCGGCAGCAGGACGTGCGACTGCCGCCTGGGACCGGCGTGAAGCGTCACCTGCTTACCGAAGATCTCAGAGGGCCTGTCCCGGGGGTCGTCGTGGAGGAATGGCCCGCAGCCGGTGAAGACTCTCCCGTTCGCCATCGCCACTGGCCCGCCCGGGTACTCGTAATCCCGCCCCCGCACGGTCAGCCCGACCCGGTAACCGGCGGGCACCACGATGCAGGTCGGCCAGACCTCGACGTCCAGCTCGTAGACCTGCCCGGGGGTGAGCGGCTGCGGCTCGTCGTGGGTGTGATACGGGCGGTACGGCAGCGTCAGCTTGGGGTCGAGTTTTCGGTGCGAGGCCCGGAGCCACCCTTGCGCGATCGGAGTGTGGGGATCGAGCGCGCCCTGGAAGGTGACCTCTTTCATATCCGGAGAGAACACGCGGACCACCAGGAAGAGATCGGCGTCCGTGGTCTCGGACGCGACGAAGAGCTTGGCCGCGATCGGGCCCGTGATCTCGGTCTCCCCCTCGAGCGGTGGCGTGAGGAACGTGAGGCCATCGCCGAAGCCCGTGTAGCTCGCGCGGCTGTCGCGGGCGAGCGGCTCTGGGACGAGGCTCCCGTCCATGGGGTCCAGATAGAACCGGGTCCACCGCGTGCGAGCGAGCGGCCATTCGTTCTCGTGACGCTCGACGAATCGCTCATGGGGGTGGCGCACCTGGAGCGCGACCGTGGGCCGACGCTGCCACCCGGTGTCCTCACCTTTGAGGAAATGGCCGAAGAATTTCTTCTGGAGGCCCACGCCGTAGTCCGTGTAGAAGTGCGTCCAGTGCTCGATGCCGTGCACCTCGAGCCACTTCTGCTCCGACGCCGCGCGCACGAACCCTTCGAAGTTGCCGCGGGGGTGCAAGCCCTGCCCGCCCCAGTTGGCCGCCGAGAGCAGCGGGACTCTCACCTTCGACCAGTCCGGCATGCGCGAGCGCCAGTACGCATCGGTGGCGAGCGGATTCTTCCAGCAGTCCGCGTAGAAATCGCTCCGGCCGGCGCCGAGCTCTTCCTCGGTGAGCGTCGGCGGCCCGGACACCCAGTCGCCGTTCATCCGGCTGCGGTAGCCGCGGGCGCCGCGGCCGTGCTGCACCGCGACGACCTGCCTGGGGAACCAGGACCGGCCGAATGCGGACAGGATGCCGCCGTGGTGCGCCAGGTCGCGGTAGTAGTCGGCCGCCCCCTCCCAGACGCAGATCGCGGCCAGGTGCGGCGGCTCCCGGCTCGCCACTTGCCACTGGTTCATGGCGTAGTAGGAGATGCCGCAGAGACCGATCCTGCCGTTGCTCCAGGGCTGCATCGCCGCCCACTCGATGCAATCGTAGAAGTCCTTCGTCTCACGGGCCGACCAGACGTCGAGGACGCCGGGCGAGCGGCCGGCCCCCCGGGAGTCGACGCGGATGCAGACGTAGCCGTCCGGCACCCACTTCTCGGGGTCGACCACTTCCCAGCTCTGGTACGTGTTGGTGGAGCCCGCGGGCACGTCCGGGTGCTTGTCGACCATGGTCCGCCACTGCTCGGTATAGAGGTCCTCGAAGTGCAGCCACTTGCCGTAGGGACCGTAGGTCAGAATGACCGGGTGCTTGCCTTCCAGGGGCGGCCGATAGACGTCGGCGCGAAGGACGAGTCCGTCGTCCATCGTGATCGGCACGTCCCAGTCGATGCGCATCCCGTCACTCCCGGTAGTCGAGCCCTGCCTCGGCGAACCGCGTCTTGAAGGATGGTCGCGACAGGAACGCGACGAACGCCCGCGCCGCATCGGCCACGGCGCTCCGGGCCGCGAGGCCGGCCGAGTAGGTGGTGATCTTCTGCAAGTCCTTCGGCAGCGGGCCCACGAGCGTCACGCCCTTGACGGGGATGATTTCGCTGATCTGGTGCGCCACGAGCTCGGCCTCGCCTTTCGCCACCAGCTCGGCCGGGTAGCCGCCGGCCACGAGCCTGGTCTTTCCCTTCACGGCCTCGGCGATGCCGAGGCGCTGCAGCACGCCGGCGAAGTGGACGCCGCTCGTCGCGCCCTGCGCGGGGTCCACGTAGGTGAGGGACTTTGCTGACAACAGGGTCTGCCTGAACGCCTCCGGCGTGGAGATGTCGGGCACGGGCGCACCCTCGCGCACCGCGACGCCCATCGCGGTTCGGGCGATGTCGGTCCGGGTCCCAGTGGCCACGGCGCCCTGGCGGGCCAGGTCGTCGATGGCGACATCGGTGAGGATGAGCACGTCCGCCGGCTCGCCCGCCGCCAGCTTCTGGCGCAGGGCGCCGACGGTCCCGAACGTCAGGGTCACCGTGTGCCCCGTCTCCCGACGGAAGGCCTCGGCCAGGTCGCTCACTACCGAGCGCACCGCGCCCGCGCTCAGCACCTTGATCTCGATCGCCTCGGCGCGGTCGGGGGCCCACGTGGCCGCGGCCACCAGGACAATAGAGAGCCACACCCCCGTCCTCGCCTCGCTCATCACCGAACCTCCTCGGGACCGCCGTCGCGGCCGCGTCAGATCTCCTCGCCCAGAATGACGCCGATGTCAAGGGGTGTCGACGCACCTCGCGTGCGGGACGCCGTGCGAAAGCACTTGACGGCAGATGCCTTCGGGTCTATTCACAGCCCGACCCCTGCTGCCAAGGAGATCCGCTTGCGGTTTCGTGAGAAGGTCGCGCTGATCACGGCGGCGGCCAGCGGCATCGGCCGCGCGACGGCCGATATCGTCGGGCGTGAGGGGGGTCTCGTGATCGGCGTGGACACGGACCCGACGCGTCTCCACGCGGTCGTGGACGGCGTGCGTCGTAGCGGCGGGCGGGCCGAGGCGTGCACGGCGGATGGCCTCGATCCGCTTCAGGTGAGCGCGGTGGTCGACAGCGTCGTGCGCGCGCACAGTCGCATCGACATCCTCGTCAACGCCGTCGGTGGGAGCACCATCATTCCCCGACCCGCAGCCACCGTGGACGAGCTGACGCTCGAGGAGTGGCGGCGCCTGATCACCTTCAACCTGGAGGCGACCTTCCTCTTCTGCCACACCGTGGCCCCGGTCATGAAGCGACAGCGCTCGGGCAAGATCGTCAACATCTCGTCCGTCGCGGGGCGCGGCCTCAGTGAGACCAGCAGCAGCGCGTACGCCGCCGCCAAGGGCGGGATCATCGCCTTCACGCGCAAGCTCGCGCACGAGCTGGGCCCCTTCGGGGTCACGGTGAATGCCATCGCGCCGAGCCTCACGCTCACCGAGCGCATCCGCCCACACTGGGAGCGGCGAACCCCGGAGGCGCAGGCCGCCGAGATCGCCCGCACGCCGCTCAAGCGCGTGGCCGAGGCGGAGGATCAAGCCCGGGTGATCTGCTTCCTGGCTTCCCGCGACGCGGACTTCGTCACGGGCGTGACGATCGACGTGACCGGAGGCGTCTAAACTCACACCGCCGAAAGGAGTCGAACATGATCTACGAGATCCGCACCTACCGCATCGCTCCCGGCAGCTTGGCCGAAGTCGAGAAGCGCTACGGCGAGGCCTACGAGTACCGGAAGAAGCACTCCGCGCTGACCGCCTTCTTGCACACGGAGATCGGGCCGCTCAACGAGATCGTCCACATCTGGGGGTACCGGGACCTGGCCGAGCGCGCGCGCATCCGTGGCGAGGCGGCGAAGGACGCGAACTGGCCGCCCAAGATCCGGGAGTTCGTCCGCGCGATGCGCTCGGAGATCGTCGTGCCGTTCACGTTCGTGCCCGAGGTTCGTCCCGGGAAGGTCGGGCCGATCTTCGAGCTGCGCTACTACACGCTCAAGCCCGGCACGCTGCCCGACGTGGCGACGGGCTGGGAGGCGAAGCTCCCCGAGCGCATGAAGCTCTCGCCCGTCGTGCTCGCCGGGGGCGTCGAATTCGGCACGGCCAACGGCTTCGTGCATATCTGGGCGTACTCGAGCCTCGATGCGCGCGCGAAGGTGCGGGACGAGGCGAGGCAGAAGGGCGTCTGGCCGCCGCCGGGCGGATCCGACCGGCTGCTGACGCAGGAGAACAAGATTCTCCTGCCCTCCGCCTTCTCGCCGCTGCAGTAGTATCCGGAGAGACGCCTGGAGGGCGATGATGCGATCGCTCAGGACAGCTCTCGTCATCGTGATGGTGGTCGTGACACGCGCGGCCAGCGCGGATGAGCCGTTCCCGACCCGCCCCATCACGATCGTCAATCCGTTTCCGCCGGGCGGCCAGGCCGACCTCACGGGCCGCCCGCTGGCCTCCTCGCTGGAGCGCATTCTGAAGCAGCCCGTCATCCTCGCGAACAAGCCGGGCGCGGCGGGGGCCGTGGGCATGCAGTCGGTGGCCGTTGCCAAGCC
This sequence comes from Candidatus Rokubacteria bacterium 13_2_20CM_69_15_1, assembly GCA_001914535.1. GTDB lineage: Bacteria > Methylomirabilota > Methylomirabilia > Rokubacteriales > CSP1-6 > 20CM-2-70-11. Next base: position 41,460 of record MNCR01000052.1, read on the forward strand.
GGACGGCTACACGATTCTCATCACCGTTCCTGCCATCTCGACGATCCCCGAAGTCGACAAGCTGTTCGGGCGAGCGCCCACGTACACCCGGGATCAGCTCGTCCCGCTCGCTCGCATCAACGCCGATCCCACCATCATCGTGGTGCACCCGGAGATGCCCTGGCGCAGCGCGAAGGAGCTCCTGGAGGAGGTCAAGCGGCGACCGGGCGAGATCGTCTTCGCCTCGTCGGGCATCTACGGCGCCTCCCACGTTCCCATGGAGATGCTGCTCCAGGCGGCGGGCGGTCTCAGGATGCGCCATCTGCCGACCACCGGTGGCGGCCCGGCCACGACCGCCGTGCTCGGTGGCCACGCGCAGCTCTGGTGCTCGCCACCGGGCGTGGCCTCGCCGCATATCAAGTCCGGCAAGCTGCGGCCGCTGGCGGTGACGGGAGCGGCGCGGCACGCGAATTTCTCCGACCTCCCGACGCTCAAGGAGCTCGGGTACGACGTGGAGTACTACCTCTGGATCGGGCTCTTCGCGCCGAAGAACACGCCCGGCAGAGTCATGAAGGCTCTGCGAGAGGCGGTGCGACAGGCCGTGGACGACCCGGCCTTCAAGAGCGCGATGGAGAAAATTCAGACGCCGATCGCCTATCAGGACGCCGACGAGTTCCGCGCGTGGCTCGACGTCGACGCCGCTCGGCTCGCCGAGGTGATCAGGCGCGTCGGCCGGGTCGAGGTGAAGTAGAGCCCGGGGGGGCGGGCCCCGCGCCCCCCGGGCCGCTGGCGAATCAGCGAACGGCGATCGGCGCGACGGTCGAGCCCGTGAGGCCCTGGGCCTTGAGGGGCTGCATGACGAACGCGAACTCGTGCATGCCTTTGGCCGCCAGCTCGTCGGTCTTGAGGTTCTCCAGCAGATGAATGCCGTTCACCACCAGCAGGATCTGATGGACCGGCAGCGAGAGCTGCGCGTCCGGATTCGGCGCGACCTCCACCGGCCAGTTGTCGGCGCCGACCAGCATCGGATCCTGCTTGGCCAGCCACTCGGCAGCCGCCACGCCGATCCCCGGGCAGCTCTTGACGTAGCGCGCGTTGTCTTTGTTCCACAGCTTGTTCCAACCGGTGTTGATGAGCACGGCGTCGCCCGGCTGCAACCGCAGATTCTGCCGCTGGAGCGCCTGCTGGAGGTCCTGCGGCGTGATCTCGTAGGTGTCGGGCAGCGTCTCCACGCCCTTCAGCGCGGCGATGTCGATGAGCACGCCGCGGGTGATGAGGGTGCCGACCTTCTCAATCCCGAGTTTGGTGAAGCCGCCCCGGGTAGAGATCTCGTCGGTCTTGAAGCAGTTGTAGTGGCTATACTCGATCGACTGGTGGGCAAAGCCGTCGAACTGAGTGCCGACCTGGCCGATCTCGCTGATGACGGTCTCCTCGTTGCTCCCGCGCCGGTTCGAGGCCTGGTTCATGAACGTGCGCTTCGTGTGCACGTCGAAGCGGCGCGTGCCGGAGAACGGCCCCGAGGGGCCGAGGACGTGGGCCAGATCGATGACCTCACCCGTCTTGATGAGCCGCGTCGCCCGCAGCACGCTCTCGGGCTTCATGTGATTGCCCGAGCCGCGCTCGTCGCCGGCCCCCCACTTCGAGGGGCAGCGCTGGCTTTCGGCCGGAGGCTTCCAAGATTGGGCGTGAGCGGTGACGCTCGCCCAGCCGAATGCCACGATCATGGCGACGCCGATGGCGATGGGTCGCATGGCCCCTCCTTAGGTGCGGGTAGCTCCAGGCGCTGCGTCCGGACCCCGACTGCGGGCGCCGAGACACTATCGCAATCATCCCGAGGATGCAATGCGACGCGACCGACGCGGCCCGGAGCGATGTGCGAGGCGTCGATCAGGCGATCTTGATGATGCCTGGCTCGACCGGCTTGAACCGGTCAGCGACCAGCGGGTCGTGGCCGGCGACGATCAGCTTCTCGGGGCCCGCGAGCGTGTGGATCGTCTCGAAGGCGGCGAGCATCTCGGGCAGGCTCGTGATGATCTGCACGGGCTGGCGCGTCTCCACATTGCGGTAGAAGTGGGAGGCGTCTGAGGTGAGGACGACCGTGCCGCGCCCGGTATGAACCGTGACGATCTGGAGCCCCGCGGTGTGGCCGCCGACGCGATGAACCCGGACTCCGGGGAGCACCTCGCGGTCGCCGTCGATGATCCGGACGCGGCTCGCATAGTTCAACGTCACGAGACCCGCCAGCGCGCCCACGTTGGCCGACTGCCGGAAGGCCGGATACCGACCGAAGGGCCCCGTCCAGAACGCCACCTCGTCACGCTGGATCCAGTACTCGGCGCCGGGGAACAAGCTGTGCCCGGCCCAGTGGTCGTAGTGGAGGTGGGTGATGAGCGCGACCGGCACGTCAGCGGGCTTCACGCCCGCGCGCGCCACCACCGCCGCCGGACTCACGTAGTTGCGGATCCCGCGCTCCCGCGCGTCGTCGTCGAGGAACCCGGTGTCCACGAGGATCGGGTGCGGGCCGCCGAGGATCAGCCACACGTAGTAGTGGAGCGTGATCGGCGCGTGCGACGCCTCGCGGTAGAAGAACTGGCAGGCCGTCGTGTCTCGCTCACCGTACTTGAGCGCGTAGACCTCGTACATGGGTCACCCCGCTGGCCCCGCAGTGTACTCCAGCGGAGCCGGTCTTGTCCGCGCGGCGCGCCTGGGCCTGCTAGGATTGGATCCGCGCGGACGAAGACGGTAAGGTCAGAAGGCGGCGCGTGGCTCGCAACGCGCCCGCGGGAGGTACGATGCGACTCCCTCTGCTGCTCGCCGCGATGCTGTTGCCGACGATTCCCGTCGGCGACGCATCTGAGGCCGCTCCACCGGAGGAGCTGCCGACGATCTGGGAGGTGCCCCCGGGCGATCCCCTCGAGCATCACACGGCGGGCTTCGCCAAGGTGTTGTGCTCGGCGATCTTCATCACGGGCCGCGACCTCGCGACGGCAGCGGAGGAAGACGGGTTCTTCGTGTCGCCTCGCGGGCCGCGGCGTGCGGTCATCAAGACGATCGTCGACCGGGAGCGGCGCGCGGTGCGCCTCGCCCTGCCGAACGGCGTGACGCGTACCGCAAAGCTCTACGGTGACCAAGGGTGCGTCACCCTTCCCCGGGGCGCGGACTCGGTCTTCTTCACCCCGGTGCGGGTCGCCTCCTCGCTGCCCGATCCCGCGACGCAGCCGTGGCCGATGGGCGACCAGCTCCCCGACACGCCGCTCCCGTCGGCGGTCGACGCGTCGAAGGTGGCAGCGGCCACGGCGGCCGCGTTCGACCCGCCCGAGGCGCTCACCGCGGCCTTTGTCGTGGCCTACAAGGGGCGTCTCATCGCCGAGCGCTACCAGCGGGGGCTCGACCACACGACGCGCCTTCCGAGCTGGTCCATGGGCAAGAGCCTCACGGCGACACTCATCGGCCGGCTCGTCCACGAGGGCGTCTACGACCTTTGGGCGCGCGCGCCGGTGGACGAGTGGCAGCGGCCGGACGACCCGCGGCGCGCGATCCGCATCGCCGACCTGCTGCGGATGTCGAGCGGGCTTCGGTTCATCGCGCCGCAAGACCCGGATTTCGACGGCGCCCGCGGCTACCCCGATCACCTCTACGTCTACACGGGCGCCATCGACGCGTACCGCTGGGCCCTCACGCGCCCGCTCCAGTGGCCACCCAACACCGTCGGGCGCTACCGCAACTCCGACCCGCTCGTGCTCAACCACCTGATCAAGAAGGCGGTCGTCGCCCGTGGCGCCGAGTACTTGTCGCATCCGCAGCGCCACCTGTTCGACAAGCTCGGCATCCGGCGCATGGTCCTCGAGACCGATCCCCACGGCAACTTCCTGCTGCAGGGCTACGTGCTGGGCACGGGACGTGACTGGGTACGTCTGGGGCTCCTCTACTTGCTGGATGGCGTCTGGAATGGCAAGCGGCTGCTTCCCGAGGGCTGGGTGGATTTCGTAAGGACGCCGGCGCCTGCCTGGTCGATGCCGGTGTACGGCGGGATGTTCTGGCTGAACCGGACGAAGACGTGGCCGGTGCCCGAGGACGCTTACTTCATGGCCGGCGCCGGCGGGCAGTACACCATTGTCATCCCCACGCACGATCTCGTCGTGGCACGCCTCGGCCATTACAAGGGCGTCGAAGCCGGCGAGGAGGCCCTCGCGCGCGCGCTCGCGACCCTGATGGAGGCGGTGCCGCAGGTCCGAGAGGTATGGCAGCCTCCGTCCACCGCCAAACGGTGATGAAGAAAGGAGCAGGCTTTGAGCACACCCCAATCGGCATCGTCTGCGCGCAGCGAGGTTCGGCAGGTCGCGCCGAAGCTGATCGAGCTCAGCGAGACGGTCCTCTATGGCGACGTCTGGGAGCGGCCCGGGCTGTCCAAGCGTGACCGGAGCCTCATCACGCTCGCGGCGCTGACCGCGATGTACCGCGGTGACCAGCTCTCGGGCCACATCGAGCGCGCGCTCGCCAACGGCGTGACGCGAGAGGAGATCGGCGAGCTCGTCACCCACCTGGCCTTCTATGCGGGCTGGCCGGCGGCCATGACCGCGGGTCGCATCGCACGGAAGGTCTTCGACGGGACCAAGTCATGAGGATCGGGTTCATCGGCCTCGGCACCATGGGGCGCCACATGGCGTCGAACTTGATGACGGCGGGCCACGAGCTGGTGGTCCACGACGCCCGGCGGGAGGCGGCGGCGCCCCACCGGGAGGCGGGTGCGCGCTGGGCGGAGACGCCGCGGGCGCTCGCCGAGGCGACGGACGTGGTCTTCACCTCACTGCCGGGCCCTCCAGAAGTCGAGGCGGTGGCCCTCGGCGAGCAGGGGCTCCTCGCGGGGCTCGCGGCGGGCAAGGTCTACTTCGACCTCACGACCAACGCGCCCGCGCTCGTGCGCCGGATCCACGGGGTGTTCGGGGCGCGCGGGATCCACATGCTGGACGCCCCGGTGAGCGGCGGCCCGCGAGGGGCGGAGACGCGGAGGCTCGCGCTTTGGGTCGGGGGTGACGAGGGCGTCTTCAAGCGCTACAAGGCGGTGCTCGGCGCGATCGGCGATCAGCCCTATTACGTCGGCCCGATCGGCGCGGGCTCGATCGCGAAGCTGGTCCACAACTGTGCGGGCTACGTCATCCAGACGGCGCTCGCCGAGGTCTTCACGATGGGCGTCAAGGCGGGCGTCGACCCACTCGCGCTCTGGAAGGCGGTCCGCCAGGGCGCGGCCGGGCGGCGCCGCACGTTCGACGGCCTGGTCGATCAGTTCCTGCCCGGCCGTTTCGAGCCGGCGGCCTTCGCGTTGCGACTGGCGCACAAGGACGTCACCCTGGCGGTGGGCCTCGGTCGCGAGCACCGAGTGCCCATGCGGCTCGCCAGCATCACGCTCGAAGAACTGACCGAGGCGCTCAACCGGGGTTGGGGCGAGCGCGACTCGCGGGTCGCCATGCTGCTACAAGAGGAACGCGCGCACGTCGCAATTCGCGTCGCTGACGCCGCGATCCGTCAGGTGCTCGAGCTCGGGTGACGTGCGCCGGCGCGGGGCGCTACTTCACCCGGAGCTTCGTGAGGTACTGCCGGAGCGCCGTGCCCACCACCTCCTGGAGCGGCATGCCGTGCTTCTCCGCGGCGCGGACGATGCGGCGCTTGACCGTTGGCTCGACCCACACGTGCATCCGCCGACTTTCTGGATTCGCCGGTCTGCCGACTCGCCCCTTTTCGTCGGTGGCCAACATTTTCATCAGAAAACCTCCACAAGGGATCGTTTAGGGATCGTTTCCCGGATATTCGCCCGCGGCGCCCCGCCGCACAATTGGGTGAAACCCCCAGACGAGCGGGGGGAAATACCGGAAAATACCACGGCTCAGGCGATACGGCGTCCGTCGGAGGAGGCGAAGAAGACAAGCTTGTCCGTGCGCAGCGTGAAGCGGCGGCGGTCGCCCACCGCGAGCCGATCTTCCGCGCTCGCCTTGGCGACGAGCGAGGTCCCTCCGCCGTAGTCGAGGAACACCAGCGTCTCGTCACCCAAGGGCTCGATGAGGCTCACCGCGGCTGGCCAGCCCTCGGCGCCGTCGGAGAGCCGAACGTGCTCGGGCCGCACGCCCAGCGTCGCCGGCCCGCCCGCGCTCGGCCCGGAGCGGGTCAGGGCGAGCCTCAGTGCGGGCGCCTGGAAGACGGAGCCGCCCGAGGCCTGGTGGAGCTCCCCGTCGATGAAGTTCATCGCGGGGATGCCGAAGAAGCCGGCCACGAAGTAGTTGGCGGGCTCGTTGTAGATGGCCAGCGGCGGGCCCGTCTGCTGCACGCGGCCCTGGTCCATCACCACGATACGGTGCGCCATCGTCATCGCCTCGGCCTGGTCGTGGGTGACGTACACGAACGTCGCCCGCAGCGTGGCGTGCAGGCGCTTGAGCTCCGTCCGCATCTCGACGCGCAGCTTGGCGTCCAGGCTCGACAGCGGCTCATCCATCAAGAAGGCGGCGGGCTTCACGACGATCGTGCGGGCGAGGGCCACCCGCTGGGCCTCGCCGCCCGAGAGTGTCGAGGGGCGCTTGTCGAGCAGATGGGCGACGTGCAACGTCGTCGCGACCCCGCGGACCCGCTCGCCGAGCTCCGCCGGCGGGACCTTCTTGATCATCAGCGGGAAGGCGATGTTGTCGAAGACCGTCATGTGAGGAAAGAGCGCCAGGCTCTGGAAGACCATGCCGAGGTTGCGATCGCCGGGCTCCCAGTCGGTGACGCGCTCGGCGCCGATCCACACCTCGCCCGAGGTCGGGCGCTCGAGGCCGGCGATCAGGTGGAGCGTCGTCGTCTTGCCGCAGCCCGACGGGCCCACCAGGACGACGAACTCGCCGTCGGCGATCTCGAGGCTCACGCCGCGCACGGCCTGGACGGTCTCGCCGAAGCTCTTGACGAGGTTCTCGAGCCGGATGCTGGCCATCGGGCGCCCTCAGCGCCGGATCATGCCGAAGCTGAAGCCTTTGACGAGGTGCTTCTGGATGAGGAAGCCGAGGATCACCACCGGGATCGTCACGACGGTGCCGATCGCCGCCTGGGGCCCGTAGAGACGCCCCTCCACCGCCGACTGGAACTTGTTGAGGAGGACGGGGAGCGTGAGCACCCTGGGCTGCGAGAGCGTGAGGGCCAGCAGAAACTCGCTCCAGTTCAGGATGAAGACGAAGAGCAGCGTCACCATCATCCCCGACGCCACGAGCGGGAAGACGACCTTGCGGATCGTGGCGAGCCGGCTCGCGCCCATCAGCCGCGCGGCGTGCTCGAGCTCGCGGGGCACCTCGTCGATGAAGGCCAGCATCATCCAGATGACGTAGGGCAGCGTGGTGGCGACGTAGAGGAGGATGAGCCCGTAGGCGGTTCAATGACGTGATCGAGTACGGCCACTCTGCACGGCCCAACGTCCTCTGCCCTTCCACGCGGCGACAGCCGCCCGCCACGCGTGACGCCATTCCGGAAAAAGTTCCGGAATTTCAAGTACTTACAGAACATTTTTCTTGACTGCGAGACGCCCACCAAGGCAGGGTACTGAGACGCGATGAACAAAGAGGAGATTTTGAACCTAGTGAAGCAGGCCGCGTGAGGATCCCGACGCTCACACACTGGACAAAGGGCGCGCGCGCCGCCCTCTCGCTGCCGATTCTCCTCGGAGTCGCCATCGGGGTTGTCTACGAGGTCGCCGTGGGTCTCGGATCTGGCGAGGTGCCGCGTCGGTTCGCGATCCCGTACGCGGTGCCTATCTTCGATACGCCCTTCGCGCTGGTGGCGGTGGGCATCGGCTATCTCTGTCTCGAGCGCCACCGGCTGCGCCAGGACGTCCGTTCGGCGGGGATGGGGAGCACCCTCTGGCTCACGGCACTCCTCGCGCTCGCCCACATTCTCGCCCAGCCCGATTACCCGGGCACTCCCGGCGTGAACGCGGGCATCGCGCCGTACTTCTTCTTCCTGAGCTATCTGGCCGGACTAGCCGGCATCGGCCTGGCGGCCCATTACGGCGACCGAAGCTTCCAGCTGACCGATCGCGCACGGTTCGGGATTGGCGCGGTCGTCGTTCTACTCAGCCTGGCCGTCGTCGTGGGCGTCATCGAGGTGCGCCCGCTCCTCCCCGCACTGGTCATGGCCTCGGGACGATTCACGCCCTTCGGGCTCTGGGCGAGCGGCTTCGTGATCGGCACCGCTGGCGCGTGGGCGTTGTGGGGAGGCCTCCGCCGATACGTCGCGCGTGATCCGTTCGCCGGTTACCTGCTCCTCGCCGCGTACATCTGGCTGCTGGGACTGATCGGCGTCATGATCTGCCCTTTCCGGTACAGCATTCCCTGGTACCTCGCCGGCTTTGCACGCCCCCTCGGTGTGGGCGTCATCTTCGTCGGGTTACTGCGGGAGCAGGTCTGGCTCTACCGGGAGGCGCGCGCGCGGCAGCGGGACCTCGACGTCCTCCATCGGGCGGGCCAGGCGCTCGTGCGAAGCCTCGACCTCACCGAGATCGCGCGGACGATCGTGACGAAGGCGCTGGAAGTGTCCGGCGCCGACGGCGCGATTCTCTTTCGGTTCGACGAAGCCGAGCGCGTGCTCGTCGCGATGAGTCACGCCGGTACGATCAGCGAGCAGCTGGTGTCGGGGCTCGAACTGCCGCTGGGCCGGGGCGCGTCGGGGATCGCGGTCGCCGAGCGGCGGCCCGTGCTGGCCTCTCTCGCCGAGGACGATCCAGCAGTTCCCTTCCCGCTCGAGGTCGTGACGCGGATGCGCGGCGAAGGGCTGGAATCGGTGATGGCGATTCCGCTCTCCAGCCAGACGGGTGAGATCTACGGCGCTCTCTCCGTCTTCTACCGGCGTGAACACGAATTCACCACCACGGACGTCGAGCTACTCTCGGCGTTCGGCACCCAGGCCTCCGCGGCGATCGAGAACGGGCGATCCTTCGACCGGCTCACCTTCAAGGCCCGCGACGACGAGGCGCTCCACGAATTCTCCCAACGGCTCCTCGCGGCCAATCGCGAGGAGCCCATTCAGCGGGACGTGATGCGCGTCACCCGGGAATTGCTCGGCGCCGACTGCGTGGGGCTTTTCCTGTTCGACGCGGTCACGGACTGCCTCCGCCTGGAGGCGGGCCTCGGCTGGCGGCCTGGCACGGTGGGCGCGGTCACGATCACCCCGTCCGCCGATTCCTTCGCGGGCTATACCTTCCTGCATAAGGCCACCGTCCAGGTCGAGGATCTGTCCCGCGAGCGCCGCTTCGCGGTCCCGCCCCACCTCGTCGCCCACGACGTCCGGGCGGGCATCGTCGTGCCCCTCGGCGTCCGCGATCAGCCGATCGGTGTCCTCGCGGCCTACTACCGCGCCTCGCACCGCTTCGGCGACGAAGAGCGCCGCGTCCTCACGAGCCTCGCCCACCAAACCGCGCTCGCGCTGGAAAAGGTCCGGCTCTATGCGAAGCTCCAAGCCAACCTGCGTGAGTTGCAGGAGACGCAGGGGCAGCTGATCCAGGCCGACAAGCTGAAGGCACTCGGCACACTCCTGTCCGGGATGGCCCACGAGCTCAATAATCCGCTGTCCACGATCCAGCTCTCGGTGCAGCTCCTCAAGCGCCAGCACGCCCTGACCGACGCCGTGCGGACACGGATCGACATGGTCGAGCGGGAATGCCAACGCGCGGCACAGATCATTCGCGAGCTTCTCGTCTTCGCACGGCGCAAGGCGCCCGAGCGGCGGCGGGTCGACCTCAACGAGGTCGTGCGCGCCACGCTCAAGCTCCAGGCGCCCGAGTTCGACCTCAGCCGGATCCGCGTGGTGACCGACCTCGATCCGCTCCCGAAGATCTGGGCCGACGCCCACCAGCTTCAACAGGTGCTCCTCAACCTCTTCAGCAACGCGATCCACGCCATGAAGTCCACGGGACGGGACGGCGTTCTCACCGTCCGCTCGGCCGGCCACGACAGTGGGATCTCGATCGTGGTGGAGGACAACGGGCCCGGCATCCGGCCCGAGCACCTCGGGCAGGTCTTCGACCCGTTCTTCACGACGAAAGGGGTCGGGGAGGGCACGGGCCTCGGCCTCAGCCTCTCCATCGGCATCGTCGAGGCGCACGGCGGACGGATGTCGGTCGAGAACGTCCTGTCCGCGGGCGCGCGGTTCACGATCCGCCTGCCCTTCGGCCAGGGGGTCGAGGGCGACGAAGCGCCGGCGACGCCGGCCGCGCCCATTGGCAGCGCCCAGATCCTCGTGGTGGAGGACGAAACGGCGTTGCGTGGCCTCCTCGTGGAGGCCTTCACGACGCTGGGTCATCGGGTTCATGAGGCGGGGACGGGTCGAGCGGCGATCGGCCTCCTCGAGCACGGGACCTACGACGTGGTGGTGCTCGATCTCATGTTGCCGGACATCGACGGGAGAGGCGTCTGGCAGTGGATCCTCGCTCATCGCCCGGCGCTGGTGAACCGCGTGATGTTCATGACGGGCGACACGATGAGCGTCGGGTCGCAGCGGTTCCTCGAGGAAACCGGCCGCCCGGTCCTCAACAAGCCCCTGGCGATGGACCGCCTCGGCCAGACGATCGTTGAGGTGCTTGCGGAAGACGCGCACCAGGATCGTGGTCAGGCGTACGCAACGGCTCGTCAATGCGCTTCTTGACCACGGGGCAGATCGCGTCCTCCTGTCAGGTGACGATCCCGACAGTCAAGCGGTGGATCCGGGAGGGGCACCTGGCGGCCTTCAAGACTGCCGGCGGTCACTTCCGGGTCACGGACGCCGAGCTCGAGCGCTTCCAGTCGGTGCTCCACATGCCCGCGACGGCGGTCCACGAAGAGCAGTCTCCGCGCCTCCTCATCGTCGACGACGATGCGAGGCTCCTCAACACGCTGGCCGAGATCCTGCGTTTGGACCCGCGATACACCGTGGAAACGGCGCACGACGGTTACGAGGGTCTCATGAAGGTCGGCACCTTCCGGCCTCACCTCCTGATCCTCGACATCTTCATGCCGGGCCTCGACGGCTTCCACGTTTGCCGCGCCGTCAAAGAGGATCCGGCCACACAGCCGACGAAGATCCTCGCGATAACCGGTCACCTCGCAGGCGATGTTCGCGCGCAGAGCTTCGCGGCAGGCGCGGACGCCTTCCTCGAGAAACCACTGCAGTGGTCAACGCTCAAGACCGAGGTCGACCGCCTCGTCTCGGAGGCCCGTTCGGGGTCGCCCGCGACACTGCTTTCACCATCGACCCCGAAAGGCAAAGGAGAAACCCGATGAGGCTGACAACGTTCTCGCTTGTGCGCTCTCGCGCGACCGTGGTGGTCGCCATGCTGCTGATTCTGGCGCTCCCCGCGGTCGCCGTCGCCGGGCTTCTCGGCGGGCTGTTGGGCGTCGTTGGCGGCGTGGTCGGAGGGGTCGTGGGAGTGCTGGCGCCGCCGGTGTCCGGCCCCGGCCCCTTCGTCCTGCGCTTCGAGCCGACACCCAACCTATACGGGATCCCGAACGGCGCCCTGCCCGCGATCCGGCCGAACTACGCGAGCGCCACGATGCAGATCGGCGTCTCCAATGGGCAAACGGACCTGCAGTTCTCCGTGCGTAGCCTGCGTCCGAGGACGATCTACACGATCTGGACCGTGTTCTACCCGCTGGCATGGCCGATCGTGTTCCCGACGGGGAGCATCAGGCCGGCCTTCGATTCCAGGTTTCCTCAGGGGCCTTCCGGGTTCTACACCGAAGGGGGCGTGGTGGCGCCGACGGCCTCGCTGTCCGCGCAGTTCACCAACGGGATGGGACTCGACCCGGGCGTCACGTTCGTCACCGACGACTGGGGCAACGGCCAGGTACGCGTGACGTTGGACTACAACGTTCTTGGGAACACGAACGACGACGGGCCGCCCGTGGGGAACAAGGCCATCGTCACCCAGTGCGTGGTCGATAGCCCCGGACCGCAAAGCGGCCCGTGCCCCTCGACGAGCGCGATTCAGCGGGTGACGACCACGTGGCTCAGGAAGTACATCGCGCAGGTGCCGGCGGCCGACCGCGCCACGCTCTGCGCCAACTACAACTCGTCGGATCCGACCAGTATCTACTGGCAGTGCATCGACCCCGCCACGGTGGACCCCCAGACCGGTAACGGTCTGCCCCGGGTGTGGCGGTTCCCCTTCGATCACTTCCGCCTTGCCGCTCATCCCGACGGACTGACGCACGGGTTCATCGGCGGTAACGAGGCCGAGCACGTCATCGACATGGTGGGCCGACGGTGCCACCTCACGAACACGTGCCCATGATCGGGGCGGCACGGCGCTGCCCGGGCCCCTTGCACATCTCCTGAGAAGCGCCCGGTGACTCGGAGGGGGCGTCTCACCGAGGGGCTCCGCCCTCTGGGGCCCCCTCCGAGACCTTTCCCCCGTGGTGACTCCGACGGGCTCCGCGTCTGTGCTATTGTCGCGCTCGCCCGCCCGGCGAGTGGCGCCGCGGCGGGGGAGGAGCTGCCCGCGGGGCCGACGGACACGCGCGAGGCCCTCGAGGGCCTCAGGATCCGCACGCCGGCGGGCAGGCTCGCGGCTGAGGGAGGAACGCATGGAGTATCGCGAGCTCGGCAAGACGGGGCTCCGGGTGTCGGCGCTCGGGTTCGGATGCGGCAACGTCGGCGGGCTCATGATCCGTGGCAGCGCGTCCGAGCGCGAGCGCGCCATCGCGCGGGCGGTGGAGCTGGGGATCAACTACTTCGACACCGCGCCCTCCTACGGCGACGGCCAGTCGGAGCAGAACCTCGGCGCGGCCGTGCGCTCGCTGCGGGCGTCGGTCTACGTCGGCACGAAGTTCCGCCTGGACGCCGCGGACCTCGGCGCCGTGCCAGGCGCCGTCAGCCGCTCGCTCGACGCAAGCCTCAAGCGCCTGCGTCGAGAGCACGTCGACCTGCTCCAGCTCCACAACAACATCTTCGCGGAGCGCGCGGGCGAGCCCGTGAGCGTCGCCGACGTCCTGGACCGGGTGATCCCCGCGCTCCAGACGCTGCAGGGGCAGGGCAAGACGCGCTACTGGGGCATCACGGCGCTCGGAGAGCCGGCGGCGCTCCACCGCGTGCTCGACACGGCGTCGCTCCACACGGCGCAGGTCTGCTACAACCTGCTCAACCCGAGCGCCGGCGTGGAGGTGGCGCCGGGATTCCCGGGCCCGGACTTCCGACGCCTGCTCGCCCGGGCGGCGGAGCGACGGGTGGGGGTGATCGTCATCCGCGTGCTCGCCGCGGGTGCGCTGAGCGGCGCGGCGACCCGCCATCCGGTCGCGGTGCCGACCGTGGAGCCGATCGCCACGGGGCCGGACTACGCGAGCGACGTGCACCGTGCACAAGCGCTGCGGGCGCTCGTCGAGGAAGGCCACGTGGGGAGCCTCGTCGAGGCGTCGCTCAGGTTTGCGCTGAGCAGCCAGGCCGTCTCCACGGTGCTGCTCGGCTACTCGAGCCTCGAGCATCTGGAGTACGCGGCCGCCGCCGTGGCCAGGGGTCCGCTCCCCGCGGCGGCGCTCGACCGGCTGTCCACCGTGTGGGCGCGATTCGGGCGTGGCGCTGCAAGCGGGGGAAGCGCCTGAGGCGATGCGCTCACGGGTCTTCATCACCCAACCGGTGGCCGAGTCGGCGATCCGCCGGCTGTCGGAGCGCGCCGAGGTCGGGTGGGACACGGACGCGAGCCGCATCATGCCCAAAGCCGACCTGCTTCGCGCCGTGCGCGGGTGCGAGGTCCTCTTCTGTCTTCTCCACGACGCGGTCGACGCCGAGGTGATCGCCGCCGGCCCGGGCCTGAAGCTCATCGCCTCGATGGCCATTATTCCGGCGAACATCGACGTGGCGGCGGCGACGGCGCGCCAGATCCCGGTGACGGTGATTCCTGCCGTCGTCACCGAGGCCACCGCAGACCTCACGTGGGCGCTGATCCTCGCGGTAGCGCGGCGGGTGGTGGAAGCGGATCGGCTCGTGCGGACGGGGCGGTTCCCCGGCTCCCAGTCGTCACACCTCGAGGGACGCTACGTGTTCGGCAAGACGCTTGGTCTCGTCGGCGCGGGCCGGATCGGGCAGGCGGTGGCGCGCCGGGCCCGCGGCTTCGGCATGCGCGTCCTCTACGCGGATCCGCGGCGCCTCGACCCCGCGCAGGAGGCCGAGCTCCGCATGACCCACACGGGACTCGATCGGCTGCTCGCCGAGGCCGACTTCGTGTCGGTCCACGCGGCGTTCACGCCCGAGACGCGCCACCTGATCGGGGCCGTCCAGCTCGCCCGCATGAAGCCGACGGCGTACCTGATCAACACCTCCCGGGGGCCGGTGCTCGACGAGAAGGCGGTGGCGCGGGCGCTCGCAGAGGGGCGCATTGCCGGCGCCGGCCTCGATGTCTACGAACACGAGCCGCACCCCGAGCCGGAGCTTGTACGGCTGCCCACCGTCGTGCTCACCCCGCACCTGGGCAGCGCCGTGGGCGAGCTGCGTGAGGCGATGCACCACGTCGTGGTCGACAATATCCTCGCGTTCCTCGACGGCCAGCGCCCACCGAACTGCGTCAACCCGGAGGTCCTCGGCTGACTCTCGGTTCAGGGATCCCTGCGCGGCTTCTCTGGTTTGTTGATTGCGTAGCTGCTCATAAGTGAGGGTTACCCACCGGTCCCGGTCGACTCATAAGTGAGGGTTACCCACCGGTCCCGGTCGACTCATTAGTCAGGGTTACCGAGGCCATCGTCTGGGTGACGTCAGGAGAGGACTGCGCGCGGCGGGTGGCTATGGAGGGATCCCCGGCGGAGACCCGGGAAGGATCCGGCGCGGCCAAACGCCATAGCCGTTCCAGGGCGGCCTGCAAGTCGCGTTGGAGCTGCAGCGGATTGAGGCGGTGATAGAGCGCGTCGAGCTCGGCGCGCTTGGCGGCGCTGAGCACCCCGGCTGCGCACAACCGCTGGTAGGGTGTCTGGGCACGGTCGAACACCCGGTGGACGCGCGCGCCGGCCCACTGTTTCCGCACGAGCTTTTCGACGGGCTGGAAGAAGTTCACGTGCAAGCGGGCCAGCGCGTAGACCTGGGCGAGCTGGGCATAGGCGGCCTTGGACGTGAAGCGATCATAGCCGACGAGGTGGCGCACGATCGCGCCGTTCTTCTGCTCTACCAGCGCGCTGTCATTTTTCTTCCACGCCCGACCGCGCGTGAAGGTGATGCCCTCGCGCCAGCAGTAGTAGTACAAGACGCGGTTGATGAACTCGGATCCGTTGTCGGTGTCCAGCCCGGCCAGGGCCACCGGCAGCCGCGTGCGCACGGCCTGCACGCCGGCGGCGACCCGATAGTGGCCTTTGCCCCACAGCGCCTGCAGCTCGATCCAGCTCGTGGCCACGTCGACCGCGCACAGGGTATGCAGGTAGAAGCCTTTCGTGCTGCTGCCGCAGTGGGCGACCAGATCGACCTGATAGAAGCCGGGCCGCGCATCGTCCCAGTCGGCGAACGTGCGGATGGGGATCTGTTGCTTGAGCCAGCTGCTCGGGTGGGTCGTCGCGGCGCCGCGCCGAGGGAACTGCGCCCGAGCCCCCTCGAGCAAGCGGGCCAAGGTCGGGCGACTGGCTTGCCGCACGAGCTTGTCTACGGCCGGGGGAAGGGTCACTTCGCCACACTGCACGAGCCGGTCGAGCAACTCGGGCACGAAGGGCTGCAGCCGGTGGGCCCCGATGCGCCCGCTCGCCTGCCAGAGTACGGCCGCGGCCGCCGCCACCTCCGGCCCATACTGGCGCGGGCGGCCGGAGCGTGGGCGGGCTGCCCCCGTCCTCGTCGCCCGCCGCAACAGCCGGATGGCCGCCTTGCGGTGCATGCGGGTTACTGCCACCATCTCGTCCAACAGCCGGTGCTTCTCGCTCCGGCTGGCCTGCTGGTACCGCTCGCGCTGCACGGCGGCGTACTCTCGCAAGCTGGCTCGCGTCACGGCGGCCTCCTGGGGCGAATTGGTAACCGTGACTTCTGATCTACGAGCCTCCGTTCGGTAACCGAAATTTTGAGTTGATGCGGATTGTTGACACGTGCAAGGCTGCCTTATAGACTTGCCCTTCGTGAGAACGCGTTCGGACAATCCTCGAGCGTTTCGTCTCCCCGGTCGTGGCGTCTTCTGACCGCCGACTCAGCGCTCTAATCCGTCCGGCAGCACCACGAGTCGTGCGAGATCCGCGGAGGTCTCTGCGCGATCACCGAGCGATCTCTGTCCTCGCCGGTGCCGGCTTGCCCGGCGAGACACGGCGATCCATATCGGGAGGTTTTTGAAATGAAGATTCGAGAACTCAGCAAGTTTGTGGCTACCCTTTTGGTCTACGTGACGAGCACGGCGCCGGCCTACGCGGCCGCCGTCACCCAGGAGACCCGGGCGCGCATCGCGGAGACCCGCCGGATCTTGTCCGTTGTCGAACGGACCGTCGACAATGGGCAAGTCGTCGCCCGAGTCCGGCAGAAGCTCTCGACCCTCGACGACAAGCGTCTTCGGCTGCTCGGCACCCTCGCCGACCGGCTGGACACGGATCGCGGGACGCCGCGGACGGCGCGCAGGTCGCCGAAGTGTCTGAGAACGATGGCGGAAACGCAACTCATCCCGCTCGTGTCAGGGATTTTCCCAGGTCCGTATCGAGGAGAAACCTCATTGAAGCGGACCCGTGGTTAAACCTAAGTTTGGTTAAACCTAAATTGTTGGAGGCTAAAGGTGCCTTATGAGATCGTCTCGGAGCGGTCAAGAGGAGGCCACGTCTCGTGATGAGTAACCCTGTGGCACGCCTGTTGATCGTGGACGATGACGCCGAGTTCGTCGAGAGCCTGAGGGCTTCCCTGGTGGCGTTGGGCTATGAAATCGACCGCTCCTCGCACGGTGCAGACGCCCTCATGGCGATTCGCCTGGTGCGTCCTGACGTCGTGCTGCTCGACATCCGGATGCGCGGACTCAGCGGCGTGGAAGTTCTCAAGCGTATCCGCGCGATGGATAGCAGCATCCCCGTGATCATGGTCACCGCCGCCGACGATCCTGTGCTCATCCGCGAAACGCGCGAGATCGGCGCCTACGGCTACCTCGTCAAGCCGATCGAGCTCCATCGCCTGGCGCGGATGGTCGCCGGAGCGGCAACGCTGTCCCGGGGCGAATCGGACAATCGCGTGCGGCTGGTGCCGACTGGAGCGAAGAACAGCAGTCCTTCGTGAGGGCGGTCCGCGCGACCTCGCTGTAGCCCGGCCCCGGATCTTCATCGATCGGTGGCGCCCGTCTGATCATCGCGCGAGCTCCTTACCGAAGCCGTACTCGCGGCTCCGGTCGATGTCGGGGGCGATGCGCTCGCCGAAGCGCGTGAAGCCGAGGCGCACGTACACGGCGTGCGCGGTCCCGAGCCGCGCGTCGGACCACGCGACGACGCGCTGATAGCCGGACGCCGCCGCCCAGTCGAGCATCTGCTCCATGAGCGCGCGCCCGAAGCCACGGCCGCGGTACTCGGCGAGCAGATAGAGCCGCTTGACCTCGCAGGCGCCGCCTCCGGCGTCCACCCCCGCGACCGTGCCCACCACGCGACCGTCGTCCACGAGAACCCAGAACCGGCCCCCGCGCTCCAGGTACGAGGCGCGGATGTCGGTGAGGTCCGCGTCGAATCCCGACGGCTCGAAGGTCATCGCGTACTCGCGGAACACGGCGCCGATGACCTCGAGCACGGCCGCCGCGTGGGACGACTCGAACGGCACGATCGCCACGCTTCCCTTCACGCCGCGTACGAAGTCCTGAGGTCCCGCTTACGCGAGCTGCGTGTGGACGAACTCGATGATCTTCTCGATCGCCCGGCCCGCGGCCGGCGAGCCCGGGTTCCGCGTAATAAAGCCCTCGGCTTCGCCCTCGAACAGCTCCAGCTCGACCTGGCCCCCCGCCTTGCGGTAATGCGTGACGAAGCGGTCGAGGTCCGGGCGCGGATGCGCGACGTCGCGGGTGCCCTGCAGGTAGAGCACGGCCGGCAGCTCAACCCGCTCGCCGCGCTCGAGTGCCTGCACCGGGTTGCCCTCGGCCATCGCCGCTTCGGTCTGCCAGTATTGATCGTGGCACGGCAGCACCCGGTCCACGACCTCCGGGTACGGTTTGCCCCCCGCCTTCAGCTTCTTGGCATAGCGGTAGCGCGCCAGCGGATCGATGACGGGCCAGCACATGACGACGCAGCGCACGCTGGCGTCAACGGCCGCCGCGGAGGCGTGGAGCGGCACCGCGGCGTAGCGTGGATCGCGCGGTCTCATCGCCGCGAGCATGGCCTGGTGGGCCCCGCTGGAGCTCCCCAGGATGCCCACGAGGTCGGGACGGCTACCGAATTCACCGGCCCGCGCCTTGAGCCAGCGGATCGCATAGTTGATGTCGGCCAGCGACGCGGGGTATGCCGCCTCGGGCGGCATACGGAAATCCAGCGCCGCGACCACGACACCGCTCTTCGCCAACGGTTCGTTGATGACGGTGTCGTTCGAGCGGTCCCCCCGGCACCAGGCGCCGCCGTGCGCTTCGACGACGAGCGGGAACGGCCCGCTGCCTCGCGGCCTGAACAGGCGCGCCAGCAGCGGCTTGTCGCCGTGGTGGACGTATTCGACGTCGGCCACGTCGATGTCGTGAGTCCGGGATGCGTTGGCGGTCATGAGTCTCTCCTTCTGGGGAAACCCCACGGGCCATGGATAGCGCCCCGCGGGCCGCCGGTCAAGACGAAACCCCAGACGAAACGCGCCCGGACGACCCGCGTCAGTCGGCTCATCCCAACCGTCCGGACAGGTGCTAAGCTACCGCGGTGATGCGCCGGTCATCGCGTGGGAGTTCTCTTTCGCCCGTCTGCCCAGGTCACGGTCGACCGAGTACGATTCGCGCCGCAGAAGGAGACCAATGAAGCAGCGCGTTCGCGCATCCACGGCGCGCTCGTGAAGTAGCTCCCGGGAGGCTCTCGGGTGGCGACGGCACCGCGGTACGGCTCCGACCTCGTCGTGGACCTCCTGCGCGCCGTCGGTGTCGAGCACGTTGCCCTGAACCCCGGCGCGACCTTCCGCGGGCTCCACGACTCGCTCGTGAACTACGGCGGCGGCCGGGCGCCCGAGCTCGTCCTCACCACCCACGAAGAAATCGCGGTCGCGCTCGCGCACGGATACGCCAAGGCGAAGGGCGCGCCGATGGCCGCGGTCGTGCACGACATCGTCGGCCTTCAGCACGCCAGCATGGCGATCTTCAACGCCTTCTGCGACCGCGCTCCGATCCTGGTGCTCGGCGCCACCGGCCCCATGGACGCCACGAGGCGCCGGCCGTGGATCGACTGGATCCACACGGCTCTCGTGCAGGGCACGCAGGTCCGCGACTACGTCAAGCTGGACGACCAGCCGGCGAGCGTCGGCGCCCTGCCGGAAGCCTTTCTGCGCGCTTGGCGCCTCGCGCGCACGGAGCCGCAGGGCCCCGTCTATCTGTGCCTCGACGCCGCGCTCCAGGAAGAGCCGCTGGAGCGCCCCGTCCCGCTGCCCGACGTCACGCGGTTCCGGCCGGCGGCGCCGCCGTGTGCCGAGCCGCGCGCGATCGACGAGGCCGCTCGCCGCCTTGCCGAGGCGCGCTTCCCGCTGATCGTCGTGGAGTCGCTCGGCCGGTGCCCCGAGGCGACGGAGACGCTCTGCCGCCTTGCCGAGCGGCTCACGGCGCCGCTCGTGGACCTCGCCGGCGAGTCTCAGGGACGGCCGAGCGTTCCCGGCGGCCACCCGCTCGACATGAGCGGCGCGCGCCACGAGGTCGTGGGTGAGGCAGACGTCGTCCTCGCCCTCGACGTCTCAAGCTTCCTCAGCGCGCTCGGCGACACCGACCGGAGCACGCGCGAGACGCGTCTGCTGAACGAAAGCGCCCGGGTGATCTCGATCTCTCTCGACGACTACGCGGTCCGGAGCTGGGCGCAGACGTTCCAGTCGCTCGCCCCGGTGGACCTCCCGATCGCGGCCGACGCCGCGCTGGCGCTGCCCGCGCTGCTCGCCGCCGTCGAGGATCGCCTCGCGCGCGACCCTCGCTCGGCTCCGCGCCGGGCGCGGGCCAAGCGCCTGGCCGCTCGCCACGCCGCCCTCCGCGCCGAGTGGCGAGCCGCGGTGAGCCTCGAGCGATCGGCGCGGCCGCTCGCGCCCTCGGTGCTCGCCGCCGAGGTGTGGGAGGTCATCAAGGGCGAGGACTGGGTGCTCGCCAACGGCACCGGCAAGGGCTGGGCGCGCCGGCTCTGGGAATGGCGACCCGAGCGAACCTACGGCGGCAGTGGCGGCGCCGGTCTCGGCTACGGCCTGCCCGCCGCGCTGGGCGTGACGCTCGCGCACCGCGGGTCGGGGAAGCTCTGCGTCAACCTCCAGGCCGACGGCGACCTGCTCTACGTCATCGGCGGTCTCTACACCGCCGCGCACCACCGGCTGCCGCTCCTCACGGTCATGTTCAACAATCGCTCCTACGGCAACGACGAGGAGCACCAGGAGGCGATCGCCAAGGCGCGCGGCCGGCCGGCGGAGAACAAAGTCGTCGGGATCCGTATCGACGACCCGGCGCCGGACTTCGCACGGATCGCGCAAGGGTTCGGCATCCACGCCGAGGGGCCGATCGACACGGCGGACGCCGTCGGGCCGGCCCTGCAACGGGCGGTCCGCGTCGTCAAGGACGAGGGCCGGCCCGCACTCGTCGACGTGATCACCCGGGCGTGAGGAAGGGAGAAGCGCCGATGGCACGCGCAGGATATCGAATCTTCGACGCGGACACCCACATCATCGAGCCCGCCGAGCCCATCGAGGAGTATCTCTCGGCCGCCGATCACGCGAAGCTGGCGGCGCTGGGGCCCCTTGTCGAGCGCTCCCCGGCGAAAGCGGGCATGTCCCGATATCGGGTGGGCAAGCGCCCCGCGCTGAATCGTCGCCTCGGCTCTCGGGAGCGAGTCGATCCTCCTGCCGCGGTGACCCGCGGCCTGAAGGACGGCGGCACCCCCTGGGACGTCCGCTGGCAAGGCCCGCCGTTCCCGAGTGACCGCGTCAGCTTCGATCCGCATGCGCGGGTGAAAGATATGGACGTCGAGGGCGTCGACGTCAACATGATCCTGCCATCCGGCGGGGTGCCGGCGTTTTGCAGCCTGGACGATGTCGAGCTGGAGCTAGCGATGTATCAGGCTTATCACCGATTCCTCAAAGACTACTGCGCGCCCTATCCGGATCGGCTGACCAGCGTCATCCTGGTCTCGGGCCGTGACGCCGGCGGTTCGGTCGCCGAGATCCGCCGCTGCGGCAGGGAGGCGTGGCCCGTCGGGATTTTTCCCATCTGCCCGCCCAAGATGTCTCTGGACGATCCCGATTGGGAGCCGGTCTGGGCGGCGGCGCAGGAGTACGACCTGACGGTCATCATCCATTCCTTCACCATGACGGTGCCCTATCCCCCCGGCATGTGGGACACGTGGGACAACGTCTTTTTGCAGCGCGCCGCGGGCCACGTGTGGAACGCGCAGCGTAACATGGCGGCGCTCATCGGCGCCGCGGTGCTGGACCGTTACCCCGAGTTACGCCTGGCACCGCTCGAGTGCGGGCATGGCTGGCTCGCGTCCTGGGGCGCGCGCCTCGACGAGCTCGCCCAGATGTGTGCGCACACCCTCCCGCCGCTCGCGCAGAAGCCGAGCGACTATCTCCGCGGGCCGCAGTACTTCCAGAGCATTCAGCTCCACGAGGGCGAGCAGTCTGTGCGCCACGCCATCGAGGCCCTGGGCGAAGACACCCTGATGTTCGCGACGGACTACCCGCACTCGGAAAGCTGGTTCCCGAAGTCCGTGGAGGTGGTCCTGGGCTGGACCTCGCTATCCGAGACCGCCAGACGGAAGCTCCTGTGGGACAATGCCGCGCGGTGCTATCGCCGCTATCAGGAGGCAGCGCCATGAAATTCGGAGTCGTCCTGCCCATCTGGCGTTTGTCGGTCGCCGACGCGGAAACGATGGCGGTCAAGGCGGAAGAGGTCGGCCTCGATGGGGTCTTCGTGCCCGACCATATTCTGGCCCCGTCTGCGACGACGCAGCACTACGGACCTTCGTGGCCCGATCCCTTCTCGCTGCTCGCGTACCTGGCGGCCCGCACGCGGCGCATTCACGTCGGCGCCAGCGTCATCGTGCTTCCCTACCGTAACGCGCTGGTCACCGCCAAGGCGGCCGCCACGGTGGACCAGGTGTCGGGCGGACGCTTCATCTTCGGGGTGGGCGTGGGGTGGGACGAGGAAGAGTTCCGCGATCTCGGGCTGCCGTTCCGCCAGCGCGGGAGAATGGCCGACGAGTACATCCGCATCATCAAGGCGGCCTGGACGAGCGACGTGCCGAGCTTCAAGGGGGAGTACCTGAGCTTCGCCGGGGCGACCTTCGCGCCGCGCCCGGTGCAGAAGCCGCATCCGCCGATCTGGGTCGGAGGAGCGCCGGGCGTGATCTCCGGGCCCGCCGGGCGGCGGGCCGCGCACCTGGGTGACGCGTGGCATCCGCTCGGGCTCCATCTCGACGAGATCGCGAAGGGGATCGCGTCGATCCGTGACACGGCGGCCAAGGCGGGGCGCCGGGACGGACCGAAGCTCGCGCCGCGGAACCTGCTCACCTTCACGCCGAGCGCCAAGGGAAGCGGCCGGGCGTCGTTCGAGGGCTCCCCCGACGAAGTGGCCGCCGATATCCGCCGGGCCCGCTCGCTGGGTGCCGACTACCTCACCTTCGACATGCCGAAGCTCGACGTGCCCGGCATGGTGCGGACCATGGAGCGCTTCGTGAAGGAGGTCAAACCGGCTGCCACGTAGATGTGCGGATCGTCGTCGAGGGTACGGTAGGATAGAAGGCACCGCGCACGCTCTCGTCGCGCCCGGGCCCGGCCGGATCGCCGGACGTCACGCTCCAGGGACCGGAGGTGCCGCTTGGCCAGACCAGACGAGGACCGCGATCCCGCCCGCGAAGAAGAGGCGGCGCTGGTCGATGATCTCGTCAGGCAGTTGCGGCGCGCCGGCCCGGTAGCGGGGTCGGGGCCGGCAAAGTCGGGTGCCGCCCACTTCGATCGGCCCGACGTCGGCTCGAAGCCCCTGACGTACTCGGCGCCAGCGGCCATGGGAAAGGTCGGCATCTGGACCCTGGTCGGACTCGGCGCCCTCCTCGGGACCGCGCTTACCCAATGGCCGTACGGGCGCGCCTGCGGATGGCCACTCGGCTTCTATCTGATCGCGGTCGCCACCCTCGTCGTCACCGGCATGTGGGGCGCCCTGGCCTCGTGGCGGGGTCGGCTGGGGCTCGCCCATATCGTCGCACTGGGCACGATCCTCTGGGGCCTCACCGTCTCGTCGCAGGAGGTCCTGCCGCGCGTCGGCTACGCGAAAACTCCGGCCGTGTGGAGCTGCGCCGAGGGTCGCGCGACGACGCCGGGCTCGCCTCCACCCGCAAAACGCGGCCCCTGACAACCACGGGTTCCTCCGGGGCGCCACCCGACCCGCGTCACCCTTCGTGGAGATCGAGCAGCAGGGCGGCGTGATCGCTCAGCGTGTGAGCCGGCCGGCGAGCCCGTCTCCCCCAGTCATAGCGGACGTCTCGGAGGCGAGGCTGCAGCTCGTGATTGACGAAGGCCTGGTCGATCCGAAAGCCATTCCCGCGGTTTGGCGAGTACCACGTGTAGGCGCGCGCCAGGCCACGCAGCAGCCGGAACGCGTCGCGCCATCCTGATCGCTCGAGGGCTTCGAGCCAGGCCTCCTCTCTGGGTCCGAACACGCGGGTCTCCTCGTCGATGCCCTGGCGACCCGAGTTCGTATCGCCCAGAAGCAGCGCCGGACCGCGGCGCCACCGGCTGACCGCCGTCAGCACCGCCGCGTAAAACCTGTCCTTCCTGCCAGTGACGCGGTTCGGGACGTGCATGGCGCCCAGCGTCAGCGGGCGCGGGCTGTCGAGATGGGCGACGAGCCATCGGCCCGGCTCATCCGGCTCGACGCGGAAGCGCAGTCGGCGCAGCGGCCAGCGCGCCGCGATGAGCAGGCGATTTGCACTCGGCTCCACCGGGTCGGCCGTCGTGCATTGATGAACGAGACCGAAGGAGGCAAGCGAGCCGGCCAGTTCGAGGCTCGGCGGTGTCGCGCGGAATTCGCAGAGGGCGACGGCATCCGGGGCCCAGCCCTCGAGCTGGCGGGCGATTCGCCCGACGCGCTTGCCGCCTCCGGCGCGGATGTTCCAGAAGACGACTCGCATGGCGGGCCTCGCGTCTACCGCGCGCGCAGCGATGTCTCCAGCAGGGCGAGCGCCGCCTTCGCGAACGCCCACATGTTCTTTTCCCGGTCGCCGTGCCGCGTCTCCAGCGTCACGGCCCGCTCGACCGGTCCCGCGACCGCGAGGCACGCGTGGCCCGCCCGGTCGCCGTAGCGGTTGCCCGTCGGCCCGGCGGCGCCCGTCTCCGCCAGTCCCCATGTCGCCCCCAGGAGCTCGCGGATCGTCTGTGCCTTGAGGAGCGCGTACGCCTCGGTGCTCGACCGGATGGACGTGACCGACTCGTCCTCCACCCGCAGCAACGCCCGCCGCGCCGCCCGCGTGTAGATCACCCCGCCGCCCAGGAAGTACGCGGACGCGCCGGGCACGGCGAGCAGCGCCGCCGAGATCAATCCACCCGCGGACGATTCCGCGACGGCGATCGTCTCCTTCCGCTCCTTCAAGAGCGTCCCGAGCGATGCGGCCAGCGTCGTCAGCTCGCTCATGGTTTCGGCAACCAGGGGGCGAGTATACTCCCGATACCGTGACCGTCGGCCGCCGCCTCCGGGTCGTCGAGCCCTTCCGCTCGCTCTTCTACGCGCCCCAGTTCGTCGCGATTCACGGCGGCCATCTCGGCGCGGAGGGCCTCGAGATCGCACTCTCGACGGCCGCGAGGGCGGGCGGCACGGTGGAGGCGCTGCGGAACGGCAGCGCGGATCTCGCGCTCGGGGGTCTCATGCGGAGCTTCGAGCTGGTCGATCGTGGAGGCCCGCGCCTCGTCCACTTCGCCGCGGTGAACGATCGCAACGGGTTCTTCCTCCTGAGCCGGCATCCGCGGCCGCGCTTCGCATGGCCCGAGCTTCTCGGCCGGACGGTGATCTCGTTCGGCGGCGCGCCGACGCCGTGGCTCTGCATGCAGGCGGTCCTCCGCCGCCACGGCGTCGATCCCGCGCGGGTCACGTTCGTCCGCGATCTCTCGACGGCCGACGCGATCGCCGCCTTCCGCGCCGGCAAGGCGGACTTCCTCGAGCACGGCCCGCCGATCGTGGACGAACTCGTCGCCGACGGCACGGGGCACCTCGTCGCGTCGATGGGGGAGGCCACGGGGCCGGTGCCGTTCAGCTCCTTCATGGCGACGCCCGAGACGCTCGCGCGGGAGCGCGACGTCATCGTTCGCTTCGTGCGCGGGCTCGCGCGGGCGCAACGCTGGATGGCGGCCGCCACGGCGGCGGAGATCGCGGCCGTGCTGGCCCCCGCGTTCGCCGACATCGACGCCGGGATCCGCGTGCGGGCGGTCGAGCGCTATCGCCTCCAGTCCACCTGGGTGGCGGAGCCGGTGCTGACGCGGGCGGGGTTCGAGGCGCTGCAGGAGATCCTCCTGGGCGGCGGATTCATCACGCGGCGCCACCGCTTCGAGGACCTGGTCGACACGGAGCTGGCGTCGCACGCGATCGGCACGCTGACGGGGTAGACCGCGTCGATCACGCGCCCTTCAGCGATCGGATCAGGTCGAGGACGCGGAGAATCTCGCTGCCGCTCCGGACCATGTGACGGTCGCCGGCCTGGCCCCAGCGCAGGAGCCCGTCACGATCGACGACGAACGTCGAGCGATAGGCCACGTTCCGCTCCGCGTCCCACGCCTCGTACGCGCGCATCACCGTCCGATGCACGTCGCTGAGGAGCAAGAACGGAAAGCGGTGCCGCCGATGGAATTCCGCCTGCGAGAAGGGGCTGTCACCGCTGATCGCGAGGACGACGGCCTCGCGTTCTCCGAGGTGAGCGGCGACCCCCCCGAGGTCGCTCAGCTCCGGTGTTCAGATACCGCCCCAGTCGTAGCAGTAGAAGAGCAGCACGACCTCGGCCTTGCCCTGGAAGTCCGCGAGCGAGACGGGGCGGCCGCTCGTCGACGGCAGGGAGAACGCCGGCGCCGGGTGGCCGTAGCGGATCACGGGGTCTTCACCGACGCGAGGCGGCCTTCGCGATATAGCCGTAGCGGAGGTTCGAGCGCGCCGCGCCCGCCCGCTCGTACTCCGTCTTCATCGCCGCGATGCGATCTCCCGCGAGAGCCGCGCGCCGCTCGTACTTGTACAGGCGCGCGTTGGTCTCGCCGAAGATCGCGTTCTTGAGGGGGCCGTCGGCCGGCCCGAGCGGCTTGAAGCCGTACTTCTTCTGCATGTCGTCCGGGATCTCGAGCCGACGCAGCGCCTCGATCTGCCACTGAGGCGAGCCGGTCCAGATGGCGTCGCTGCCCCAGACCACGTGGTCGGCGCCCAGCCCCCGGACGAGCTGCCCGAGCATCGCCGCGCACACCCGCGGGTCGGCCACCGTGCTCTGGGCGAAGATCTGCCCGAGATCGCCGTACACGTTCGTGACGCCGTACTTCGACGGGATCTCGGCGAGGTCGGTCACCCACTCGATGCGCCCGGTCTTCTCGAACTGCCCCCAGGCATCCTCGACCCTGCCGCCGCCGGCGAAGCGGTAGGCCGAATGGTAGATGATGAAATTGAGCTGCGGCCAGTCCTTCGCCGCCCGGCCGACGTCCCGCACGTCCGAGCAGGCGAGCAGGTGCGGGAACTGCGTCTCGATCGACGGCGGGAACAGGCCCTTGTGGACGCAGACGTTGACGAGGCCCGCCTTGAGGAACTTTTCGTAGCCCTTGTACGCGACCTTCTCGTCGTCCATGCGCCAGGGGTATTTGCTGATCTGCTTGTTGGTATTGTCGCCGATCGTGTAGCCCTTGAACGAGTCGGGCTTGAGGTCGGCGATGGCGCGGTCGATCGCCTCGAGCCACCCCGGCTGCCCGGGCGTGAAGATGGCGTGGCTCAGCATCCGCCGCGCGCCGGCGTCACGGTTCACCCGCGCCCGCGCCTCCGCCTTCATCTCGTTCGTGAGGAACCAGTCTTGCGGGATGTCCGACGGGGATCCCGAGATGAGCGCCACCTTCGTGTCGCTGTCGAGGAAGACCTCTTTGTAGTAGTTGGCGAACTTGAGATCCTCGAGCGTCTGCTCCTTGTCGGCCAGGGCGGGATTCCAGCCGGCCTTCCCGACGGCCTGGCGCTGGCGCACGAACGTCATGATGCGGGTGTCGTCCCGCAGGAAGTGGGTGTGGCAGTCCATGATGAACTGGTCCCGCAGCGACTTCGCCCGCTCCGCGGCCATCTCGCGATCGGCCGCCTCGGCAAGGCTCGCGCTGTAGAGCGTGCCGTACACCTCGTTCATCACCACGAACGCGGCCGCCATGCCGGACGCGGTCGCGAGGAACTGCCGCCGGGTCATCCCGTGCGTCTGGCCGAGCGCGCTGCCGAGCGCCTTGATCCGCGCCTCGACCCGACGTTGCTGCTCGGTCTGGGGCGCCGGCATGAACTCGTCGCTGGAGACGCTCTGCGTCGGAATCGGCCCGGGGAAGGCGGCGGTCTCGGCCGGCAGCAGGCCGTCGAGCTCTTCCTGGCTCAGAAGTCGCATGGCTTCCTCCCTCGGTTCGCGCATTGTACACCCCCGGCCTTGACACCGTCCGGTCCGGGTGGTGAAGTTGGCGAGGGCACCATGGCCGAGATCGTCGCGGCTCTCTTGACCTCCCACGCGCCTCTGATCACCGGAAGGCCCGAGGTGTCGAGGCCCGAGCAGCGGGACCGGTTGTACGGCGGCTTTCACGAGCTCCGCCGGCGGCTCGCGGCGGCGCGCCCCGACCTCATCGTGATGTTCGTGAACGACCACATCCAGAACTTCCCCTACAGCAACATGCCCGCCTTCTGCATCGGTCTGGCGGCGGCCTACGACGCGCCGAGTGCAGGCGCCGCGCGGTTCATGCGGATCGCGCCGCGGAAAGTCCAAGGCGCGCCCGAGTGGGGCGCGGCGCTCCTCGAGCGCGGGCTCGCCGCCGGCTTCGACTTCGCCTACTCCTACGAGATCGAGAGCTGGGACGAGCTGTCCGTCCCGCTCCACTTCCTGCTCCCGGAGGGGCTGGTGCCGGTCATGCCGGTCTACACGAACTGCGCGGCGCCGCCGCTGCCGACCCCGCGGCGCTGCCACGAGGTCGGCGCGTTCGTCGGAGCGTTCGCCCGGTCCCGGCCCGCGACGGAGCGCATCGCGTTCCTCGCCACCGGCGGCATCTCGCACTGGGTCGGCACGCCCGAGACCGGGCGGATCAACCCCGACTTCGATCGTCGCGTGCTCGATCACGTCGTCCGCGCCGACATCGAGCCGCTCATCCGCCTCACCCACGCCGAGATCGAGCGTGACGGCGGCAACGGGGGTCAGGAGATCCGCAACTGGATCGCGCTGCTCGGCGCCGTCCCGGGCTGGAAGGGCGAGGTGCTCGCCTATGAGCCCGTCCCGGAGTGGATCACCGGCTGCGCGACGGTGTGGGTGCATTCGTGATCAGGACCTCGTACGCCCTCAACAAGATCCTGACGGCCGTCGCCCGCCAGCACGTGATGAAGGAGCGGCTCACCGACGACGATCTCACCGGCCACGACCTGAGCGAGGAAGAGCGGGCGGCGCTCAAGGCCGGAGACATCACCGGTCTTTACCACCTCGGCGCCAATCCGTATCTGATCCGTCGCGTGTTCAGGTCCCGATTCTCGATCTGACGGAGGCGTGACGCGCAGGATGACCGAACCGCGACACCCCGGGAGCCGGCGCGCGTTCCTCGGTCGCTCGGCGCTGGCCGTCGGTGGCGCTGCGCTGAGCCTCTCGGCGCTCGGCCGCCTCGGCGCGCGCTCGGCGCTGGCGGCGAACGGGCGCAGCCTCCGTGGCGGCGGCTATGGATCGCTGGCGCCTGTCAGACCGAGCAACCCCGACGACATCGTGGCTGCGGGGTTCCCGGACCTGGCGATCTTCCCGATCCTCGCCCTGCCGGACGGCTTTGACTACCGCGTCTTCAGCGTCATCGGGGGCACGCTGTCAGACGGCAACCCGGTTCCCGTCAACCACGACGGCATGGCGGCCTTCGCCCATCCGAGAGACCGCCGCCTCGTTCGGCTGATCCGTAACCAGGAGGACCGCGCGGCGCCCGGCGCGGGCTCGGTGCTCGGCGAAGCCGCGACGCGCTACGATCGCCTCGGCCGCGGCGGCACCGTCACCCTGGACTACGACGAGCGGCGGCAGCGGCTGGTGCAGGACTACATCAGCCTGAACGGGACCATCGTCAACTGCGCGGGCGGCGTCGGCTTGGGCGGGAGCGCCTGGCTCACGTGCGAGGAGACGACGGCGGGCACGCCGCCCTGGGGGGAGCCTCACGGCTACGTCTTCGCGGTGCCGCTCGATGTGGAGCCGGGCCAGCTCCAGAAGGCCGCGCCGATCAAGGCGATGGGGCGGTTCTCGCACGAGGCGGTCGCCGTCGATCAGCGCACCGGGACCGTCTACCTCACCGAGGACGCCGGCGCCGGCGTGGGCTCGGGCTTCTACCGCTACCGGCCGGACGATCCCAACGACCTCCAAGCGGGCGGCGCGCTGCAGATGCTCGGCGTCACCGGCCGGCCGCAGTACGACACGCGCGAAGGGGCGACGCTCGACCTGGTGCTGTCCGTCACGTGGGTCGATGTCGACGATCCTGATCCGGCGGCCCCGGGCGACCGCGCGACACGCACGTTCACGCAAGGCTTCTCCCGGGGCGGCGCGATGTTCAATCGCCTCGAGGGGTGCCGGTGGGACGCCGGCAACGTCTTCTTCGTCTCCACCAGCGGCGGCGATGCCAAGAACGGCGACGTCAACGCGGACGGCTTCCGGGAAGGCTACGGCCAGATCTGGCGCTACGCGCCGGCCGGGCGGTCCGCCGGTCGGCTCCGGCTCATCTTCGAGTCGCCGGGACAGGCGGTGCTCGACTCGCCCGATAACATCACGGTGACGCCACGCGGTGGCCTGATCGTGTGCGAGGACGACGCCGGCGGGCGGGACAACGATACCCACCCGCAGGCACCCGGGATCACCGACGTCAACCGTCTCGTGGGAATCGCCTCGACGGGCGAGGCCTTCGAATTCGCCGTCAACCGGCTGAACAACAGCGAGTTCGCGGGTGCCTGCTTCAGTCCGTCGGGGCAGACGATGTTCGTGAACATCTTCGGGAACGGGTCCCGCGGCAGCGGGATGACCGTGGCGATCACCAGCCCGTGGCGCGCGGGGCCGCTGTAAGCCTTGGCGGTGGGGGCCGCGTCAAGGAGATGCTGAGACTTGGACCTTGATCCACTCGGCGGGTCCGCCCGAGGCCCCGGCCTGGCGACCCTCGGGCTTCACCTCGACCGTCGCGCCCGGCCTCAGGTCGGCGAATGTCCCCTTCAGGTTCGGCTGCCGAAGGCTGCTTCGATCTAACCAGATCTTCGTCCGGTCCGTGACCTTGGCGTTCCAGGCCCCCGCAGGAGCGACGATCGCGACGGTCTGATCCCGCGCGTTGACGGCTTGAATTTTCCCGATGACCGTGTGCTTCCCGGACAGGCCCGGCGACTGCCCGATTGGAATGAACCGCTCGGTCATCTCCTGCGCGGAGGCCCCCGCCGCCACGAGCGCACTCATCCCGACCACTCCGACGAGAAACGTCCGGACGTTCATACGCCTGCCCTCGCTTCCTCTATTCGGCTATTCGGCGAGGAAGGCTCTCGCCGCCTTTTGCTCGCGGATGGCCTCCCCCGTGTGCTTGCGGCTGAAGAATACACTCCGGGCGGCCTTTTCGGTCTGCCGTCGGGCTTCCTGCAGGTGGGCCACGGCATCGGGGTGAAGGCCGCCGCCCTCCAGCACACGAATGCTGTCCTGGGTCTCGCGAATGACCCGGTCGAGATTCCGCCGCTTCTCCTCGGACGCGGCCGCCGCCCGGCTCGCCTCCAGCAACTCGATGCTTTGCCGGATGTTCTCGAGCGTATTGATGACCCGCAGGAAGGCGGCGATGGCCACGATCTGCGTCCCATCGAGCTCGATGCCCACGCCCCGGGGGTCGGCCTTCTTCAGCGCGGCGCCCGCCGGGGAATTGTTGAACGAGTCGCCGTCGTAGAAGGCGACCGCGCCTTCGATGGTCTCGATGGCGTTGTTGTGGAAGAACGGCCCGCTATCCGCCGCCTCCACCAGCGGCGGAACGTTGAACGTCCGGTCGCCCGGCGAGCGAAACCCGTCGTCGCGCGGGACCGCCTTGCCGGTCAGACGAGCGGGCTGATCGGGAAGGTCCTCCACACCCGTGTTGAAGTTGGCGTTCCCGAGGGTGCCCCCGCCAAAGTTCGCCGTCGCCCCGGCATTCACATGGCAGAGGTTGCATTTGCCGAGCTTGTTGTCGAGAAAGATCGCCTGGCCCCGCTTGGGCACCGTGCCCTTGAGCCGCAGGGGCAGGACCAGGTCCTGCTGCCGCCCCAGGGACAGCTGGAAGGCCTCCATCGCGTCGAGCTCCTCGTCGGTGGGCAGACGGAAATCGACGCCGGGGACCCGGTTCAGAGTCTTGGTGAAGTGCTGGATGACGGCGCCGGTCGCGAAGGACCGGAGCGATCCATCGCCGGGAGCGCCGTCTCCCGACCATCCGGTGCGGGGCCCCGCGGGGCTCTGCACCGAGGTCCGGAGAGCCAGCACGTGCGGGACCCCCCGCATGACGAACTTGTTCTTGAGGTCGTCGAACCCGTCCAGATTCTCCTGGATCAGCCCGAACTCACGCATGAGCGCCGGGTTCTCGAAGTTCTCCTTCAAGGCCGGGTTGAATTCGGCGACGAAGAGGGGATTGTCTTTCGGGAGCGTGGCGATGAACGCCGCATCGATGGTGAAGTTGTTCTCCGCCGGATGGCAGGTTCCGCACGTTCGCCCGTTGCCGGCGAAGGTCTCGTTGAAGAAGAGGTCTCGTCCCTTCGCGATGAGCTGGCTCTGACGGTCCGGCGGAGGAGCCATCTTGCAGCCCGACAGCCCGATGCCGGCCAGGGAAATGACGAGAACGCCTATCATCGCGGCGCGCTTGTACATCCTCAGCTCCTCCGCTGTCCGTTGTGCACCGGCTGAGCCAGGCCACTGGCGTCGGGTGGCGTTCATTTTCTCCAGCCCGCATGTGTCCACGGTCGACGCGCACGCCCCCCGGCGCCCGCGACGAACAAGGCCGACAGCGGCCTCGAACGTGGCGGTCGCGCAGGGGGCGTGTGAGTGAGCGCGCGGCCCGGGCGTCAGCGCAACTCTTTCAGGACCTCTTGGACGTCGAGCGGTGTCAGCGCGATTTCGATCCGGCGGTTCTCGGCACGCCCCTCCAGGGTGTCATTGCTGGCGACCGGCTTGAAGGGCCCATAGCCGACGGCCGCAAGATTCTTGCCGTCGACGCCGGCAGTCTCCAGGAACCGGAGCACCGTCGTCGCCCTCTGCGCGGAGAGCTCCCAGTTGGTCGGGAACCGCTGGCGGAGCGCGGCGCTGATCGGCACCGAATCCGTATAGCCTTCGATTCGGATCTGCTTGTCCGTCACCCCAAGGAGCACCTTGCCGACTTTGGACAGCACTTCCTTGCCCTCTGGCTTGATCTCTGCCTTGCCCGAGTCGAAGAGAATCTTTTCCACCAGCTGCACGGAGAGTTTGTCCCGGATCTGCGTGACCTTGATCTGGCCCTTCGAGATCTCACCCTGAAGGTCTTTGACCAGACTGTCATAGGTGCCTTTCAGGCGGGCGATCTCGGCGTCCTTCTCCTTGGTCGTCTCGGCCGCTCGCTTTTCCGTCTCGGCGAGCCGGTCGTTGATCTCGGCGACTTGACTCTCCAGCGCCGCCTTTCGAGCCTCGAGATCGGCCGTCTGCTTCTCGAGATCGGTCGTCTGCTTGGTGAGCGACGCGATCTGCGCCTCTCGACGCGCGACCTCTTGGCGCTGGCCGTCGACCTGAGATTTGAGGGCCAAGATGTCGCTCTCTAGCGAGGACCGCTCGGCTGACGCCTTCGCCTCCAGATCTCGGTATTTCGACTGAGCGACACATCCGGAGAGCAGCAGCCCTACCGCGAGAAACAAAACGAAGAGACGAGTGTTCCTCATGATCGACGTCTCCTTTCGGACTCACAGTCCTCTCTGATTGTAGAATGGCTGAGGCGCCTGTCGGTCAAAATTTCGGTGCACGCAGACGAGCCGTTCCCCGGGCGAAGAACCCCCAGCTCACGAGCACGACGAGCGGCGCCGCGCCGAACGGGACGGCGTACGAGCCGGTCGCGTCGTAGAGGAATCCGGCAGCGGCAGGAGCCAGCGCGGCCCCGCACCGCCAGCCCAGCGTGAGCACGCCCATGATGGCGCCGAGCGCTCGCACCCCGAACACGTCGGGGATAACCTTCGTGATCATCGTGTCCGAAGCCCCCACACCCGCCCCGAACGCCACGACCGAGGCGAGCAGTGCCTCGCGCGAGGGCACCCACAGGAGGACCACCAACGCCAGCGCCTGGAGCACGTAGCCGGCGCGGATGGTCGCGAGCGTGCCGACCAGGTCGGACATCGCGCCCGCAGCGATCCGCCCGCTCACGGCGCCGACGCCGTAGGCGGTGAGCGCGAGCGCGGCGCCGGCGAGGCCGAGGCCCGCGTCGCGCGCGAACGGCACGATGTGGACGGAGACCATCAACGCGAGGCCGCCGAGCAGGAGCCAGGCGACGTTGAGGCACCATTGGCGCGCATCCCCGAGGGCTTCACCGAGCGTGACGCCGTCCGCGACGGCGTCCGTCGCATCGCTTCGCGCGCGGGGTCCGCGAAGCTCGGTCGCCTCGGCTGCCCGAGGCAGTCGCACGGTGAGCGCCGCGAGCATCGTGATGAGCCCGCAGCCGCTCCCGAGGAGCGCGTAGGCGTCGCGCCAGCCGAGCCGTTCGATCAGCCACGCCGCAAGGGGACCGCCCGAGATGTACCCGAG
>MNCR01000071.1 GCA_001914535.1 Candidatus Rokubacteria bacterium 13_2_20CM_69_15_1
CCTGCGGTTCCGATGGGGGCGCGTCCGCGCCCGGTGGTGACGTCCCCTACCGTCCTACAGATCGCGTGGACCCACGATTGCGACGATCCGCCTGGCGGCCCCGGCGGAGACGATCGTCGATCGTGAAGAATCGGCAGCGGAGAACTCGGGCAAGGGCGACGTATTCGGCGTCGTAGGTCTTCGCCCAACCCAGCTCTTCAGCGACGCGCCACGCCTCTCGGCGGAGTCGACGCGGTGTGCGGGTGGCAATCGGCGCGCCAACTTTTCTCGTAAATGGGATCCGACCCTCTCGAACCGCGGAAGTTAGGCTAGGCGCGCGCGGGCTCGGCGACGGAGGCGCGCAGGACCAGGCAGAGCGGGATCGTGACGAGCACGATGACGGCGACCGTGAGGAGCGTCGCCGTCACTCCAACGGCGTCGCCGAGCACGCCGTAGAGCGTCGGCGCGGTCGCCGAGGCACCGACGGTGAGCGTGTAGTAGAGTCCGTAGGCGCGCGAGCGGCGGTCTGCGGCCAACAGAACCGCGAGCGCCACGGGGAGCGGCGCCGCGACGACCGCGACGATGCCGAGCGTGGTCGCGCCCTCCGTCAGGACCACGGTGCGGATCACGCCGACCCTCTCGGCCGCCAGGCCGCAGACGAACTTGCCCAGCGCCCCGCCCGCGAACACGAGCGCGAGCGCGGTGCCCACGCCCGCCACGGTCGTGCCCTTGGCGATGAGCGCGAACGGCAGGAAGGTGAGCAGGCCCGTGCGGGTCGCGTTGTCGATCATTCCGATGGCGGTGAGCGCCTGGAAGCCCCGCGCGTCGCGGATCCCCCAGCCGTTGCCCCAGCGCGCGGCGGCGCGCGCCGCCGCGTCCGGCGCGGCGCCGGCGGCCAGGCGCGTCAGGAGCAGCACGATCGCCGCGGCGGCCGCGAGGCCCAGGAGGCCGTAGCCGGCCGCGGCCGCGCGCCAGCCCACGAGGGTCGTCGCGAGCGCGACGGCCGCGGGCACCACGACCTTGCCGACGTCGCCAGAGAAGTTGTACGTGCCGAGCGCCGCGCGGCGGGCACCCGTCTCGTACGCCTTGGAGACGAGCGAGGACGAGAGCGGGTGCTGGACGCCCGAGCCGAGTCCCGCGATCAGGAGCAGTCCCAGCAGCGAGGCGAAGCCGCCGGCCCACGCGCCCGCGGCGACGAAGCCGCACGCCGTCACCGCCGTGCCCGTGGCGAGCAACCTCCGCTCGCCCCAGCGCTCGGCGAGGAGGCCCGCCGGAAGCTGGAACGCCGCCATCGCGCCCGAGTAGGCGGTACGGATCATTCCGACCTGCGTGAGACCCAACCGGAACTCCTGAGCCCAGAGCGGCAGCAGGACGTAGAGGATGTCGGAGAAGCCGTCGTGAACGAAGTGCGTGCCGGCGGCCGTCGCCAGAACCGCGCGCGCCCGGGTCTTCACGTCGAGTAGAATACCGCAGCGGAGGTCATCGATGACGATCAGCATCACGCGCGTCTACACGCGTCTGGGCGACCGTGGCGAGACCGCGCTGGTCGGCGGCAAGCGCGTGCCCAAGGACTCGCCGCGCATCGTCGCCTACGGGACGATCGACGAGCTGAACGCGATCGTGGGCATCGTCCGCACGTTCAACGAGGAGCGTCTCGCCGAGGGCGAGCACCACCGCTGGCTCGACGAGGTTCTCCGGAAGATCCAGAACGAGCTATTCGACCTTGGCAGCGAGCTGGCCACGCCGCGAGAGGCGGAGTACGAGGGGATGTTCAAGGTGGGCGAGGCGCAGGTCACGGCGCTCGAGCGCCTCATGGACCACTGCCAGAAAGACCTCGAGCCGCTCAAGTCCTTCACGCTGCCCGGCGGCGGCCGGATCAACGCGTTCCTCCACCAGGCGCGCACCGTGTGCCGCCGCGCGGAGCGCGAGGTCCTGAGGCTCTCGCGCGTGGAGCCCCTCAACGAGTGGGTGCTGCGCTACGTCAACCGGCTGAGCGACGCGTTCTTCGTCCTCGGCCGCTGGGTCGGCAAGCACATGCGCGAGAAGGAGTACCTCTGGGAGCGCGGGCTCAGCGCGCACAGCCGCCCGCGAAAAAAGCGCGGGTGACGCGTGCGCCGCTGATCGCGGGGGTGTACGAGTTCCCCGAGCGGAAGACCGCCAAGAGCGCGCTCGAGATCCAGGCGATCTCGGCTCGCGCCGCCCTCGCCGACGCCGGCCTCGCACCGAAGGACGTCGACGGCTACTTCACCGTCGGGACCAACCCGGGCGTGGGGCCGCTCGCGACGGTGGATTACCTCAACCTCAACCCGAGGTACATCGACGGGACGACCATCGGCGGGTCGTCGTTCGTCGCCCACGTGAACCACGCGGCAGCGGCGATCGCGGAGGGTCGGTGCCGCGTCGCGCTCATCACCTACGGCTCCACCTCGCGCTCGTCGGGGATCGCCGTCGGGACGCGCGAGCGGATCGCCGGCGAGTACGTGGACCAGTTCGAAGGGCTCTACGGGATCTCCACGGTCGGCCTCTACGC
This sequence comes from Candidatus Rokubacteria bacterium 13_2_20CM_69_15_1, assembly GCA_001914535.1. Lineage (GTDB taxonomy): Bacteria > Methylomirabilota > Methylomirabilia > Rokubacteriales > CSP1-6 > 20CM-2-70-11. Next base: position 2,510 of record MNCR01000071.1, read on the forward strand.
GCTCGTGGCCCAGCGTCACATGCACGTGTACGGGACGACCGGAGCGCAGCTCGCCGAGATCGCCGTGGCGTGCCGGCGCCACGCGGGACTCAACCCCGTGGCGCTCTACCGCGAGCCGATCACGATCGACGACGTGGTGCGATCGCCGATGATCTCCTCGCCGCTCCACCTGCTCGACTGCTGCGTGATCACCGACGGTGGCGGCGCGGTCGTGGTGGTGCACCCGGACCTCGGGCGCGACCTCAGGAAGCCGCCCGTGCGACTCTTGGCGGGTGCGGAGGCGATCGCCCACACCGCGGCGGGCCACCGCGACTATCTGGTCTCGGCGGCGGCGCAGACCGGGCCGCGCGCGCTCGCGGAAGCAGGCGTGAGCCACGACGACATCGACATGGCGATGATCTACGACTCGTTCACGATCACCGTGCTCGTGACGCTCGAGGATCTGGGCTTCTGCAAGAAAGGCGACGGGGGGCGGTTCGTCGAGGGCGGGCGGCTCGGGCTCGGCGGCGCGCTCCCCGTCAACACCGACGGCGGCGGCCTCTCGTCGAATCACCCGGGGATGCGCGGGATCTTCCTCGTCATCGAGGCGGTCAAGCAGCTCCGCGGTGAGTGCGGCGCCCGCCAGGTGCCGGACTGTCGGGTGGCCCTCGTGCACGGCACGGGCGGCACGCTCGGCACGCGCCACTCGTCCGCCACGCTCATTCTCGGGGCGACGTAGCCGTGGCCGAGTACACGAAGCCGCTCCCCGAGATCACCGCCGAGTCGCGGCCGTTCTGGGAGGGATGCAAGCGCCGACAGCTCCTCGTCCAGCGCTGCCGCGCGTGCGGCGCGCGCCAGCACTACCCGCGCGGCGTGTGCGCCGCCTGCTGGAGCGACGACCTCGAATGGCTGCCGAGCCCAGGGCGCGGGAGAGTCTACAGCTTCACGGTCACGCACCGCACGCAGGCGCGCGGCTTCAGAGACGAGCTGCCGTACGTCCTCGCCTGGGTCGAGCTCGACGAAGGCGTGCAGGTGTTGACCAACCTCGTCGGCTGCGATCCCGAGAAGGTCAGGATCGGGATGGAGGTGCGCGTCACCTTCGAGGATGTCAACGCCGACGTCAGCATTCCGCGCTTCACACCCGCCTGATGCCGATCCTGTCCGTTCGTGACCTCACCGTCCGTTTCGGCGGCATCATCGCGCTCGATTCCGTGTCGTTCGACGTGGACGAGGGTCAGATCGTCGGCCTGATCGGCCCGAACGGCGCGGGCAAGACGACGCTCTTCAACTGCCTGAGCCGGCTCTACACGCCGGCCCGGGGCGAGGTCCTCTTCGACGGCCGCGCCCTCCTGGAACGGCCGGCGCACCGGATCGCCGAGCTCGGCATCGGCCGCACCTTCCAGAACCTCGCGCTCTTTCCGACGCTGAGCGTGCTGCAGAACGTCATGGTCGGCGTTCACTGCCGGACGCGCAGCGACTTCCTCTCGAATGCTCTCCGCCTCGGCTGGGTCGCCCGGGAGGAGGCGGCGATCCGCGCGCGGGCGACGGAGATCCTCGCCTTCCTCGATCTCGAGGACGTCGCCCACCATCCGGCGGCCGGCCTGCCGTTCGGGACGCTCAAGCGCGTCGAGCTGGCCCGCGCGCTCGCGGCGAGCCCGCGGCTGCTCCTCGTCGACGAGCCGGCGAGTGGTCTGAACCACGAGGAGGTCGCCGCGCTGGCGAAGCTCCTCCGCGCGATCCGTGACGCGCGGCGCGTGACCGTGCTCCTCGTCGAGCACCACATGGGGCTCGTCATGCAGGTCTCGGACCGGGTCGTCGTGCTCGACTTCGGCCGCAAGATCGCCGAGGGGCCGCCCGTGGACGTCCAGCGGAACCCCGATGTCATCCGCGCGTACCTCGGCACCGCCGAGCGCGTCGGCGCGGAGACCCGGTGATGGCGCTGCTCGAGGTCGAGGGCCTCGAGGCGCAGTACGGCTGGACGAAAGTCCTGCACGGGATCCGCTTCGAGGTGGAGGACGGCGGGATCACCACGATCCTCGGCGCCAACGGGGCCGGCAAGACGACGACGCTGCGCGCCGTGTGCGGCATGGTGCGGACGGCCGGCGAGATCCGCTTCGACGGTCGGCGCCTCGCCGGCCGGGCGACCGAGGACATCGTCCGGCTCGGCATCGCCCACGTGCCCGAGGGGCGCGGCACGTTCATGCAGCTCACCGTCGAGGAAAATCTGAGACTGGGCGCCTACGCGCGGCGGGAGAAGGGCGCGCTCGCCGGCGCCCTCACGCGCGTCTACGACTACTTCCCCGTGCTCGGCGAGCGGCGGCGCCAGATCGCGGGGAGCCTCTCCGGCGGCGAGCAGCAGATGCTCGCGGTCGGGCGCGCGCTCATGCTGCGGCCGCGCTTGCTGCTGCTGGACGAGCCCTCGCTCGGGCTCGCGCCGCTCGTCGTCCGCGAGATCTTCCGCATCGTGCGCGCGATCAATCGGGAGGAGCGCGTGGGCGTCCTCCTCGTCGAGCAGAACGCGGCGACGGCGCTCGACCTCGCCGATCACGCGTACCTCCTCGAGACCGGCCGTGTCGTCATGTCGGGCCCGTCCGCCGACCTCCGGCGCGACGACGCGATCCGGCGCGCGTATCTCGGATACTGAGGCGATGGAGATCTTCCTCCAGCAGGTGGTGTCCGGGCTCGCGACCGGCGGTATCTACGGGAGCCTGGCGCTCGCGCTCGTGATGATCTACCAGGCGACCGACGTCGTGAACTACGCCCAGGGCGAAATGGCGATGTTCAGCACCTACCTCGCCTGGACGATGATCAACGCCGGGCTTCCGTACTGGGCGGCGTTCGTCGCCACGCTGGCGATCGCCTTCGTCGGCGGGCTCGTGATCGAGCGCGTCGTGATCCGCCCGGTCGAGAACGCGCCGATCCTCACGATCGTCATCGTGTGCATCGGCCTCCTCGTCATCCTGAACAGCCTCGCCGGCTGGATCTACTCGTACATCCAGAAGCCCTTTCCGAGCCCGTTCCCCGAGACGCCGATCGTCATCGGCACCGTGGTCTTCGGCGCCCACGACCTCGGCGCCATCGGCGTGACGCTCGTCGTGCTCGTCTTCCTCTACGTGTTCTTCCGCTACACGATGCTCGGGCTCGCCATGCGGGCGGCGGCGCAGAACCCGTCGTCGAGCCGGCTCTGCGGGATCCGTGTGGGCTGGATGCTGGCGGTGGGCTGGGGGCTCGCCGCGCTCGTGGGCGCGGTCGCCGGGATGATGGTCGCGCCGATCGTCTTCCTCGACCCCAACATGATGGGCGGCATTCTGATCTACGCCTTCGCCTCCGCGACGCTCGGTGGCTTCACGAGCCCGGGCGGCGCGGTGCTCGGCGGTCTCATCGTCGGCGTCGTCGAGAACCTCGTCGGAACCTACGTGCGCTTCATCGGCACCGAGCTCAAGCTCACCGTCGCCCTCACCATGATCCTGGTCGTCCTCGTCGTCAAGCCGAGCGGCCTCTTCGGGCGGGCCGTGGTGCACCGCGTATGACGGGGGCGCGGGCGTGGGAGCGCGCGCTCGTGGTCGCGGCGCTCGCCCTGGCCTGCGCGCTTCCGTTCGCGCTGAGCGGGTTCCGCGCGTTCCAGTTCACGCAGGTCGGGATCTACGCGATCGCGCTGCTCGGCCTCAACATCCTCACCGGCTACAACGGCCAGATCTCGCTCGGTCACGGCGCCTTCTACGCGATCGGCGCCTATACGACCGCGATCATGCTCGACAAGTGGAACGTGCCGTATGGGTTGACGATTCCCGTGGCCGGCCTCGTCTGTCTCGTCGCCGGGTTCCTCTTCGGGATCCCGGCGCTCCGGCTCGAGGGGCTCTATCTCGCGCTCGCGACCTTCGCGCTGGCCCTCGCCGTGCCGCAAATCCTCAAGTACTTCGAGCACTGGACGGGCGGCTCGCAGGGGATCGTGCTCTCGAGGCCCGAGGCGCCGGCCGGTCTGACGCTGACCCCGGACCAGTGGCTCTACTTCATGACGCTCGGCGTGCTCGTCGTCTTATTCGTGCTCAGCGCGAATCTGCTGCGCGGCCGGACGGGGCGGGCGATCGTCGCGATCCGCGACAACCCGATCGCCGCCCAGGCGATGGGCGTCAACACCGCCCTTTACAAGTCGCTGACCTTCGGCGTGAGTGCCGCCTACACGGGCGTGGCGGGAGCGCTGAGCGCGGTCGCCGTCGCCTTCGTGGCGCCCGATACATTCAACGTGTTTCTGTCGATCACCCTCCTCGTGGGGATCGTCGTCGGCGGGCTCGCATCCATCTCGGGCGCGATCTTCGGCGCGCTCTTCATCCAGTTCGTGCCCAACTGGGCGCAGGACATTTCGAAGGCTGCGCCGTGGGCGATTTATGGCATCTTCTTGATCGTGTTCATGTACACGATGCCGCGGGGCATCGCGGGGTCGCTGAAACTCGTGCTGAACCGGCTCGCCCGCGCTTCTGGCGGAGCCGGAGGGCCGGTGTGAAGGTTCACGGGGTGCAGGCCAGGGGCAAGGAGGAGATCATGACGCGCAGGCGCATCGTTACTCTCGCTCTCGTCGCGGCGCTCGGACTCGCCGTTCCGACTTCGCCGGTCTCGGCGGAGACACCCGGCGTCACGGGAACCGAGATCAGGATCGGTCACACCAACCCGTACAGCGGCAACGCATCGGCGTACGGCACGATCGGCAAGGTCATCGCCGCCTACTTCACGAAGGTCAACGGCGAAGGCGGCATCAACGGCCGCAAGATCAACTTCATCACCTATGACGACGGCTACAGCCCGCCCAAGACGGTCGAGATGGTCCGCCGGCTCGTCGAACAGGACCAGGTCGCGTTCCTGTTTAACACCCTGGGCACGCCCACCAACAGCGCGATCCACAAGTACGTGAACGCGCAGAAGATCCCCCACCTCTTCGTCGCGACCGGCGCCACCAAGTGGGGTGATCCGCAGCACTTCCCGTGGACGATGGGCTGGCAGCCCAACTACCAGACCGAGGGGCACATCTACGCCCGGTACGTCCTGAAGAACGTTCCCAACGCCAGAATCGGGATCCTCTACCAGAACGACGATTACGGCAAAGACTACGTGAAAGGTTTCAAGGACGGGCTCGGCGACGCCGCCAAGAAGCTCATCGTGATGGAGCAGACCTACGAGACGTCCGATCCGACGATCGACTCGCAGATCGTCAACCTCAAGAACAGCGGCGCCAACGTCTTCTTCAACGTCACGATTCCGAAGTACGCCGCACAGGCGATCAAGAAGTCGGCCGAGATCGGCTGGAAGCCGCTCCACCTGCTCAACAACGTCTCGAACTCCGTCGGCGCCGTGCTGAAGCCGGCGGGCTTCCAGAACTCGAAGGACATCGTGTCGACCTTCTATCTCAAGGACCCGACCGATCCGACCTGGAAGGACGATCAAGGGTACAGGGACTGGCTCGCGTTTATGAAGAAGTACTATCCGGAGGGCGACCTCGCCGACCTCGGCAACGTGTTCGGGTACACCGCCGCCCAGGGACTGGTCCACGTCCTCAAGCAATGCGGCGACAACCTCTCGCGCGAAAACATCATGAAACAGGCGGCGAGCATCAAGAACCTCTCGCTGCCGATGCTGTTGCCCGGGATCAAGGTCAACACGAGCCCGACCGACTTCTACCCGATCGAGCAGGAGCAGCTCGCGAAGTTCGACGGCGAGCGGTGGGTGCTCTTCGGCGAGATCTACGACGCCGGCAAGAAGTAGCGCGCGGGGGTCAGGTCGACTCGAACTTCTTGATGCGGCGGTAGAGCGTGCGGACGGTGAGGCCGAGCGCCCGGGCGGCCTTGTCCTTGTCGTTTCCGTGGCGGGCGAGCGCGCGGCGGATCAGGTCGCGCTCGGCGTCCTCGAGCGTGGGGAGCTCCTCGGCCGGGTCCACGGCGGCGCGCACGAGCGCCGGGGCGAGCGCGGGGAGGTGCTCGCGCGTGATCTCGCCGCTGGCGCCGAACGCGTACGCGCGCTCGATGAAGTTCTCGAGCTCCCGGACGTTGCCGGGAAACGCGTACGCCGTCAGGGCCGCCAGGGCGTCGGACGTGAGCCCCTTGATGTGACGCTGGAACCGCTCGTTGAAGCGCCGGAGGAAGTGCGTCACCAGCGCGGGAATCTCGTCCTTGCGATCGCGGAGCGGCGGCACGACGATCCGCACGACGTTGATCCGATAGTAGAGGTCTTGCCGGAAGCGCTCGCTCGCGACCGCGGTCTCGAGGTCTCGGTTGGTGGCGGCGATGATGCGAGCGTCGACCGAGTGCGTCTTGGCCGAACCGACGGGCCGCACCTCCTTCTCCTGCAGCACGCGCAGGAGCTTGGCCTGGAGGGCCGGCGGGAGCTCGGCGATCTCGTCGAGGAACAGCGTACCGCCGTGGGCCGAGCGCACGAGGCCGAGCGCGTCGGCGACGGCGCCCGAGAACGCGCCCCGCACGTGCCCGAAGAACTCCGACTCCATCAGCTCCGCGGGGATCGCGCCGCAGTTGACGGGCACGAAGGGCCCCTTGGCGCGCGCCGACCGGCGGTGGATCGCGGCGGCCACCAGCTCCTTGCCGGTTCCGCTCTCGCCCTCGATCAGGACTGGGGAGTCCGAGGTCGCCACCGAGGCGATCGTCTGCTTCACCTCCCGCATCTGCGGTGACGTCCCGACGAGCTCCCGGTCGGCGAGCTCGCGCCCCAGCCTGGCCCGCAGCGACCCCACCTCCTGCCTGAGAAAGCGCCGTTCGATGAGCTGGCTCATCAGGGGCTGCAGCTCCTCGAGATTCAGCGGCTTGATCAAGTAATCGGAGGCCCCCGCCTTGAGGGTCTGCACCGAGGTCGAGACCATCGGGTTGCCCGTCATCATCACGACTTCGACCGCGGAGTCGCGGCCCTTGATCTCCTCGAGGAGCTTCAGACCGTCCTTGCCGGGGAGCGAGATGTCCAGCAGCGCCACGTCGAATAGCCGGCCGTCGAGCAGCGTGAGCGCCTCGGCGCCGTCGCCGGCCGCCGTGACGTCGTAGCCCCACTGGGTCAGGGTCTCGGCCAGGAGGTCGCGGACTTCGCCATCGTCCTCCACGACGAGCACGCGGGCACGGTCCATGGCGGCTATCGGCGCCGGCGATCCTCGACCCGGGCGAGGAAGTCGAGGACGGTGCGGTTCCATGCGTCGGGCTGGTCGCGGTTGGCGAAGTGGCTCGCCGGGGTCAGGACCACCAGCTTCGAGCCGCGGATCTTCCGGTGCATGACCCGCATCGGCGCCAGCGACGGATCGCGGTCGCCCCCCACCAGGAGCACGGGCATCCGGAGCTTCGGCAGCTCGTCGGTGATGTGATCCATCGCGAGCAGCGCGCGAAGCGAGTTCGCGTAACCGATCGGCGCGAGCCGTCGATACTCCTCGTAGAACTCCGCCTTCGCCCCGGGGTCGAGGGCGAGCCGCTCGGAGACGTTCGGATTCTCGGCCATCGCGAACTCCGCCATCGCGTCCATGCCCTGCGTCAGCGTGATCTCGATCGAGCGCGCGCGCATGACGACGTTCTGCCAGGAGAGCGGCAGCCCGCTCGCCGACGACGAGTTGGTGACGACCAGCGACCTCGCGCGGGCGGGGAACCTGAGCGCGAAGCGCGTCGCGATCCCGGCGCCGAGCGAGAGCCCGCCGACATGAGCCTGCCGGAGACCGAGGTGGTCGAGCACGGCCTTGAGATCGAGCGCCCAGCGCTGGAACGAGTACTTCGCGGGGTCCTCCGGGCTGTCCGAGCGCGCGTGGCCCCGTGGCTCCCAGAGGATCAGCCGGTGCCGGGCGGCGAGCCCGGGGACGTTGAGGTCCCACATCGTCGCGTTGCCGCCGATGCCGTAGGCGAGCACGAGCGGGGTGCCGCGGCCGTGCTCCTCGTAGTAGAGCCGGACCCGGTCGTCGGCCCTCAGATAGGGCATGGTCGATATCTTAGCCGAGGGCCTCTTCCCGCTTGACAGTCTGCGGCACGGTTCAGTATTTTTGAACTGCTGTTAATCCCTGATTAACCCCTCCCTGGGGCAGGAGTGCTCATGAAGGCCCGGCTCTCCCTGACCGTCAACGGCGAGACCCACGACATCCTCGTGCCCGTGCACAAGACGCTCCTCGAGGTGCTGCGGGAGGACCTGGGTCTCACGGGGACGAAGCACGGCTGCGAGCTCGGCGAGTGCGGCACCTGCACCGTCCTCGTGAACGGCGAACCCGTGCTCTCGTGCCTGGCGCTTCCCGCCGATCTCGCGGACGCGGAGATCACGACGGTGGAAGGCATGGCGGAGGGTGGGCGCCTCCACCCGCTCCAGCAGGCGTTCGCGGAGCTCGGCGCCGCCCAGTGCGGCTACTGCACGCCGGGCATCCTCCTCACCGCTCAGGCGCTCCTCGCCGACCGGCCGAGCCCGACGCGCCAGGAGGTCAAGGAAGCCCTCGCGGGCAACCTCTGCCGCTGCACCGGCTACACGAAGATCCTCGACGCCGTCGAGTTGGCCGCGCTGCGCATGGGAGCTCCACGATGAGCGTGGAATCGGGCGGTTCGAGCGCGGGCTCCGCCCGCGCCACCGACGGCGGGAGGTTCGGAAGGGGGGCAGAGCCCCCCTCCGAGGGCAAGCACGAGTTCGCGGTCATCGGCCGGCCCCTCCCGAAGATCGACGCCTGGGCGAAGGTGACCGGAGAGACCAGGTACGCCGACGACTTCTTCCTCCCGCGCATGGCGTACGGCAGGCTCCTGCGCTCTCCGCACGCCCACGCCCGAATCCGCTCCATCGACGCCACGCGGGCGCGCGCGCTGCCGGGCGTGTACGCGGTGATCACGGGGGCGGACCTGCCGCGCGTGAAGTTCGGCATCCTTCCCGTCTCGCAGGACGAGGAGGCGCTCTGCACCGAGAAGGTCCGCATGGTGGGCGACGCCGTGGCCGCGGTCGCCGCGGTGGACGAGGAGACGGCCGACCACGCCTGCCGGTTGATCGACGTGGAGTACGAGCCCTTGCGCGCGCTCATGTCGATCGAGGAGTCGCTCGCGCATCCCGAGGTGCGCATCCACGAGTACGGCGACGGGCCCAACGTTCACAAGAACGTCGCCCTCCAGTTCGGCGACGTCGAGGCGGCGTTTGCGCGCGCGGACCTGGTCCGCGAGGACGTGTTCTTCTACGAGGGCAACACGCATCTCCCGATGGAGCAGCACGCGGCGGTGGCGTCCGCGGGCCCGGACGGCAAGCTCACGCTCTGGTCCTCGACCCAAACGCCGCACTACGTGCACCGGCTCCTCGCGAAAATCTTAGAGATGCCGGCGGCGCATATCCGCGTCGTCGCCACGCCTGTGGGCGGCGGCTTCGGCGGCAAGCTCGACCCGTTCGCCCACGAGATCGCGGCGTGCCGCCTCTCGCAGCTCACCGGGCGCCCGGTGAAGATCGCGTGCACCCGCGAGGAAGTCTTCTACATCCACCGCGGGCGCCATCCGGTGCTCATGTGGATCAAGACCGGCTTCACGAAGCACGGCGAGATCACCGGCTGCCACCTCCGAACCTGGCTCGACGGCGGCGCGTATGGCTCCTACGGCGTGGCGTCGACCTTCTACACGGGCGTCATCAACCCCGTCACGTACAAGATCCCCGTCTACAAGTTCGAGGGCGCGCGCGTCTTCACCAACAAGCCGCCCTGCGGCCCCAAGCGCGGCCACGGCACGCCGCAGCCGCGCTTCGCGCTCGAGTGCCAGATCGATAAGGCCGCCGAACAGCTCGGCCTCGACCCGGCCGAGATGCGCAAGCGCATCCTCGCCGAGCCCTTCACCAAGACGGCCAACCACCTCACGGTCACGACGATCGGGCTTGGCGAGTGCATCGACCGCGTGGTCGAGGCCTCGGGCTGGCGCGCTAAGTGGGGTGGCTGGCGATCTCAATCGGAGGGGGCCTCGGCGGCCCCGTCCGACAACAGGCGCCGAGGGGTCGGGATCGCCTGCTCGGCCTACCTCACGGGTGCGGGCACCGCCGTCTACTGGAACAGCATGCCTCACTCGGGCGTGATCGTGCGCGCCGACCGGAGCGGCGGCGTTGCGGTTCTCTGTGGGGCGACCGACATCGGCCAGGGCTCGGACTCGATCCTCGCGTACCTGCCGGCGGAGATCCTCGGGATCGACCCGAAGGACGTCCACGTCCACCCCGCCGACACGAGCCTCACGCCCGTGGACCTCGGCTCCTACTCCTCGCGCGTGACGCTCATGTGCGGCATGGCGGCGATCCAGGCCAGCCAGCGGCTCCGGGAGGTCGTCGCGCGGGCGGTCGCGCGGAAGCTCGAGGTGGATCCCGGCGCGCTGGCGTTCCGCGAGCGCAAGGTGGGCGTCCCCGACGACTGGGAGAAGGCGGTGGACTTCGCCCAGGCGGTCGAGCTGGCGGAGGCGATGCACGGCGTGCTCGCGTTCGCGGGCTCGTACGCGCCGCCGAAGCGGGCGGGGAAGTACAAGGGAGGGGGCGTGGGTCCGTCGCCGTGCTATTCGTATTCGGCGTGTGTCGTGGAGCTGAGCGTCGACGAAGAAACGGGCGAGATCGAGCTGCACGACGTGTGGATCGGACACGATATTGGCCGCGCGCTGAATCCGCTGCTCGTCGAGGGGCAGGTCGAAGGCTCGGTGTACATGGGCATCGGCGAGGCCCTCATGGAGGGCCAGGTCTTCCGCAACGGCGTCCACAAGCAGCCGTCGCTCCTCGAGTACAAGAGCCCGACGACGCTCGAGACGCCGGAGATCCACACCTTCCTCGTCGAGACGGACGACCCGGAGGGGCCGTTCGGCGCGAAGGAGGCTGGGCAGGGGCCGCTCTTGCCCGTCATCCCTGCGATCGCCAACGCGGTCTACCACGCCGTGGGCGTGCGCTGCGACGAGGTCCCGATCACGCCCGAGATGATCCTGAAAGGGCTCGAGCTCCGGCGCCGGGGTAAGGCCGCGCGCGTCGGGCCCGAACGGATCCCGCGCTTCACGTTCAAGGAGCCCGTGGTGGTCGAATCGGCGTTCGGCCAGCCCGCCGACGCCATCGCCGTGAGACCCTTCGCGCAATGAGCATTGGCCGGACGCAACCACACGCACCTATGGCAGGCCACCCACCAAAGGTACCGGCCCCGCGGCTCCCGTTAAGATGATCCGGCTTCCCGCGTTCACGTACCTGGCGCCGCGCACCCTTGACGACGCGGCGGCGGCGATGGCCTCCCACGGCGCCGAGGCGATGCTCGTGGCGGGAGGCACCGACCTCTATCCCAACATGAAGCGGCGCCAGTTCGAGCCGACCGTGCTGGTCGGCCTCCGAGCGATCCGGGACCTCCAGGGCGTTCGCGGTGGCGCGCGCGACGGGATCACGATCGGCGCCGGCACGACGCTTTCCGCCGTCGCCGCGCACCGCGAGATCATCGCGCACTACCCGGCGCTCGCGACCGCCGCCGGCCTCGTCTCGTCACCGCAGCTCCGCAACATGGGGACGCTCGGCGGCAACGTCTGCGTGGACACGCGCTGCAACTACTACAACCAGTCTTACGAGTGGCGGAAAGCGGTCGGGTTCTGCATGAAGAAGGATGGCGCGATTTGTCTCGTCGCCCCCGGGAGCCCGCGCTGCTGGGCGGTGTCGTCGTCGGACACGGCGCCGGTCCTCTGGAGTCTCGGTGCCCGCGTGCGGCTCTCCTCGACCGCGGGCGAACGCACGATTCCCGTCGAGGCGCTCTACCGCGACGACGGCATCGAGTACCTGGCCAAGCAGCCCGGCGAGATCCTCACGGACGTCCTGCTGCCGGCCGCCGACGGCTGGCGCTCCGCCTACCTGAAGCTCCGTCGGCGCGGTTCCTTCGACTTCCCGGTGCTCGGCGTCGCCGTCGCCCTCCGGATGGACGGGCGCGTCGTCGGCGACGCCCGGATCGTCATCGGCGCCGTCGCCTCGCAGCCACGCCCGGCGCCCGCCGCGGCCGCGGCGCTCGTCGGTGAGCGGCTGGGACGCGAGCTGATCACGCGCGTCGCCGACCTCGCCGCGGGGCCGGCGAAGCCCCTCGACAACACAGACTTCACGCACCCCTACCGGAAGAAGATGACGCGCGTCTTCGTCGCGCGCGCGCTCGCATCCCTGGCGGGGCTCGAGCCGGCCGGCCGGCCGGCCGAGGAGGTCGCGTGACCACGCTCGGCGCGCGCATCAAGGGTCTCCGCGCCGAGCGCGAGCTGCAGCAGCGCCAGCTCGCCGAGAAGGCGGAGCTCACGCCGAGTATGGTGTCGCAGATCGAGTCCGGGCGGCTCACGCCCTCGCTCCACACGCTCGGCCGGGTCGCCGCGGCGCTCGGTGTGCCGATCGGCGCGCTGTTCGACGCAGAGCCCTCCGGCTCGATCGTGGTGACCCGCAAGAAGGATTACCCGGTCGTCAGCTTCGACGGCTCGTCGGAGCACTGGGCCGTGCTGGGCGCCGGGCTTTTCCAGGGCAAGATCCGTGCGGTCGTCTCGACCCTCGGGCCCAAGGAGCGCGGGGTCACGACCGAGAAGGTCGTCATCAAGCCCGGTCAGATGAAACTCGTCTACGTGATCGACGGCAAGGTGGCTCTGCACTACAACGGCGACCGCCACCTGCTCGAGGCCGGCGACAGCGCGCTGCTCGACGGCGGCACGCCGCACGGCTGGGAGAATCTCGGCACGAAGCGGGCCCAGGCGCTCTGGGTCATTCTCGGATAGCCCGGTCGCCCGGGGGGACAGGATATGGCTGACAGCGCAACCGTTCGCGTCGACTTCCGGACCGACCCGTCGAGGTACAGGCACTGGAAGCTCGCCTTCGACGGGCCCGTCGCCACGCTCGCGATGGACGTGCAGGAGGACGGCGGGCTCCGGCCGGGCTACGAGCTCAAGCTCAACTCGTACGACCTGGGCGTGGACATCGAGCTCTACGACGCGGTCCAGCGGCTTCGGTTCGAGCACCCCGAGGTCGGCGCGGTCGTGATCACCTCGGGCAAGGAGCGCGTCTTCTGCGCCGGCGCCAACATCCGGATGCTCTCCCAGGCGGCGCACGGCTGGAAGGTGAACTTTTGCAAGTTCACCAACGAGACCCGCAACGCGATCGAGGAGGCGACGGCCGAGTCGCGCCAGACTTACCTCACGGCCGTCAACGGCTCGTGTGCGGGCGGCGGCTACGAGCTGGCGCTCGCGACCGAGTGGATCATCATGGCCGACGACGGCAACACCGCCGTCTCGCTGCCCGAGGTGCCGCTCCTCGCGGTTCTTCCCGGGACCGGCGGGCTCACGCGGCTCGTGGACAAGCGCCACGTACGCCGCGACCGCGCCGACTTCTTCTGCACCACCGAGGAAGGCGTCAAGGGCCAGCGCGCCGTCGAGTGGGGGCTGGTGGACGAAGTCGTGCCACGCTCGCGCCTCGCCGAGGTCGTCGCCCAGCGCGCGCGGGAGTTCGCGGCGCGCACCGGCCGGCCGGCGGGCGCGCGCGGGCTCCGGCTCACGCCGCTCGAGCGGACCATCGCGGGCGACGCGATCCGCTACAGCCACGTTGCGTGCGCGATCGACCGGGCGCGCGGGATCGCCGAGATCACGCTGACCGCGCCCGCCGCGCCGCCCCCGGCCGACGCGCGGTCCGTTCACGCGCAGGGGAGCGCCTTCTGGCCGTTGGTCCTCGCGCGCGAGCTCGATGACCTCGTCCTCCACCTCCGCACCAACGAGGACGAGGTCGGCCTCTGGGTGTTCAGGACCGCGGGGCAGTCCAACCTGGTCGAAGCCTACGACCGGCTCCTCGCCGGCCACCGGGACGACTGGCTCGTGCGGGAGATCCGTCTCTACTGGAAGCGCACGCTCAAGCGCCTCGACGTCACCTCGCGCTCGATGTTCGCGCTGATCGAGCCGGGCTCGTGCTTCGCCGGCTCGCTCCTCGAGCTCGCGCTCGCCGCGGATCGCGCGTACATGCTGGACGGAGCGCGGCCGGGGGAGCGCCGGCCGCCGGCGACCGTACGCCTGACCGAGATGAACTTCGGTGGCTATCCGATGCCGAACGGCCTGACGCGCCTCGCGAGCCGGTTCCTCCACGACCCGGGCCGGGTCGAGAAGCTTCGGACGCGCGTCGGCGAAGACCTGGACGCCGCGGCGGCCGCCGAGGCGGGCCTCGTGACCTTCACGCCCGACGACATCGACTGGGAGGACGAGGTGCGGCAGGCACTCGAGGCGCGCGCGGCCTTCTCGGCCGACGCGCTCACCGGCATGGAAGCCTCGCTCCGGTTCGGCGGTCCGGAAACGCTCGAGACTAAGATCTTCGGCCGGTTGGCGGCGTGGCAGAACTGGATCTTCCAGCGTCCAAACGCGGTCGGCCCGAAGGGCGCGCTCGTCGTGTACGGCACCGGCCAGCGAAGCGAGTTCGACCGGAGGAGAGCGTGATGGCCGGCATCGACTACGCGGAGCGGATCCCCAACAACGTCAACCTCATCGAGAACCGCCGCCTGCAGCGCGCCCTCGAGGAATGGCAGCCGAAGTTCCTGGAGTGGTGGCGGGACATGGGTCCGCACGGGTTTCAGGCGAACGCGGTCTACCTGCGCACCGCGGTGAGCGTGGACTCGCAGGGGTGGGCCCAGTTCGGTTACGTCACGATGCCCGAGTACCGCTGGGGGATCTTCCTCGCCGAGCCCGAGCCCGACCGCCGCATCGCCTTCGGCGACCACAAGGGCCAGCCCGTGTGGCAGGACGTCCCGGGCGAGTACCGCGGCGTGCTGCGCCGGCTCATCGTCACGCAAGGCGACACGGAGCCCGCCTCGGTCGAGCAGCAGCGCCATCTCGGCCGCACGTGCCCGTCGCTCTACGACCTGCGCAACCTCTTCCAGGTCAACGTCGAGGAGGGCCGGCATCTCTGGGCCATGGTCTACCTCCTCGACGCCTACTTCGGCCGGGACGGCCGCGAGGAGTCGGAGGGGCTGCTCCAGCGGCGCTCGGGCGACCGCGACAAGCCGCGCATCCTCGGCGCCTTCAACGAGAAGACGCCGCACTGGCTCGCCTACCTCATGTTCACGTACTTCACCGACCGCGACGGCAAGTACCAGCTCGCGAGCCTCGCCGAGAGCGGCTTCGAGCCGCTGTCGCGTACCTGCCGGTTCATGCTGACCGAGGAGGCGCACCACATGTTCGTGGGCGAGACCGGCGTGGGGCGCGTGGTCCAGCGCACGTGTGAGCTGATGCGCCAGTGGAAGACCGACGAGGTGCAGCAGTACGGCGCGATCGGCCTGCCGACCCTCCAGAAGTACGTCAACTTCCACTACTCGGTCTCGCTCGACCTCTTCGGGTCCGAGGTCTCGACCAACGCCGCGAACTTCTACACGCTGGGCCTGAAGGGGCGCTTCGAGGAGACCAAGAAGAGCGACGACCACCAGCTCAAGCAGGCGACCTATCCCGTCACGGAGCTCCGCGAGGAGCGCATGACGGTGCGCGAGCTGCCGGCGCTCCCCTCTTTGAACGAGCGGCTGCGCGACGACTACATCGCCGACTGCCAGCGTGGCGTCGACCGCTGGAACCGGGTCATCAAGGAGCACGGGATCGATTTCGAGCTCGGGCTGCCGCACCGTGCCTTCCACCGCAAGATCGGCGCGTTCGCCGACGTCCGGGTATCGCCCGAGGGCCGTCTGCTGACCGAGGGCGAGTGGGATGCGACGAAGCACGAGTGGCTGCCGACCCCCGCGGACGACGCGTACGTGCAGAGCCTGATGCAGCCCGTCACGGAGCGAGGCAAGTTCGCCGGCTGGATCGCGCCGCCCGCGCGCGGCGTCAACGGCCAGCCGTTCGATTTCGAGTACGTCCGGCTCGCGTGAGCGGGCCGAGGGAGGCTCTCATGCCGAGGGTGATCACGCCGCGAGAGTTCGGAAAGCCGCTCGGGATGTACTCGCACGGGATGGCGGCCCCGGCCGGTGAGCTCGTCGTCGTCGCCGGCCAGGTCGGCGCCCGGCGGGCGAGCGAGCTGGCCGGCCCGGACGTCGAGTCGCAGACGAAGCAGGCCTTCGCGAACGTCCGCAGCGTCGTGGAGGCCGCCGGCTGCTCGATGAAGGACGTCATCCGCCTCCAGACCTTCCTCATCAGCGCGGACGACATCGAGGGCTTCATGAAGGCACGGCACGAGGTGTTCTCCACGTACTTTCCGGACGGGACGTACCCCCCGAACACGCTGCTGGTCGTCGGCCGGCTCGTTCGCCCCGAGCTCAGGGTCGAGATCGAGGCGATGGCCGTGCGTCCGCGCGCCGCCACGCGGCGCAAGCCGGCCCCCGGGCGAAAGGTGCGGCGCTAGCCTGAGCCACCGGGGGAGCCAGACATGAACGCGTCGGACTTCTTGCCCGCGCAGTTCAACGCCGCCGCCTGGTTCGTCGACAAGAACGTCGCGGAGGGTCGGGGCGCCAAGCCGGCGTTCCTCTACGAGGACCGAACGCTCACGTACGCCGACGCGCACGAGCTCGTCAACCGCACCGGCAACGCGCTCCGCGAGCTCGGTGTCGAGATGGAGCACCGGGTCCTCATGCTCTGTCTCGACGCGCCGGAGTTCATCGGGACGTTCTGGGGCGCCATCAAGATCGGCGCCGTCCCGGTCCCGGTGAACACGCTGATGCGCACCACCGACTACCGCTATTTCCTCGAGGACAGCCGCGCCCGGGTCGCCGTCGTCTCCGCGCCGCTGCTCGCCGAGGCGGCGCCGGCGCTGGTCGAGGCGAAGCACCTCAAACACGTGCTGATCGCCGGCGGGAGCCACGGGCCATTCATGTCCTACGAGGACCGGATCGCCCGGGCGTCCGCGACGCTCGAGGCGGCGCCCACGTCGCGGGACGACGCCGCCTTCTGGCAGTACTCGTCCGGGTCCACCGGGTTCCCGAAGGGCGCGGTCCACCTGCACCACGACATGGCGGTCTGCTGCGAGACCTACGGCAAGCAGGTCCTCGGGATCCAGCCGACCGATCGGGTCTTCTCGGCGGCGAAGCTCTTCTTCGCGTACGGGCTCGGCAACGCCTGCTTCTTCCCGATGAGCGTGGGCGCGCAGAGCGTGCTCTACCCGCACCGGCCGACGCCGGAGTCCGTCTTCGAGATCATCGCCCGCTACCGCCCGACGCTCTTCTTCGGCGTGCCGACGCTCTACGCCGGCATGCTCGCGGTCAAAGAAGCCGAAGCGCGGTTCGACACCGCGTCGTTGCGGCTCTGCGTGTCGGCGGGCGAGGCGTTGCCCGACGCGATCTACACGCGCTGGCGTGAGCGGTTCCGCGTCGAGATTATCGACGGCATCGGCACGACGGAGATCGGCCACATCTTCATCTCGAACCGTCCCGGCCTGGCGCGCCCCGGCTCCTCGGGGCTCCCGGTGCCGGGCTACGAGCTTGCCATCGTGGACGACGAGGGGCGCTCGGTCCCATCGGGCGAGATCGGCAACCTCCGCGTCAAGGGCGACTCCACGATGGCGTACTACTGGAACAAGCACGAGAAGACCAAGGCGACGCTCTTCGGCGCGTGGATCCAGACGGGCGACAAGTACTACGCGGACGAGGACGGCTACTTCTGGTACTGCGGCCGCTCGGACGACATGCTCAAGGTCGGGGGGATCTGGGTCTCGCCGGTCGAGGTCGAGGCGACGCTCGTGCGCCATCCGGCCGTGCTCGAAGCGGCGGTGGTCGGCCAGGAGGACACCGACCGGCTCGTCAAGCCGAAGGCGGTCATCGTCCTCAAGGAGCCCTGGAAGGCGTCCGAGGAGCTCGCCAACGAGCTCAAGACCTTCGTGAAGGACAAGATCGCGCCCTACAAGTACCCACGCTGGATCGAGTTCGCCGGCGAGCTGCCGAAGACCGCGACGGGCAAGATCCAGCGCTTCAAGCTGCGCCGCTGAAGCGCGGAGCCGCGACCGTGTTCGATCGCGCGCTGGAGACGCTGCCGCCCGATCACCTGCACCTGCATCAGTGGCACCGCGTCCGGGCCATGGCGCGCGAGCTGCTCGCCTCCAATCCGTTCGTCGGCGCGAAGTGGCGCGCCGCCGGCGTCCGCGCGGTGGACGACCTCTCGGGCTGGGACGACTTCCGCCGGCTGCCCTTCACGCGCAAGGTCGAGCTCGTCGAGGACCAGGCGGCGCACCCGCCCTTCGGCACTAACCTCACGTACCCGCTCGAGCGATACGTGCGGGTCCACCAGACTTCCGGCACGAGCGGGCAGCCGATCCGCTGGCTCGAGACACCGGAGTCGTGGGAATGGTGGGCGCGGTGTTGGGCGTTCGTCCTGCGCGGGGCGGGCGTCGAGCCGGCGGACCGCGTCTTCTTCCCGTTTTCGTTCGGCCTCTTCATCGGCTTCTGGGCGGGCTTCGAGGGCGCGCGCGCCCTCGGCGCGCTCGCGATCCCGGGCGGCGGGCAGGACTCGGCGACGCGGCTCGGATGGATGCAGGCGCTCGGCGCGACCGCGCTCGTGTGCACGCCCTCGTATGCGCTCCATCTGATCGAGGTGGCCCGCGAGCGTGGCCAGGATCCGTCCAAGGGCTCTGTGAGGATCACCGTCCACGCCGGCGAGCCGGGCGCCTCCATTCCCGCGGTGCGCGCACGCATCGAGGCGGGGTGGGGTTGCCGCGCCTACGATCATGCGGGCATGACCGAGGTCGGCGCCTACGCGTACGAATGCGCCGAGCAGGCGGGGCTCCACGTGAACGAGAGCGAGTTCGTCGCCGAGGTGATCGACCCGACGACCGGCGCGCCCGCGCGCGACGGCGAGCTCGTCCTCACGAACCTCGGGCGCGTCGGCTCGCCCGTCATCCGGTACCGCACGGGCGACCGCGTGCGCCTCGCCGCTCCACCGTGCGCATGCGGACGGACGTTCGTCCGCCTGGAGGGGGGCATTCTCGGCCGGTTCGACGACATGCTCATCGTCCGCGGCGTCAACGTCTTCCCCGCGGCGATCGAGGGCGTCGTGCGCCGCTTCCCGACGGTCGACGAGTTTCAGATCGAGGTGTTCCGCCACGGCGAGCTCGACGAGGTTCGCCTGCTGATCGAGCTCGAAGACGCCGCCGGCGCGCGCCCGGTCCAGGAGGCGCTCCGCGAAGCACTCGGCATCCGCCTCGAGGTCGCCGCCGTGCCGCCGAAGAGCCTCCCGCGCCACGAGCTCAAGGCGCGCCGCGTCGTGCGGCGAACGCCGGGCGCGTGAGCATCGAGGCGGGCTTCGTTCGGGCGCCTCCAACGGCCGAATCCGGAATTTCCGGCCGGCCGCAGGAAGACGACTCGATCTCTCGCTCGATCGGCTATCATTTCAAGTGACGGGCAGGGGTCGGCCCGGCTGGTTGCCGTCGCCGGGGGCGTCCCTTGTAGGGTCACGCGAGATGGAACCAGATCGCAAGGAAGCCAAGAAGACGCACGCTCCCGAGATTGCCTCAGGGGTGTCGTTCGGCTCGACCGTCACCCTCCTCTTCAGCGACATTCGCGGCTTCACGGACTACACCGACCAGTACGGTGACGCGGCCGCGTACCAGGTCCTCCAGGAGCACAACGCCATCGTCCGCAAGCAGATCGAGGCGTTCGGCGGCCAGGTCGTCAAGACCCAGGGCGACAGCTTCATGGTCGCCTTCACGACCGCGCGCGGCGCGATCCTGTGCGCGGTCGCGATCCAGCACGCCCTGGGCGCGGCGAACCGGAACCAGTCGGGGACCCGCATCGCCATCGGCATTGGCATCAACACCGGCGAGCCGATCCAGGAAGGCGGCGACTTCTTCGGCGGCATGGTGAACCTGGCCGCCCGGATCTGCGCGGCGGCGGGCCCGGGCGAGATCTTCATCGCGGAGACCACGCGGTACGTCGCGGGCCGGATCGAGTCGGTCGAATTCGTCGATCGGGGGCTCCACGAGCTCAAGGGCTTCCAGGAGCCTCAGCGGGTGATCGAGGTGCGATGGCAGTCGTCCGGGGCCGAGCCCTCCGGCGCGAAGGAGGCCGAGATCGCGGCCGTGATGCAGAATGCGATCGACGTGCTGAACCGCGTGCTCGGTGTCGCGCACGCGGACGATCCGGTGTTCCGGCCGCTCGTCGAGTGCCAGGCCAAGGCCAGCGACCTGCGGCTGACCCTCTCCCGCTCCGCGTCCGATCGCCAGAGCCAGAGCGTGCAGCGGATCCAGGAGGCGATCCGCCCGTTCGAGGACTTCGTCACGCTCCTCGTCGAGCGGGACACCCTCGAGGAGCAGCGCTCGGCGCAGATCGAGACCCGCGTCGCCCGCTCGTTCGGCTGGCCGCTGGTGACCGCCGCGGCGCGTGGGCGGCTGTCCTTCGCCGGCGCGCCAGCGCCCACACCAGCGCCCGCGCCTGCGGCCCCACCGCCGCCAGCGCCGAGGCCAGCGCCCAGGCCGGCGCCGGCGCCCGCGGCCACACCGACGTCAGCACCCGCGCCGCCGCCAGTGCCCGCGGCGCCGCCAGCGCCGACGAGGGCGCCCGCGCCGAAGGCGGCGGAGGTTCCCACCGGGTTTGCCGCTCCCCGCACGTCGGCGGTCGAGGCGCCCGCGGTGAGAATCGACCCGCGCGGCGCGGGCGTGCGCTGGTGGGCCCCCGCGTGCGAAGCCTGGAGCGAGTGGAAGTCGTCGGGCATCGCGTGGGCCTACGCCCTGCGCCTCGTCGTCGCCGAGTACCCCCACCTGCTCGCCGTGCCCATCCGAGAGAGTGCCGCGCACGCAGAGCGGCTGGCCGCCGGCTACTTTCTCCTCCTCGAGCACGTCGAGAACCGGTCGCCGGGGTTCGTGCAGGCCGCTGTCGCGCGCGCGCTCGGCCAGGGCCGGGGCGCCGGCGAACCGGAGGTGCTCGGGCGAGAGCTCTACGAGCTGCTCGTCACCGATGGCCGGCTGCGCGAGACCTATGCGGCGTTCGTGAGCGACGTCATGGGCACCGCCATCCCCAACCCGGGTCTCTGGGCCGACGTTGGTATCGTCGAGCAGGAGAACGCGACCGAGGTCATCACACACCGGGGCCGCGTCGTCGGTGAGACCCAGGAGCAGACCGAGCGCGTGACCGCGCAGACAGAGCGCACGACCGATCACCGATTCGCGGTGGCATTGGCGCCGCTCACCGCGCGGTTTTTCTACATCAAGCCGGGTGATCTGAAGACACCGCGTGACGTCGACATCAAGGTGACGAAGGACGGCCAGCCGTCGGACCACGCCTGGCACGTGACGCTGAAGACGAGCCTCGTCGTCCGCTCGGAGCCGAAGCGCCTCGGACCCAAGGGCGTTGTCGTCAAGGGGCTGGGCCGAGAGTTCGCCGGCGTCTGGATCGGGGTCTTCAACGCCGATCCGGCGAACCCGGCGAGCTACGAGGTCGTGATGGCCGTGCGGCCGCCCGGACCGACAGGACCGACAGGGCCGCCGGGACCGATAGGACCGACGCCGCGCAAAGCGTCGCCGTTCGCGCCGCCCGGGCGCCGGCACTAGCGGGTCCGCGCACGACGGGGATTTGGCGGAGCGTCGCGACGTGATTTCTCGGCCGTAGGACGTTCCGCTCCGACGACCGCCGCACGCCGTGAGATCGTCGAGCTCCCCACCATGACCCACGAACCGACCCGCGAACCCTTCGACACGCTCGCGTCGGCGGCCCCCCCGGACCGGCCGCGCCGTGAGCGGGGACGCGGTTCCATCCCATGGATCGTCGGCGCGGCTGCGGTGGCCGGCGTCGCCGCCGCGTTCTCGGGCGCCTTCGTCGCCGGACACTACGAGGCGCGGCTCGGGCAGATGGCCCGCGAGCTCGTGGCGACGCGCCAGCGCCTGCAGCGCGAGGTCGCCGCGTTGAACGACCAGCTCGCCCTCTACCGGAGCGCTGCGGACCTGCTGCGTGACCCGGCGACCCGGGTCGTGACCCTCCGGGGTCTGGGCCCGAGCCCCGGAGCGTTGGGGCGGGTGATCTGGCACCGGTCTGCGGGCGGCCAGCTGTTCGTCGCGAAGCTGCCGCCGCCGCCGCCGGGCAAGGCGTATGAGTTGTGGACGATCGGCCAGGGTCCGCCGCGGCCCGCGGGCGTCTTCCGGGTGGACGCCGAAGGGCGGGCGACTCAGCGCGTGGAGCCGGTGGCGGGCGGCGAGCGCGTGAAGGGCTTCACCGTCACGCTCGAGCCGGAGCGTGGCGTGCCGGCGCCGACCGGGCCGATGGTCCTCGCGTCGGCCCGGTAGCCGCGGTGCCTTGGAGTATACTGCGAGCGAAGTCGATCACTCACGCCGAAGGAGTCCCTCGATGAGTCTTCCGAAGCCCGTGGAGACGTTGTGGAATGAGCTCCAGGCCGTGCGCGTCGACGTCCTCAGAGAAGCGGAGGGGCTCACGCAGCGCCAGGCGGACTGGAAGCCGAGCGCGACGGACTGGTCGGTCGGCGAGATCGTCGACCACTTGACGATCGCCGAGATCGCGACGGGCAAGCTCACCACCAAGCTCACGAAAGAGGCCGCGGCGGCGGGGACGCTCGCGCAGTGGCCGGCCGACCTCACGGCGTTCGCCACGCTTCCGCCCGATCCGCCGGGGCCGGCGGAGGCGCCGGAGGTGGTGCGGCCGTCGCACGGCAAGACGATCGGCGAGCTGATCGCGACCATGAGGGCCACCCGCGAGCGGAGCCGGCAGTCCATCGAGAAGCTCGCGACGCTCGATCCGCGCAAGCTCCGCTTCAAGCACTTCCGGCTCGGCGATCTCGACCTCGCCCAGTGGTGGCAGCTCCAGATCCGGCACGACCGGATCCATCTCGCCCAGGTTCGCGACGTCCGGCGCGCGCCGGGGTTCCCCAAGGCCTGAGGGGAGGGCGCGGCTCGGCGCGTGACGAGTCCCATGAAGGTCATCTTGCGGAACCCCCGGCGCGAGATCGAGGTGGCGGGCGGGCGCCGCGTGAAGGACGTGCTGCGCGAGCTTCATATCCTGCCCGAGACCGTCCTCGTGATCCGTGGTGACGAGCTGATCACGGCCGACCAGGTGGTGCGCGACGGCGACACGATCGAGCTGCGACCGGTCATGTCGGGAGGGGCGCGATGAAGTGCCGGAAGTGCGGTGGGACGGCGGTGCTCGAGCTGCGCCGCCACAATGCCGCGTTCTGCGCCCCGGACTTCCTCGACTTCTTCCGGAACCAGGTCCGTGAGGCGGTCCGGAAGTACCGCATGCTCGACAAGGATGAGCACGTGCTCGTGGCCGTGTCCGGCGGCAAGGACTCGCTCGCGCTCTGGGACGTCCTGCTCGACGAGGGCTACCGGACGACGGGACTCTACCTCGACCTCGGCATCTTCGACTACTCGGTGGAGTCCAGGCGGAAGTGCGAGGCGTTCGCCGCGGGCCGCGGCGTTCCGCTGATCGTGGCCTCCGTGGCCGAGGAGGTCGGGGGGCCCGTCCCCGTCATCAAGGAGGTCACGCGACGGCCCCCGTGCTCGGGCTGCGGCCTCTCCAAGCGGTATCTCATGAATCGCGTCGCGCTCGACCGCGGCATCGGCGTCGTCGCGACCGGCCACAACCTCGACGACGAGGCGGCGACGCTGTTCGGCTCGATCGCCCACTGGCAGACCGACGCGCTCGCGCGCCAGTCGCCCGCGCTGCCGTCCACGCACGCCAAGCTGGTTCGGCGCGTAAAGCCGCTCTACCGCCTCTCCGAGCTCGAGACGTCCGCGTACGCCTTCTTGAGAAGGATCGACTACATCGTGGAGGAGTGCCCGTTCGCCAAGGGCGCCACCTCGATCGCGCACAAGGAGATCCTGAACCGGATGGAGGACGCCTCGCCGGGCGCGAAGCACAATTTCTTGTTCGGCTTCCTGGAAAAAGCCCGCGCGGCGTTCGAGCGCACCGAGGCGGTCGAGCTCCGCGAGTGCGCACGCTGCGGTCAGGTCACCACCGGGACGATCTGCGCCTTCTGCAAGCTCGCGGACCAGGTCAAGCGGACGCTGTAGCGGGCGGAGCCAGGCCGGCTCATTCCGAGGGTGGCCGGAGCGAGGGACCCGCCGGCTCCGGACGCCCGCTCCGAGCGTATCTCGAGCTCGCGGCCGCGATGGCGATCGTCGGCAGCTCGGTCGTCGTTGGCAAGCTGGTCGTCGTTAGGCGGGGCGTGCGTGATCGGCGGCATCGCTTTGCTCGCGTGGGAGCGGGCTTGAGCGGCCGCGGGGGTCCTCATGTAGAATGAATCACGGTTCAGTCAACGTCACGACCCGGGGGGCCGCCATGCGAGACGCTGTCATTGTTGGAGCCGTGCGAACCGCCGTCGGAAGGAAGAACGGCAAGCTTTCACCCGTCCGCCCCGACGATCTCGCCGCGCACGTGCTCCGGGAGCTCGTCCGCCGCGTCGGCGTCGACGCCTCCGAGGTCGAGGACGTCATCCTCGGGTGCGTGGACCAGCTCGGCGAGCAGGGGTTCAACATCGCGCGCAACGCCGCGCTGATCGCGGGCTTCCCGGTGGACGTGTGCGGTACGACGCTCGACCGCATGTGCGGCTCGGGGCAGCAGGCGGCCAACTTCGCCGCGATGGGCGTGATGGCGGGCCAGTACGATGTGGTCATCGCGGGCGGCGTCGAGCACATGACCCGCGTTCCGATGGGCTCGAACGCCGTGGGCCCCGGCGAAGGGCCGCTCTCACCGCAGCTCCAGGAGCGCTACAACATCGTGCCTCAGGGGATCTCCGCGGAGCTGATCGCCGAGACGTGGGGGCTCAAGCGTGAAGCGCTCGACGAGTTCGCGGCGCAGAGCCACGAGAAAGCCGGGCGCGCGATCGCCGAGGGGCGGTTCAAGCGGGAGATCGTGCCGGTAACGCTCCCCGACGGCTCCGTCTTCGACACCGACGAAGGCGTCCGCGTGCCCGTGAACCGCGAGAAGATGGCGGCCCTGACGCCCTCCTTCAAGCCCGACGGCGTGGTGACGGCCGCCAACGCGTCGCAGATCTCCGACGGCGCCGCGGCGCTGATGCTCATGTCATCCGAGCGCGCGAACGCGCTCGGTATCCGGCCCCGCGCGCGCGTGGTCGCGACGGCCCTGGCAGGCGTGGACCCGACGATGATGCTGACGGGCCCGATCCCGGCGACCCAGCGTGTGCTGAAGAAGGCCGCGCTCGGGCTGGACGACGTCGACCTCTACGAGATCAACGAGGCGTTCGCCTCGGTCGTGCTCGCGTGGGAGCGGGAGCTCCACCCGGACATGAGCCGCGTGAACGTCAACGGCGGTGCGATCGCGCTCGGCCACCCGCTCGGCTGTTCGGGCGCCAAGCTCATGACGACGCTGCTCCACGAGCTCGAGCGCACGAGTACGCGCTACGGGCTCCAGACGATGTGCATCGGCTTCGGCCAGGGGATCGCCACCGTCATCGAGCGGCTCTAAGTACATTCGGAGGGGGCCTCGACGGCCCCCTCCGAGGCCTCCCCCAGGACGGGATTGCGCGGGCGAAGCCCGCGCTCGAACTGTGGTCACTCCCCAGCGCGTCTAGGGACGGTCTCGCGTCGGCGCACTTATCCACGTATCCACAACTGTCCACAATCTGAAAATCGCACGCTCTGATGCCAGCCCGCCTGCGTCGCCGCGGTCGCGCACGCTGAAGACGCGGCCACGTACCGCGGCCACTGCGTGCGAGACCGTGAAACGCCCTCGCTGGCGCTCCGAGACCACGCGGCGCCGCATTTCGTGCGGTGATCGGCGCTGTTGATCTCGTGGAGAGCGAGCCTGTACCTTCTGGGACCTGAGAGGAGCCCCGATGACCGACACGCGAGTGCCTCGCATCCTGGTGGTCGACGACGAAGAGCGCGTCCGCAGTCTCCTGTGCGATCTGCTGACGGCCTGGGGCTGTGAGCCTGTGGAGGCGTCGAGCAGCGACAAGGCCCTTGCGCTCTTCGAGCAGGGCGACTACGACCTCGTGCTCACGGACTTCCTGATGTCGGGCCGGAGCGGTCTCGAGCTCGTCCGAGACGTCCGGAGCCGGGACGCTGCGATCGGCGTGATCATGTTCACCGCGTCGAGCGTGGATCTCGACGCGGACAGCCAGCAACTCGAGTTCACGCTGCTGCGGAAGCCTGTCCAGCTCGACGGGCTCAAGAGCGCCGTCGGTCACGCGCTCAAAGGTCGCCCGCGCGGCGCCTCCCTCGCGTTTCTTTGATCGCCTGAGGATCTGTCCTAGGCCAGCGCGTCCTGGATCGCGGCGTCGAGGTCGCCGGGACGGATCGGCTTGAAGAGACACCGGTGGACCTTGAGGCTGTCGAGACGGCCCTGGTCCTCCTCGCGCAGCCCCCAGCCGGTGATGAACAGGACCGCCACGTTCGGGTCCACCGCGCGGAGCCGCTCGGCAAACTCCCAGCCGTTCATGCCGGCCATGCCGAGGTTCGTCAGTACCGTGTCGAAGCGGCCGGGCGCATAGGCGGCGAGGGCGGCGGCGCCGCTCGGGGCCGTGGTCACGGTGTGGCCTGTGCTCCGGAGCAACTCGGCAAGCGTCGTGAGGACTTTCGGCTCGTCGTCGACGACCAGCACGCGCGCCTGCCGCCGGACCGTGACAGCCGCCGGCGGCGGGGTCGGCTTCGCCTGCGCGCGCCCGGCGGGGAACGTCAGCGTGAAGATCGCGCCGTGGCTGGGCTGGCTCTCGACGCGGATTTCGCCGCCGTGCCGCCGCACGATCGAGTACGCCATCGACAGCCCGAGCCCCGAGCCCGCCTCGCCCTTGGTCGAGAAGAACGGCTCGAAGACGCGCTGGCGCACGGCCTCGGACATCCCGACGCCGGTGTCGCCGACGGTGATCGTCACGGGGCCGCCGCGCTCCTGGCGCGTGGCGATCATGAGCGTGCCGCCGTCGGGCATCGCGTCGAGCGCGTTGAGGATCAGGTTCGTCATCGTCTCGGTGAGCGCGGCGGGCCGGCCGTGGATCGGCTCCACCGTCCCCAGCTCGAGCCGGAGGGCGAGCGGCCGGCTATCGTGAGCGATCTTCTCCTCCCACCGGGGCCGGGTGATCGCCACCGCGTCCTGGACGATCTGGTTGACATCGACCGCGACGAACTGCTCCTCGGGCCGGAGGCGCGCGAACGTCTGGATGCGCCGAACCGTCTCGGAGCCGTCGAGCGCCGCCGACTCCACGACATTGAGCGAGCGGTTCATGAACTCGGCGTCCCTGGGGTTTTGCTTCATGAGCTGCGCGTAGCCGAGGATCGCCTGGAGTAGGTTGTTGAAGTCGTGCGCGATTCCCCCGGCGAGCTGTCCGAGGGCCGTCAGCTTCTCGGACTGGTGGAGCTGTTTCTCGACCTCGCGCTGCACGGTGATGTCCCGGACGATCGCGATGACACCTTCGAGCTCGCCCAGCCGCCCGTGCAGTGCGGAAAGCGTGACGGCGAGCGCCGTGGGCCGCGCCCCCCCTTTGGGCGGAGACGTCTCGAACTGATGCATGGCCTGCCCCGTGGCGAGCCGCCGCTTGGCGTCGGCGTACTCGCTGGCGGGCAGGACGTCCGTGATGGACCGGCCGAGGGCCTCCATCGACGCGAGCCGGAAGATCCGCTCGGCCGCGGGGTTCCAGCCGTCGATGTGATCGTCGGCCCTGATCGAGATGATCGCGTCACCCGCCGAGGCGATGAGCTTCTCGAGCGACCGCTTGGTGTCGGCGATCTCACCGTACAGGCGGGAGTTGCGTAACGCGATCGCCAGGTATTCGGAGAGCATCTCGAGGAGCTCGCGCTCCAGCGGGTCGATCGGGCGCCCGGAGGCGCGGTTGTCCACGACGAGCGCCCCGAGCGGCCCCTGCGCGTCACGGATCGTGCACACGATCACCTGCGGGTCCTCGCCCGCCTCCCACGCCGACGTGTCCGCCGTGACCGTGACGCGGTCGTAGCCGAGCGCCGCCTGGAGCTGCGCCGAGACGCCCGCGGTCAGCTCGCCCGGATCGAGCTCGCCGACGATGGTCCGGGAGATCTCGCGCAGGATCGAGAGCTGGGTGACCCGGAGGGACTGCTCGGCGGCCTCGCGCCGGGCGGTCTCCTCGAGCTGGCGCGTCTTGGTCGCGAGCTGCCGCATTTCCTCCACGAGCCGTGTCACCTCGCTCCGGGCGCCGAGCTCCGTATGGCGCCGGAGCAGCGCGCGGCGGACGACGTCTTCCAGATCCTGGCGCGCGAAGGGCTTGATCAGGTACTCGAAGGCGCCGTGGGTGAGCGCGTGCTTGACGGTCTCGAGCGACGCGTAGGCGGTGATCATGATGACTTCGATGGTGGGATCGACGTTCTTGACGCGACGGAGGAGCTCGAGCCCGTCGATCTCCGGCATCTTGATGTCCATGATCACGACGTCGGGCCGGAACCACTCGACCGCCTCGAGCGCGGCACGGCCGTTTTCCGCCGTCTGGATGTGGTACGCGGGCTTGAGGAGCATCCGGAGCGACTCTCGCGGGCCGAGCTCGTCGTCGACGACCAGGACGCGCGGGAGCGTGGTGGGCGGGGCGGCGGTGCTCATCCGGCGGCCACCGGCAGCGACACCACGAATGCAAGCTCGTTGCGGGCCTGGCGGACGCGGAGGTCGCCCCCGAGGGCTTCGACGAGCCGCTGGCTCACGGCGGGCCCCACGTCGATCAGGCTCTCCTGGACCATCTGCACCGGGTCGAAGAGGCGGTGCAGCTTGTCGGGCGCCACGGTGGCCGTCCGGGAGCCGATGAAGATCTGGACGTTGTCGCTCACACCCTTCTCGGTGTGCCGGCCGACCGAGACGGACACGCGGGCGTGCTCGGCGGGCGAGTTGTGCGTGAGGTACCAGACGAGGTACGACAGCGCCTTCCGGAGCTGCGGCACGTCCACCTTGACGCTAAGCGGCGCCGGATCGCGCGTGACCTCCAGCTGGAGCGGCTTGCCCAGCCCGTCGTCGGCGCCTTCGATCGTCGAAACGACGTCGTCCACGATGGTGTGCACATCCACCGTGGTGAAGTTTAACTCACCCTCCGTCACAAGCGCCGCCAGTTTCTCGAAGACCTCCACCAGCCGCCGGACGTCCCGCCGGACCACCGAGGAGAAGTGCTTGCGGAAGTCGGGATCGTCATAGCGCTCGCCGATCAGCTCGATGAAGGTGTTGATCGATACGAGCGGGTTCTTGATCTCGTCGGCGATCCGGGCGACGACGCGTGTCAGGAGCTGCGTCTGCTCCGCCTGGCGCCGCTGCGTCGCGAGCTCCTTCTGCGCCGTCAGGTCCTCGAAGACGAGGACGGCACCGAGCGGGAGCGCGTCGGCGCCGCGGACGGGGTAGGTCGAGACCTCGAGCCATAGCCCGCGCAGGGCGAGCTGCATGTCGGCCCGCATGACGGCGCGGCCCGAGCGGAGCGTGTCGTAGAGCATGTCGCCGAGCGGCGACGGCAGTACGCGCAGGTCCTCGCCCACGACGCCCTGCGCGCGAAGGTCGAGGATCTCCGCGGCCCGCCGGTTCATGGTCCCGACCCGTTGGTCGCGCCCGATCGTGATGACGCCGCTCGACATGTGCTCGAGGATCCGCTCGCTGAACTCCTTCTCGCGCGTGAGCTGATTGTGCAGCGCGATGTCGCGGATGGCCGTGGCGAGGTGAGTGGCCAGATCGAAGAGGGTCTCGGTTTCGCGGCGGCCGTAGGTCGACCCGACCACCGGCTGGCCGACCACCAGGATCGCCACGAGCTCGCCGTGTGCCAGGAGGGGGACCGCGAGCACGCTCTGGAGCAACTTGAGTTCGCGCACGATCTCGGGATCGGTCAGCTCGTGCACCCGGGCGGGTCGCCCCTGCGCGGCCAGCCAGCGCGCGAGTCCGGCGGTGGCGGGCAGGCGCACCGACTCGACGATCTGAGGCGCGAGCCCCCGGTGGGCGGCGATCCGGTAGTCTCGTCCATCGGCTTCGGGCAGGAGGAGTGCCGTGCGCGTCGGGCGGACGAGCTCGCCGATGGCGTCGAGGAACATCTCGAGCACGCGTGGTAGGTGGAAGCCTGCGGCGAAGGCCCGGGTGAACTCCTTCAGCACACGGCCGAACGCGGCGCCGTCCCAGGGCTCGTCGGCGCGCGCGGCCGGCGCCTCCGTCGGCGTCGCGACGCTCGAGCGCAGCGCGGTGAGCTCGCGGACGAGCCGCAGCTTCTCCTCCGTGCGGTGGAGCACGTCCCGGAGGTCCGGCGCACCGAAGCCCGCGGGCAGTCGGAAGTCGACCGCCTCGCCCTCGTCGCCGGCCCCGCCGATGGCGACGGTGAGCGCCGAGGGCTGGATCTCCTTCACGCGGGCGGCGAACGCCTCGAGACCCCGCGGCAGGCCGACGCAGTCGCGCAGGATTACGTCGATGTCGATGAGCCGCAGGATCTTCACCGCCTCGGCGTCGCTCTGCGCGATGAAGGCAGAGTAGTCGTCGAGGGTGCCGAGCAGGCGTGTGCGGAGGGCCTCGTCGTGTGTGAGGACCAGGACGGTGTTCACGCGGACACTGGCGCGGACGCCCCGACGGCGAGGGGAAACTCGATGGTGAAGACGGCGCCGCCCGCCGGCGCGTTCGCGACCTTGAGCTTGGCGTCGTGGGTCTGCGCGATCGCCGCGCAGATCGCAAGCCCAAGACCCGAGCCGCGCTGCTTGGTCGAGAAGAACGGCTCGAAGACGCGGTCGAGCAGCCCGGCCGGCACACCGGGCCCCGTGTCGCGGATGGCCACGATCGCGTGTGTCGCGGTCGCCTCCAGCTCGGCCCGGAGCGTGCCGCCCGGCGGTGTCGCCTCGTGAGCATTCA
Source organism: Candidatus Rokubacteria bacterium 13_2_20CM_69_15_1 (assembly GCA_001914535.1). Lineage (GTDB taxonomy): Bacteria > Methylomirabilota > Methylomirabilia > Rokubacteriales > CSP1-6 > 20CM-2-70-11. The sequence continues at coordinate 33,129 of MNCR01000071.1, forward strand.
GCAAGAGATTCAGCAAGAGCTGCCCGAGCTCGGCGTGATCGCCGCGGATCACGCACGGTGTGGTGGGCGTCGCCACGGTCACGCCGATGTTCTTGTCCTCGAAGGCGGCCCGCATCGTCTCCACCGCCTCGGCGACCGGGAGCCGTAGATCGAGCGGCTGGCGGGGCCGATCGCTCGGCCGCGAGAGCGTGCGCAGGCGCTCGAGCAGCCGCTCCATGCGCTGGATCTCCCGCGCCGTGATCCGGCCGAACTCCTCGATGAAGCGCTCGTCGCTGTGGCGGCGCGGCAGGAGCTGCGCGAAGGTCTTGATCGCGACCAACGGGTTCTTGATCTCGTGTGCGATGCCCGAGGCGAGCATCTCGAAGTATGCGAGCCGCTCGGCGCGCCGCCGCCCCTTCTCCAGCTCCTTCAAAGATGTCAGGTCGCTGAACACCGCGACAGCGCCGAGCACCGTGCCGGCCGGATCGAGCAGGGGCGACGTCGTGCAGATGATCGGCCGCGTCGCGGTGCCGTCCGAGAGCTCGACTTCGGGCTGGGTGAGGGCCCGACCTTCGGCGACGCTGGTCGCGAGCGCGTCACGGAGGCACGACGGCAGCATGGTGGCCGGCTGGCCCGGGGTGTCCTCGGCGCGGAGCCCGGTGAGCTGTGCCGCGGCGCGGTTGAAGAGCGCGATCTGGCCCCCGGCGTCGATCGCGACGACCCCGCTCTCGATCGTGGCCACGATGCTGTTGATGTACTCGTTCGCCAGGACGACCTGGGCGAAGAGTTGCGCGTTCTTGACCGCTACGCCCGCCTGGTTGGCCAGCGTCATCAACAGGTCGAGGTCCTGGGGGTAGAAGGGGTCGCCCGAGAGCTTGGGACCAAGCACGATTGCACCGATCACCGTGTCCTCCGAAGTCAGCGGGAGGACGAGTGCCCAGTTGAGCCGTGTGAGCTCGTCGTGGAGCCGTCGCTGCTCGGCCGTTGGATTGTCGCGCATCACCTCCTCGGTGAGGAGGAGGTCTCTCGTGCTGTCGAGTGCCGCAACGGCCCCGCCAGGCGCCTCGTCCGGCGCCTCGAAGGGCCCCTGCATGGGCCGCGTGTCCCGGGCCGCCCGCCGGAACCCGCGCCGGTCACGCAGGTAGATCGCCACCCCCTCGGATCGGGTGGACGTGGCGACCGTATCGGTCAGGAAGGGCAGGAGCCTCTTGAGGTCGAGGACCCGCGTGAGCGCACGGCTCGCCTCGCGCACGGTGCGTTGATAGTTCGCGTGCGTGCGGTAGACGTAGCGGTCCAGGAGCCGGCCCGTGACGTCGCGGACGAACGGGATCAGCAGACTGACGGCGGCGATCGCGGCGAGCACCGCGACGAGCTCCGGGGTCTCGAGGTGAAGCGAGAGCCGCGGCCACGCGAAGGTGATGAAGACGCCGACCGGCAGCAGCGAGACC
>MNCR01000100.1 GCA_001914535.1 Candidatus Rokubacteria bacterium 13_2_20CM_69_15_1
GCAAGATTTACAACGGCCGCTCGTGCAATCTGATCACCTCGCGTGAGGGCGCCCAGGTGGAGTCGGTGGACCTGCTGCGCGACGGCGTCGTGAGCCGCGGCGTGCTCCTGGACGTCGCGGCGCTCAAGGGACGCTGGCTCGGCTCGGGCGAAGGCGTGATGCCCGAGGACCTCGAGGCCGCCGAGAAGGCGCAGAACGTCCGCGTCGAGCCGGGGGACATTTTGTTGATCCGGACGGGCTACTACGCGCGACGGCTTGCGGAGGGCCCGGGCCATCCGCTCAAGGACGGCTCCCCCGCGGCCCACGTGGCGTGCATGCCCTGGTTCCGGGAGCGCGACATCGCGATGCTCGGGACCGACACCCACAACGACGTGAGTCCGGCGACGCACCCCGGCCTCGGCAACGTCGTGCACATCGTGGCGCTCGTCTCAATGGGGCTCTGGCTGATCGACAACGCCAACCTCGAGGACCTGGCGCAGGCGTGCGCGGCGCGGCGACGATGGGAGTTCATGCTCACGATCGCGCCGCTCCGGCTCCAGGGCGTGACGGGCTCGCCCGTGAACCCGATCGCGCTGTTCTAATCGTTGTGGGGCTGGAGACTCGTCTTGACGGCCCGCTCTCGAACGGATCCTCTAGCGCGCCAAGGGATGCAAGACGTCGATCGCCCAGCCCACGTCCAGGCGCTCCCCCAACCAGCCGGGGTTGACGTCCGCGCGTTCAGGACAAGTTCCTCCTCATCGTGCTTCGCCCGCAACACCTTCACGGGATCGTCCGGTATCTCGATAGGAGGCGGGACCTCGGGCAGGAGCCGGCCATCCGGGCGGCGGAACCAAAGCTCACCGTCGGGTTGTCGATCGACCTGGTAGCCCTCTTCGTGAACCGCGCGGTGGTGCCGGCGGCAGAGCAAGGCGAGATTCGAGAGCGTGGTGGGGCCCCCTCGCGCCCAGTGCCGGATGTGATGGCCCTGCCCGAACCGGACCCCGCAGCCCGGGAACCGACAGCCGCGGTCACGGTGATGAAGCGCTCTCCTCAGCGCCGGCGGAATCGTGCGTGTCCGGGCCCCGACCTCCAGCAGGCGCCCGGCTGCGTCGTGGCGCATCACGACTCGGCTCGCGTCGCACGCCAGGCGCTGCGACGTTCCGGCCGGAACGCGCAGCCCGTCCTCAAGGACGGACTGACCGGCCTGGTCGGGGTCGGCCAGGACGGCGGCATCCACGTGGACCACCACCTGGTAGCGTTCTCCCGGCGCGCCGGGATCGATGCCGTGGTGGAGCGCGCTCTCGGCGAGCAAGGCTAGGGCATCGGCCTGCTGCTGCTCCATCGTCGGCGCATGGGCCTCCGGCGCCTCGTCGGCCCGCCGCTGGTACAGGGCCTCACGGGCCGCGGCCAGCGCCTGCATGAGCAGGGCGCCGACCTCGGGGGCGAGTCGCCCTCGGATCCTCATGCCGTCCTCATCGGGATACACGTGCAGCGCCCGGCCGGCGTGCTGGCGGTCGGCCTCTCGAGCCTCGGCCTTGCGGTCCATCCGGCGCCAGCCCCGCACGATCCGCTCGACGGCTCGCCGCGGGCGAGCGCGTCGGACAGCAGCGGCAGCGTGCCGAGCGCGCGCGCCACCCGGACGTGCTCCCGGGCCGCGCCAGGCGCGAACCCCACGCGCCAGGCGAGCCAGGCCGCGCACGAGCTGAATCCGGTATTCCAGCCATCCCGGACGTCGAACTCGCGGATAAGATCAAGGAGACGAGCGGTCGCGGCGTCGAGGTGGGCCGACAACTCGGCGATCTCGTCACCTAGCCGATCCAGTTCGAGCGTGTCCATGGCGAGTCCCCCTTCTGCTGGGGCGACTCTACACCCGAGTTTCGGAGCCACCGGGGAGGCACGACGCGCGGCGATCGCGGCACGATCGACATTTTTCGCGACGCACCCACTGCGGCGGAATCTGCCGGCTTCTGTGGACCGCTGGGCCCGTCTCCACCAGGCGCTGCCGACATGCGGCGACTGCCCACGCGGAACGCTGTCAAGCGGAAATTGGGTCCGGACCGGCGACATAGGTGACAGATCAGACCGGGGACATGGGTAACAGACTCCGGCATGCTGCGGCATGCCATGGAATGAGACTGACCCCATGAATGAACGTGGCGAGCGAGCCGGCATTAGTGAGGGAGGCGGCGTCGCCAAGGCACGCGGCTCGCGTCACTTCGGGCTGCTCGTGCGAAGCGACGGCACGGTCCCATCCCGCCGTCGACGCCATGTCGCCGGTCTGTCGTGTTACCTATGTTGGCGGTCGCACCCGCAGGCGAGACCGAGAACTAGAAGTAGCCGGGATCGCCCGGCATCAGCACGCGCCGCCTTCCGCCCTCCTCGAGCACGCGCGGTCGGATCGTCTCGACCGGGCGGCCCACGAGGCGGCCGAGGGCCGCGGCGGCCGACGGCGCGCCCTCGAAGAGCATGAGGTTGCGGACGGTCGGCTTGCGCAGCGAGATCTCGCCTCGCGCGGCGGCCTCGATCGCTTCGCGCGGCCCAAGCCAGCGGACCGCGATGACCTCTTTCCCGTCGACGGTGGCCTCCTGCCCCGCGGGCAGCTCCGCGGCGAAGAACCGCGTATCGAAGCGGAGCGGCGACTCCTCCGGCGTGATCCAGTGCGCGAAGTACACGAGCCGGTCGGTCGCGAGCGTCAGCCGTTCGGTCCTGAGCATCGTCCAGAACGCCTGCTTGTCTTCGTGGCAGGCGCGGCGGTACGTCTCGAATCGCTCGCGATCGGGAACGAGCGCCTCGCCGTCGGGCGCGCGCGCGAGCAGGATCCCCACCTCCTCGAACGTCTCGCGGATCGCGCCGATCCAGTAGGCGAGCGCGGCGTCGGGTGGACCTCCCAGGCCGAGCACGCGGCTCGCCTCCTTCGTGTCGAGCCCGGCGCACCAGGCCCCAGCCTCGGCGGGGGCGTCGTCCGCTTCGATCTTGCCTCCCGGGAAGACGAAGTCGCCCGCGGCGAACTTGCTGGCGCGGTGGCGCTGCATCAGGAGGATGTCGAACCCGCCCACGGGGCGATCGCGCAGAAGGACGAGCGTCGCAGCGCGGGCCGGCGTCGCTGGCGGCGGTTTGACGGACACGGCGTAGTGTGCCACGATGACGCGGCTGCTGTCATCGGCCTCGAGGAGGACCCGGCCCGGATGGGCGCTGAAGCGCGTCTCAAAGAGAAAAACATCACGCTGCCGCGGCCGGCCACGCCCGTCGCGAACTATGTCGGCGCAGTGCGGGCCGGCAACCTCCTGTTCGTCTCAGGCCACGGGCCGCTACGAGCCGACGGCAAGCCGTCGGCCAGAGGCAAGGTTGGCCGGGAGCTCACCGTCGAGCAAGGCTATCAGGTGGCGCGCGAGATCGGACTCTCCCTGCTCGCGACGGTTCGGGCGAGCCTCGGAAGCCTCGACCGGGTCAAGCGCGTCGTCAAGGTGCTGGGTATGGTCAACTCGGCCGACGGCTTCGGCGACCAGCCCCGGGTGATCAACGGGTTCTCCGACCTGATGGTGGAAGTCTTCGGCGAGGACTCCGGGCGGCACGCCCGCTCCGCCGTCGGGATGGCCGAGCTGCCCATGGGCATCCCGGTCGAGATCGAGATGGTCCTCGAGGTCGAGTAGCCATCGACCCGCACCACATCGTCGAAGTCGGCGGCGTTCTGATCTTCGGTGTGCTCTTCTATTCGTATACCTATGAGTGGTTCGGGCCGTGGGCCCCGGCGAATCGGCGCCGGCGGGCGATGCTGAACGGCGCCGTCTTCGGTGGGCTCGCGGTGGTGGTCATGACCGCCCGCATCGAGATCGCCGACGGCGTCTACGTCGACGCGCGGAACGTTCCCGTCGCGCTCATCGCACTCTTCGAGGGAGGGCTGACGGGATCCCTGGCCGCGACGCTGCCCGCCGCGTACCGCCTCTGGCTCGGCGGCAGCGGCGCCTGGGCGGGTGTGGTCTCGCTCGGCGCAGCGGCGGCGTCCGGCGGTCTGGCCCACGCCTGGGCGCGCCGCGATGGGGGAATCCGCACCCGCCACGCGCTCGCGCTGAGCGTCGCCGTCTCCCTCACGACGTTCGCGAGCTTCGCCCTGCTCGGCGCCGAAGGCCTGGCGCTGCTCGGCCAGGTCTGGTCGCCGCTCCTCGTCGTCTTCATCCTCGGCATCGGCGTCGTGGCGCGGCTCTTCCACGACGTCGTGGAGCGCGCCGAGGCCGTCAACGCTCACGCCCGCTTCCGGGGGATCATCGACGAGGCCTCCGACGCGATCCGCATCGTCGATCCCGACTCGCTCAAGATCCTCGACGCGAACCGCCGCGACTGCGAGATCTCGGGCTACCCGCGGGAGGCGCTGATCGGACGCGACGTGCGCGCTTTCTGGCCCGACGAGCCCGAGCTCCGCGCCCGGCGGGAGGCGATGATCGCCGAGGCCCGGACGCACGGGTTCGCCCGCGCCTTCGGGAGCCCTTTCCGCCGCGCCTCGGGCGAGATCGTCCGCGTGGACTCGACGCGTCGGATCGTCAGCCACCGCGGGCGGCGCTATGAGATCGTGATCTACCGCGAGTCGTCGGAGCGCGAGGCGGCCGAGGCGGCGCAGCGAGAGGCCGCCGATCTGCGCGCCGTCGCGCTCCTGGCGAGCGCCGCGGCGCACGAGATCAACAACCCCCTCACCGTCGTCGTCGGCTCGCTCGAGCTGCTGTCGCGCCACCACGGTCCCGACCAGCAGGAGGGCCGCTGGCTCGAGCGCGCGACCGCCGCGGCCCAGCGCATCCGGGACATCGTCGCCCGCATGACGCGGATCACACGCCTCGAGCAGACCGACGCCCGTCCCGGAGTTCCGCCGATGCTGGACATCCATAAATCGAGTGACGCCGAATGACCGGAGGCTTCATGGACTCGCTGCTCGACCTGCTCATCACGCTCATCTCGCTCGTCTTCCTCTCGATTCTCGGCCTGATCGGCGGGGTCGCGATCCCGGGGCTCTTCCTCGCGGCCGCGGCGCCGTGGCTCGACAAGCTCCGGCCCCTGCGTCCGAAACGCTGAGCCTCACGCGCGCAGGAGCGCCGGGATCGTGCGGAGGGCCTGCGCGATCCGGGGCCCGTGCCACGAGAACGGTTTGCCGTCCACGAGGCGGATGCGCCCGTCGCGCACCGCGGGCACGTCGGCGTACCGCTCGAAGTCTTTCGCGTGGACGCGGCGGAAGCGGAACGGCTCGTCGGGCAGGAGGATCACCCCCGGCCGCCGTGCGGCGACCTCGTCGAGGGTGACCGTCGGGTAGCGCTCCGGACGGTCGTCGAAGACGTTGCGCCCGCCGCAGACCGCCAGCATGTCGTGCACGTACGTGTCGGCGCCGACCGTCATATACGGGTCGCGCCAGATCGCATAGAAGACGTCCACCGGCGGCTGGGCCGCCGCCGCGGCGCGCACGCGCTCGTAGAGCGGCGCGAGCTCGCCGAGCATCGCGTCGGCGCGCCGCCGCGTCCCGGTGACCTCCCCCAGCTCCCGGATGAGGCGCAGACCGTCCGCGACGGTGCGTGGGTAGGTCACCCACACCGGGATCGCCCACGCGCGCAGCCGCTCGATGTGCTCGCGCACGTTCTCCTCGACGTTGGCGACGACGAGGTCGGGGGCCAGCGCGCGGATCGCCTCGAGGTCCGGGTCTTTCTCGCCGCCGATTTTCGTCTTGGTCCGCGTGACCTCCGCGGGCTCACGGCAGTACGCGGTGACGCCCACGAGCGCGTCGGCGAGCCCGAGCGCGCAGAGGGTCTCGGTCGTCGACGGGATCAGCGAGACGATCCGGCGCGGCGGCCGGCCGAGTGCCCACTCGACGCCGGAGGCGTCGACGAGCGCCGCCATCACCCGATGCGCCGGCTCCGCAGGCGGTCGACGAGGGCCAGCGTCTCGCGCGTCCGCTCCGCGACCTCCGCGTCCCACTTCATGATCTCGTCCCGCGGCGCCTTGCGGTCGATCGCGTCCTCGAGATTCGTCACCGCCACGCCGAACAGCTTCAGCACCCGTCGCGTTTCCTCGCTCGGCATCTCGGTTATCCTCCGACGCTCCCTCAGTCGAGGGCGAGAGCGGGCGCCGCCTGCCAGCGGGGCTCTCCCTCGGGCTTGAAGTTCTTCGTGTTCACGAAATGCATCCCGTGGTGGAGGTTCATCTTGTACTTCCCGCCGCCGTAGCGCGCGGCGATCCAGCCCGCCGGGTCCTCGAGGAACGGCGCCATCTCGCTCGCGGAGAGGCGCACGAGCCACTTGAAGCGGATCGTGCCGGCGAACGGCTCCTGGACGCCGATCGTCGCGGTGAGCTCGGGCCACACGCGCGCGAACTCTTCGAGGACCATCCGGCGCGTCGGGCGCGCGAGGCCACGATTGATCAGGGTGCGCGTGAGGTACGGCTCGATCAGGTCCCAGCACCACGGGGCAATCACGACGGCCGGAGTGTATCATGAGCCCGTGAAGAACCTCGAGCTCGCGCGCCTCTTCAACGAGATGGCGAGGCTCCTCGAGGTGCAGAACGAATCCGTGTTTCGCGTGCGCGCCTACGCGCGCGCGGCGCAGACGCTCGAGACGCTCGCCGAGAGCGTCGAGGCCGTCGCCGCGCGCGGCGAGCTCGGGAAGCTCCAGGGGATCGGGCGCGACCTCGCGGCGAAGATCGAGGAGTACCTGGCCACGCGCCGCATCGCGCAGCTCGAGGAGCTGCGCCGCGGCCTCCCGCCGACCTTCCTGACCCTCCTCGAGATCCGCGGTCTCGGCCCCAAGACCGCCAAGCTGCTCTACGACCGGCTCGGCGCCGACTCCGTCGAGCGGCTCCTGGCGCTCGCCGAGTCGGGCGAGATCCTCCGCGTGCCGGGCATTGCCGAGAAGACGCGCACGAACCTTCTCAAGGCGATCGCCCTCTGGAAGGCGGGCCGTGCGCGAACGCTCCTCGCCACGGCGCGCGAGATCGCTGCGCAGGTCGGGAGGGCGCTCGCGGCCGAGGGCGGCGTCGACCGCGTCGAGGTCGCAGGGTCTCTCCGCCGGATGCGGGAGACCGTGAAGGACATCGACATCCTCGTGACCTCGACCGAGCCCGCGCGTGTGATCAAGACGTTCGTCGCGCTCCCGTCCGTCCTCGAGGTCGCCGCCCAGGGCGACACGAAAGCCTCCGTGCGCCACGCGGCCGGGCTCCGCGTCGACCTGCGCGTCGTCGAGCCCGAGGCGTTCGGCGCCGCGCTGCAATATTTCACGGGCTCGAAGGATCACAACGTGCGGATCCGCGAGCTGGCGCGGCGTCACGGGCTCTCCGTGAGCGAGTACGGCGTTTTCGACGAGAAGACGGGCGCCCGGGTCGCCGGAAAGACCGAGGAAGAGGTGTACGGGGCGCTCGGGCTCCCGTGGATCCCGCCCGAGCTGCGCGAGAACGCGGGCGAGATCGAGGCCGCGCGCGCCGGGCGCCTCCCCACGCTCGTGGCGGGGGCGGCGATCCGCGGCGACCTGCACGCGCACACGGACTGGTCCGACGGCCACCACACCCTCGAGGAGCTGGTCGCGGCCGCCCAGGCGCGCGACTACGAGTACATCGTCGTCTCCGACCACTCGAAGTCCGCGACCGTCGCGCACGGTCTCGACGTCGACCGACTCGAGGCCCAGATCGCGACGCTCCGCGCGCTCCAGCCCCGTTATCGCATCCGCATCCTGGCGTCCACCGAGTGCGACATCCTCGCCGACGGCACGCTCGACTTCCCCGACGAGGTGCTCCGGAAGCTCGACGTGGTCCTCGCCGCCGTGCACTCGCGCTTCACGCTACCGCGGGACGCGATGACGGCGCGCATCGTCCGGGCCCTCGCGAATCCGTACGTGAACATCCTCGCCCACCCGACCGGGCGTCTGCTCGGCGAGCGCGAGCCATACGACGTGGACCTCGACGGGGTGTTCGACGCGGCCCGCGCGCACGGCAAGGCGGTCGAGATCAACGCGTCGGCCGCGCGCCTGGACCTCAACGACGTCCACGCGCGGCGGGCGGCGGAGCTCGGCGTACCCGTGGCGATCTCGACCGACACCCACTGGCTCGCGAACCTCGACAATCTCCCACTGGGCCTCGGCGTCGCCCGGCGGGCGTGGATCGGCCCCGCGCAGGTCGTCAACGCGCTGCCGGCCGCCGACCTCCTCGCATGGGCGCACCGCGGGAGGCCGGGTGTCCGTGCGTGACAAGCCGGAGATCCGTGAGCGGGTGTGGACGCTCCTCACCGAGCGCCGCGCGGCGCGTTTTCCCCTGCCGCTCCACGATCGCATCCCCAACTTCGCGGGCGCCGAGCTCGCGGCGCGGACGCTCGCCGCGACACCCGAGTGGAAGGCCGCGAAGCGCCTCAAGTGCAACCCCGACGCGCCCCAGCGCGCGGTGAGGCTCCAGGCTCTGCGGGAGGGCAAGCTCGTCTTCATGGCCGTGCCGCGGCTCCGCGACGCGCGGTGCTTCCTCCGCCTCGACCCGACGAAGCTCGGCGGGAAGCTCGCCGAGGCCGCGACGATTTCGGGCGCCGCCACGCGCGGCGAGCCCGTGGAGCCGGCGTCGCTCGGGACGATCGACCTCATCGTGGTGGGCAGCGTGGCCGTGAGCCCGGACGGCGCGCGCGTCGGCAAGGGCGGCGGCTACAGTGATCTCGAGTTCGCTCTGGCCCGCGAGCTTCACGCGGTGGACGAGGACACCCCGGTGGTGACGACGGTCCACGAGCTCCAGATTGACGACGAGCCACTCCCGATGACGGATCACGACGTCCCCCTCGACCTGATCGTCACTCCCGAGCGGGTGATCCGGACGCGGCGCGCGCTCCCGAAGCCGAAGGGCATCCTCTGGGCGGAGCTGTCCGACGCGCAGCTCGACGCGATGCCCGTCCTCGCACTCATGAGGCGCCGGCAGCGGCCGTAGGGCCGCCTCGGAATGACCGCCCCCTCCGAGTGAGTTAGGTCTGGCTCGGGTCGAGCCACGCGCGCGGAACGGCCGGGGCGCGCCACGCGGCGAATCGGTCGAGTAGCTCGGGCGCGCTCGTGCCGAATAGAAGCAGGGCGGCGTGCTCCGCCCGCACGAAGCCCTCGCCGACCGCGTGGACAAGCATCCGCTCGAGGCCGGTCCAGTAGCCCTCGACGTCGAGGACGCCGACGGGCTTGCCATGGATCCCGAGCTGCGCCCAGGTCAGGACCTCGAGCGTCTCTTCGAGCGTGCCGAGCCCGCCGGGCAGGGCGACGAACCCGTCCGACAGCCGAACCATCGTCGCCTTGCGCTCGTGCATCGAGGCCACCACGTGGAGCTTCGTGAGGCCGGCGTGGGCGAGCTCACGCGCGGCCAGCGGCCCCGGGATCACGCCGATCACCTCGCCGCCCTCGCCGAGGACCGTGTCGGCGAGGACGCCCATGAGTCCGACCGACCCGCCGCCGTAGACGAGCCCGAGCCCGCGCCGGGCGAGCTCGCGGCCGAGCCCGCGCGCCGCGTCGGCGTACGCCGGGCGCACGCCGACTGCGGAGCCGCAGAAGACGCAGATCCGCCTCATCCAGCCATCATCCCTCGAGCGAGGCCGCGAACTCGGGCGACAGGGTCCCGCGGTAGACCTCCGCCACCGGCCCCTCGAGGCGGAGAGACCAGTCCGGTCGCACCTCGATCACCAGCTCGCCGCCCGGCATGCACACCCGGACACGCCCGTGGTCACACAGACCGTTCTTCACCGCGGCCGACGCGGCGCCGCAGGACGACGAGCCCGACGCCAGCGTGAAGCCCGCGCCCCGCTCCCAGATCAGGATATCCAGCGTGTCGCGCGCGAGGGGTCGCGCGAACTGGACGTTCGTGCGGTTGGGGAACGCCGGATGCGTCTCGATCATCGGGCCCAGGCGCCGGCACTCGGCGGGGTCCAGGCGGTTCACGAACGTGACGCAGTGCGGGTTGCCGACCGAGACCGCGGTGACGCGGAGCGTGGTGCCATCCGCGAGCTGGAGCGGCACGCCCACGACCTCGCGGTCGGGCCCGTGCATCGGGATCTCCGGCGCGCGGAACGTGGCGCGACCCATCTCGACCGTGACGAAGCTCACGCGCCCGTCCCGCACGTGGCACTGGCACTCGACGACGCCGCCCTTGGTCTCCACCGTGAAGGTGGTCGTCTTCGCGTGCCCGTGGTCCCAGAGATACTTCGCGAAGATCCGAAGCCCGTTGCCCGACTTCTCCGCCTCGCTCCCGTCGGGGTTGAAGATGCGCAGGCCGAAGTCGGCGCGCACGCTCGGCACGCGCAGGAGGATCCCGTCGGAGCCGACGCCCCAGTTCCGGTCACAGATGCGGACGATCGCCGCCGGCAGGAGCGGCCGCCCGAGGTCGACCTCGTTCATGACGACGTAGTCGTTGCCGAGGCCGTGGCCCTTGACGAAGGGGATCATGCGCGGTCGAGCTCCACGCGCCGCCCGGTCGCGGCGGACACGTACCCGGCGTAGATCACCTCCACCACCTCCCGCGCGAGCCGCGGGCCCGACAGGGGCTCGCGCCGCTCGCGGATCGCGTCCACGAAGTCCGCGAGCTCCTGCGGGTAGCCTCGCATCCAGTCCTCCTCGGGGCTCGGGAACTGCCACCCGGCCTTGGTCTCGACCTTCTCGGTGATGTACTCGTCGCCCCAGACGGCGCCGTCGGGAGCGTACGCCGCCAGGGCGGTGTTCGGGTTGATGTTGGCGTGGACCACGCCGTTCGTCAGGTACGCGGTGACGACGTTCCGCACGCCGCCGAGCGTGATGTCGTTTGAATGGACGGTGGCCTTCGTGCCGTCCTCGAACGTGATCAGCGCGACCGCCCAGTCCTCGACGTCCTCCGCCTTCGTCGACATGTAGCGCTTCTGCGTCGCGTGCGCGGGCAGCCGGGTGAGCTGCGCGACGTCGGCGAGGACCGCGCGCGCCTGGATCGGACGCCCGCGCCGGAGCATGCCTTCGTAATGCTTGAGGTGGAGCACGACGCCCACCGGATGCGAGCCCATCCGGAGCAGCGAGCCCCCGCCCGAGGTCTTCCATCGGGCCGCGTACGCCGCGTGGGAGCCGGAGTGGCTCTCCTCCGCCCGGAGCTCCAGGATGGCGCCGCCCGACGCGTCGAGCAGCCGGCGGAGCTTGGCGACGGGCGGCGCGTAGACGAAGTCTTCCGCGTAGCAGAGCGTCACACCGGCCCGCGTCACGGCGTCGAGCACGGCGTCGCAGTTCCGCAGCGCGGCGGCGAGCATCGTCTCGCGCGGCTCCGTCGCCTCGACGAAGGCGCCCGTCAGCGGCTTCTCGACGATCACGTGCTTGCCGGCGCGCGCGGCCGCGATCGCGACCTCGTGGTGGGTGTCGGTCGTCGAGCAGATGTCCACGACGTCCACGTGCGGCGACGCGCAGAGCTCGTGGTAGTCGGTGAACACGCGGGCCACGGCGTGGCGTTTGGCGAACGCCTCGGCCTGAGACCGCGTGCGGGCGCACACGGCCGCGAGCTCGACCTTGGAACCGACGAGCGGGCGGTAGTTGACGGCGTGGAGCTCCGCGGCAAAGCGCGCGCCGACGATCCCGATCCGCAGTACGGTCACTGGATCGGGGTCCGCCACGCCAGCGGTGCGCTCCTGACCCTCAACCAATCGCCGACCCGCTGGCGCGCGGAGCGCACGTCCTTCGGCAGACGAGGACGCCACTTCTGCGCGAAGCGCACGAGCGCCGCGTCGCGCATCGCGAGATCGGCGCGCTCGGTCGTCGGATCGCGCTCGAAGTCGCGCGTCCGGGTGCGCCCGCCGTGGTGGCGAAACGGCGCGTGGACCACCAGGCAGCGCCGCCCGCGCTCCGCGACCGCGAGCGAGAGGTCGCGGTCGTGGCCGTGGTAGAAGCCATAGCCCTCATCGAAGCCGCCGACCGCCTCCATGAGGCCCCGTGGCAGGCAGAGGCACACCGAGTCGACGAACGCCACCTCCTCCCACGGGAGCCGGACCGTCGGCGCGGGCAGGAGGCTGTGGACGATGGTCCGGCCTACCGCCCGGCCGTCGGCGCGCAGCCGCTTGGCGCCGTAGAGGCCGGCGAGCCCCGCGCCGGGCTCCGCGAGGGCTCCGAGGAGCCGCGCGAGCCACGTGGGCTCGCTGAGCTCCGTGTCGTTGTGGAGGAAGCAGAGGACCTCCGTGTCGGCAAGCCGCCAGGCGCGGTTGAGGGCCGCGATCACGCCGTCGTTGGCCGGGCGCCGCGCGAAGACGAGCGGGTACGGGTACGGGAAGCGCTCGAAGAACTCCGGCGTCCCGTCCGTGGAGCCGTTGTCCATGACGACCAATCGGAAGGGCTCGGTCGTGGCGCGGAGGCTCTCGAGACAGGCGCGGGTGTCCCCGAGCCCATTGAAGACGCACATCACGAGGCTCACGCGCGGCGCGGCGCGCACGGCCTCCCCAAGAGACTCAGAGGGGCGCTTCGCCCCCCCTCCGAAGCCTCCCCCAGGACGGGTTGCGCCGGCGGAGCCGGCGCTCGAGTAGTCCTTACTCAGACGCCTCCCTAACGGCGGTCGATCGGGACGTACGTGGCGTGCGTGGGTCCGGTGTACTCCGCGCGCGGGCGAATCAACCGGTTGTTCGCGTGCTGCTCCATGACGTGCGCGACCCATCCGGCGACTCGGCTGATCGCGAAGATCGGGGTGAACTGGTCCGTGGGGATCCCCATCGACTTGTACGCGGCGCCGGAGTAGAGGTCCACGTTCGGGTAGATGTGCTTGTCCTCGGTGACGACGCGGGCGACCGTGTTCAGGATCTCGACGTAGCTCGTGTCGCCCGCCTGCGCACCCAGTTCCGACGCCAGCCGGCGCAGGTGCTTGGCCCGCGGGTCCTCGACGCGGTACACGCGATGGCCGAACCCCATGACGCGCGCCTTGTCCGCGAGCGCCCGCCGGATCCACGCCTCGGCCCGCTCCGGGGCCTTGATCTGCTCGACCATCCGCATGACCTGCTCGTTGGCGCCGCCGTGGAGCGGCCCCTTGAGGGCGCCGATCGCCGAGGTGATCGCCGAGTGCAGGTCGGACATGGTCGCCGCCGTCACGCGCGCGGCGAAGGTCGAGGCGTTGAACTCGTGGTCGGCGTGCAGGATGAGCGCGACGTCGAACGTCTTCACCTCGAGCGGCGTCGGCTTGCCCCCGCGCAGCATGGCGAGGAAGTTCGCGGCCAGGGAGAGCTTCGGGTTCGGCGCGACGAGGGGCTTCCCGGATCGGATGCGCTCCCACGCGGCGACGAGCGTCGGCATCTGCGCCGTGAGCCGCACCGCCTTGCGCGCCGTCGCCTCGCGCGAGTTGTCGGCCGAGTCGGGATCGAAGGCCGAGAGGGCCGACACGCCGGTGCGCAGCACCTCCATCGGCGTCGTCTTCTTCGGGAGCGCCCGGAGCAGGGCGATCAGCCCGGCCGGGAGCTTCCGGGTGGCGGTGGCGGCGAGCGCCTTGACGTGCGCGGCGAGCTCCTTGCGGCTCGGCAAGGTGCCGTGCCACAGGAGATAAACCACCTCTTCGAAAGAGGAGTGCTCGACGAGGTCGTTGACGTCGTAGCCGCGGTAGACCAGCCGGCCTTCCCGCCCGTCGATGAAGCAGATTTCCGACGTCGAGACGACGACGTCCTCGAGACCGCCTTTGGCTTCGCTGCTCATGGGCGCCCCTCACCGCCGTGTGGTGAGAACGGTTTGCTTTTATCATACGTTGCGAGAGGCTTCAAGCCACGCGCATGCGCGTCGACGACTTCTACGACCGCCACCCGATCAACCCGCACCAGGTGCTCGCGGCCGTCGCCCGGCGGCGTGGCGGGGACCTCGCGCGGCTCAGCGCCGACGACCTGTTCGAGTTCGACCAGGACCACTACGGCGGTCTCGCGGCGGTGGACGCCCTCGCGCGGCGGGCCGCCATCACGGCGGCGAGCCGCGTCCTCGACGTCTGCGCGGGCCTCGCCGGCCCCGCGCGCTTCCTGACGAGCCGGCGCGGCTGCGGGGTCGTCGCCCTCGAGCGGAACGCCGGCCGGGCCGCCGGCGCCGCGCGGCTCACCCGCCTGGTCGGGCTCGAGGGCCGGGTGCGCATCGTGCGGGGCGACGCCAGCGCGCTCCCGTTCCGCGAGGGGAGCTTCGACGCGTGCGTGAGTCAGGAGGCCTTCCAGCACATCGCCGACAAGCTCGCGGTCCTCGCGGGCTGCCGTCGCGTCCTCGCCCCCGGGGGCCGCCTCGCCTTCACCGACTGGATCGCCCGCGCGCGCCTCGGCGAGCGGGAGCGCGCGCGGCTCGCGGAATGGATGGCCGCCACGACACTCCAGTCCATCGACTCCTATCGCGCGCTGCTCGGCCGCGCCGGCTTCGTCCGTGTCGAGGCCGAGGATGTCTCCGACGAGTGGCGGCCGATCGTGCGGGCGCGGCTCCAGATGTTCCGGGCGATGCGTCGTGAGACGGCCGCGCGGGTCGGCGAGGCGCGCTCCCACGACTACGACCAGCTCCACGCGTTCTTCGTCGGCCTGGTCGAGGACGGCAAGCTCGGCGGCGGCCGCTTCAGCGGAAGCGCTTGAGGAGATCCCGGAGCCCACTCTCGACCTTCTTCCGGTCGAGGCCGCGGACCACCGAGGACGGCTCGACCCTGATCGAGGGCGACGCCGCCGTGCCCGTGACCTTCGCCGACACCTCGCCGCGCCTGTGGCTGACGACCATCGTGAGGTTCATGCGGCCGCTCGCGAGCCGGTAGTCGCCGGCCACCGCAACCTTCATGACCCGGCTCGCGTACAGCAGGTCACGCGTCGTCACGACGCCGTTCGCGATCGCGTAGGTACCGGTGATCGAGTCGAACTCGGCCGACGACGCGAACGTCGACACCGGCACGTCCGCGTTGAGCAGGGACGACACCGCGCCGCCGACGCGCACGACGCCGCCGATGAGATCGAGCGCCTGCCGGCCGACGATGCGCCCCGGCCCGATGCGGAGCTGGCCCGTGCCCGAGAGCGTGCTCAAGACGTCGGCGGAGCCGAACGCCAGAGCGCCCGTGAGGTCGAGGCGCCCCGAAACCGCGTAGCCGAGGCACAGGAAGTCCACCAGCACCTTCTCGAGGGGAAGCGCCTTGACGGCCACGTCGTCGAGCCGCACGCGCACATCGCGGTCGAGCGCCGCCGTCACGCTCGCCGAGATCGTCCCGCCCCCGAAGCTGGTCGTCACCGAACCGCTGCTGAGTCGTCCGTCCTCCCAGGATGCGCGGTCGAGCCGGAGCTGGCCGAGGGCGAGCGTCCGCCGCTTGGGCTCCGGGCACGCCGGCACGGTCTGCGTGATCCGGGGACCGGCGAACGCCACGGTGCCCGAGGCCGTCGGCGCACCGAGCGTCCCGCCGAGCGTGAGCGTTCCACCGACGGGCCCGCTCACCGACGTGGCCGGGCCCATCGCGACCGCGACCAGCTCGGCGATGTCTTTGCCGTCGATCGTCAGCCGCGCGCTCACGGGGGCTTCCGCAAGGCTCCGCGAGCCGTTCAGCGCGAGGCGCCCGTCGGCGAGCTTCACGGCGAGGTCGCCCGGCCTCACGCGCGCGTTGCCCGAGACGCGGAGCGTGGAGCCGGCCGTCAGCGCGAGGTCGAGGTCCTCGACGCGATAGCGCGTCAGCGCGCCTCCGCCGCCCCGGGCGACGTACGTGACCGCGCCCTTCTCGATCCGGACGCGGGACGCCAGCGCCGCCGCCCCCGTCCCGCCGCCGCCGGCTCCACCGCCCCGCCCGGGGCGCGCGCCCGGCCGCGGCTCTGACGCGGCGACGCCGAGGCTCGCGACGTTCAGACGGCCGTCGGGGTTCCGGATGAGGGTGATGGCCGGCTGCTTGAGCGTGAGGGTGCTGAACTCCACATGCCCCGCGAGCAAGGGCCGGACGCGGAGCGTGAGGCGGCCGGTGTCGAGCTTGAGGAAGGGCGCGGTCCCGAAGTGCGGGTCCTCACCGATCTCGAGCGCGTGCAGCTCGACGGCCGGCCTCGGGAAGACCACGAGGGAGACCGACGCGAACGTGACAGGACGGCCGAGCGCCTGCGAGGCACTCTGCGCGATCAGCGTCTGCACGCGCGGGGTGTCGACGGCGTACGGGATCGCGACCACCGCGGCGATCGCCAGGACGGCCACCACCACGAGGGCGCCGAAGGTCCACGCGAGGGAACGCTTCACCGAGGGAGCCTGCGGAGCTCTTTCTTGACCACGACCGCCGTCCGATCAGCGTCGTGGCGCGCCGCGGCCTCGAGCAGCTGCGCGACGTTCACGGGATCAGGAGCACCTTGCCCGTCGTCTTCCGCCCCTCCAGGGCCCGGTGGGCCTCGGCGGCCTCCTTGAGAGGAAACTCGAACTCCGTCCGGAGCCTGAGCTTGCCGTCGCGGATCCAGCCGAGCACGTCGCCCGCGCGCGCGAGCAGTTCCTCGCGGGTCGCGACGTGGTGGAAGAGGCTCGGGCGCGTCAGGAAGACGGAGCCCTTCGCGCTCAGAATTTGGGGATCGAAGACGCCGATCGGCCCGCTCGACTGGCCGTAGAGGACCATGGTCCCGCGCGGCGCCAGGCAGCTGAGCCCCTTCTCGAATGTCGTCTTGCCCACCGCGTCGTAGACGACCTGCACGCCTTTGCCGGACGTCAGCCGCTTCACCTCGGCCTCGAAGTCCTGCTTCGTGTAGAAGATGACCTCGTCCGCCCCCGCCTCGCGCGCGAGCTTGGCCTTCTCCTCCGTCGAGACCGTGCCGATGACCCTGGCGCCGCGCATCTTCGCGATCTGGACCAAGAGCAGTCCCACGCCGCCCGCCGCCGCGTGGACCAGGCACGTGTCGCCCTTCTTCAACGGATAGGTCGAGCACGCCAGGTAGTGCGCGGTCATCCCCTGGAGCATCGCCGCGGCGCCCTGCTTGGTGCTGACGCCGGCCGGCAGGGTGACGAGGCGCTGCGCGGGAACCGCGGCGTACTGCGCGTAGGCGCCCGGGACGCCCGTGTACGCGACCTTGTCGCCTACCTTCACCTCGGTGACGTTCGGACCGACGGCGGTGACGACGCCACCGGCCTCCATGCCGAGCGTCATCGGGAGCTCCGCCTTGTAGAGGCCGGAGCGGTAGTAGACGTCGATGTAGTTGAGCCCCGCGGCGTCGACCTTGACGACGGCCTCGCCCGCCTTCGGCCGGGGCTCGGGCACGTCCTCGTACGTGAGCACCTCGGGACCACCGGGGGTGTGGATGCGAACGGCTTTCATGGGCTCGACCTCCGTCGGCGGATTCGCTCGGCGCAGCGGATTATAGCACCCGTGCGCGACCGCACTTCGGGAGGTCGGCCTATCGGAGGTGACGGGGGTTCTACGTTGCGTCCTCGGGTCGAGCGCGACCCGCGATGCGAGCCAGGGCTTCGCTGAAGCGCTTCAAGACCTCGGGTTTCTCGATGATCTCGGTGACCCCGAGGCGACGCGCCTCGGCGATTTCGCCGAGTGTGGCCAGGCCCGTCATGATGATGACCGGGAGGCCTGGATCGGTCGATCTGATCTGTCGCAGGACGGCAACACCACCCATCGCCGGCAACCGAATGTCGAGCACGACCGCGTCCGGGCGCTCGCGCGTGAGATAGGCCAGGCCGTCTTCCCCGGTATACCTGATCGTCGTCTCGTGGCCGTCC
>MNCR01000087.1 GCA_001914535.1 Candidatus Rokubacteria bacterium 13_2_20CM_69_15_1
GGACGTGACGATCCAGGCGCAGATCCTCGAGTTGCTCAACGAGCTCAAGGCAAAGCTCGGGATGGCGATCATGCTGATCACCCACGACATGGGCGTCATCGCCGAGACGGCCCAGCGCGTCGCCGTCATGTACGGCGCTCAGATCGTCGAGGAGGCGCCGGTCGGGGAGCTGTTCAAGGAGCCCCTCCACCCCTACACTCAGGGGCTCCTGCGCTCGATCCCGCGCATCGACCTCGCCGCCACCCAGCGGCAGAGGCTCGAGGCGATCCCCGGCACCGTGCCGACCCTGCGG
>MNCR01000081.1 GCA_001914535.1 Candidatus Rokubacteria bacterium 13_2_20CM_69_15_1
TGCCTTCCCGCCACCTTCCCGTACGGCTGCAACGGGGAGTGGGCCAAGATCTACACCAGCACCCAGGGAGCCACGTTCGGCGCCCTCTTCATCACCTTCAATGTCGGCGGCGACCCCACCCGGGCGCAGGGCTACTTCAAGAACATCAACGGGCAGATCGTCGATCGATTCGAGATCACGGTCAACGCGAGCGCCGCCAACCGGCGTGCCCGCCGGACTTCGAGCGTCACCTCTCGGCCGTAGGAGTTGCCCCGACGAGCTGTGGCAAGAGCTCGCTGATCGAGCCGCGCAGCACGGCGTCGGCCAGCCCGTCCATCTCGGTCGGCTCGGCGTTCAGGATCACCACGCGCGCGCCCGTCTCCTTGGCGAGCGGGACGACGCCCGCGATCGGCCACACGGAGAGCTTCGTGCCCACGGCGAGCATGAGGTCCGAGCTCCGCGCCGCCCGCTCCGCCCGCACCAGATCCTCGGCCACCAGGCCCTGACCGAACGAGATGGTCGCGGTCTTCAAGATGCCCCCGCACGTGCGGCAGGGCGGGTCCTCCTCACCGGCTCGCACGCGCGCGAGCACGCGCTCCGTGGGCGCGCGCTCGCCGCAGGCGAGGCACGCGACCTCGCGCATCGTGCCGTGGATCTCGATCACACGCTCCGGCGAGGAGCCGGCCAGCAGGTGGAGACCGTCTACGTTCTGCGTGATCAGCGCGTGAAACGTGCCCCGGCGCTCGAGGGCGGCGAGCGCCAGGTGCCCGGGGTTGGGCTTCGCGTGCCACGCGGGCGACTCGAGCCGGCTCCGCCAGGCGCGCTTGCGCACCTCGGGGTCGGCCAGATAGTGCTGGATGGTCGCGAGCTTCTCGGCGTCGGGGTTCCGGGTCCACACGCCCTGCGGCCCTCGGAAATCGGGAATGCCGGAGTCGGTGGAGATCCCGGCCCCCGTCAGCGCGACGATGCGCGCGGCGGCGTCGATCCAGGGGCGAACGGTCTCGATCAATCCCGCGTCCGCTCGCGCCGGCGCTTCACGACCCACGGAGCTGTGTCCGCCCACGCCGTCCATAGCCGCCCTAGAGTTTAGCCGAGGGCGGCGCGCGCCGGCCGTCGTAGTTTGCTAGGCAAAATGACCGGTGCTTCGCCCCGCGGCAAGGAGGAGCCCCCCACGCCGCCGGCTTTTACCGCCACCGAAATCCGGCGATCCCCCACTTGACTCCCGACACGATCTCGGCGACGTTGCATCCCGTACGGGTCATCAGCTTGCAGTGATCGGCCGCCGCACGAAGGTGGGAGGTACTGCGCTGGGCGCGAGTCTCACATTCTTCGGCATAGTCCGACGCGGCGCGGGTCACGCCGGCGTCTTTCGCCGAGCTCGACCATCGGAACCGGCCGGAAGCGACGCCCCTCCTATCACGCTATCAAGGTGTGACGGTGGTATACCCCGGGAATCGACCTCGCCGAAGCGAGGCGCTCACCTCACGTAAGCAACAGCGTTCCGGAAAAGGGGGGCTCGTATGAAGATCCACCACGCGCTTGGCCCGCTCGCCGTGATCCTCCTCGCGAATACCGCCTCGGCGCAGGAGGAGGCGGCGGGGAATCCGCTCGCGCGCGCCTGGGGCGAGCGGATGGAGAAATGGGCGGGGCTGACGCTGGACGACAAGCTGCTCCTGTCCAGGCGAGACTCGACCCCCGGTGAAGCCGGCACCGCGGTCGCGCAGGCTCGCGCCCAGAACGAGGATTATACGTCCCGTCCGTACCTCGCGGACCGCGGCGACGGCATCCACACGTCGATCTTCGGAACCTACGTCCGGAAGCAAGAGCTCCTCGTCTACCTCTTCTACGAGTACGCGCGGAACCGCGACGCCGAGTACAAGCCCAAAGACCTCGGCTTCGGGCTGGATCAAGATTTCAAGGCAAAGCACGAGGAGCACGAGTTTCTGATCTTCGCCGCCTATGGCATCACCGACAGCCTCGCCGTCGAGTTCGAATCCGCCCTGTACACGAACGCCACCCAGTCCAAGTCGCGCAGCGATCCGACCGGGATGCCCCAGACTTTCCGCGAAACCGGTGTGGGTGATACCGAAGGCCAGATCCGCTATCGCTGGTTCGAGGAAACCGAGGTGAGGCCGGAGCTCATCACGTTCTTCGAAGCCGTCTTCCCTTTGCAGAAAAGCAAGAAGATGATCGGGAACCGGGACTGGGAGCTCAGCCTCGGCGTCAACGTCACCAAGGGCTTCTCCTGGGGCACCCTCATGCTCAAAGCCGCCGGTGCGTACTCGGAGGCGGACAAAAAGGTCGACTGGGGCGACTGGGGGATCGAGTACGTGAAAAGGCTCAGCGACCGGTGGCGCCTGGTCCTGGCGCTGGACGGCACGCAAGACGAGGTTGAGGCGGTCGTCGAGCTACAGTGGAAGCTTCGACCGAACATCACGCTCAAGCTGAACAGCGGATTCGGCGTCACGCCGAAGGCCCCGGAATTTGCGCCCGAGTTCGGCGTCCTCTTCTCCTTTTGAGCGCCGGCCGATCGCCTGGGCCATGCGCTCGCGCATGGCGGGGTGAAGCAGCGCGCAAGGGAATAGGCCCGCCATTCGGTAAGGCACGGCGCCGGCTCGCAGCCTAGCCGAGTGCGGCTCTCGGCAAGCGTGGTAGATTGCCGGGCGAGATGATAGGCGCCTCGCCCCGCCGTAAGGAGGATCGCCGCCTGCTCGTGGGCGGCGGTCGCTTCGTCGACGACCTCACGCGCGAAGGACTGCTGCACCTGGCCGTCGTGCGCAGCGTGAACGCGCACGCCCGGATCGCCAAGGTCAGGCTCGCCGAGGCGCGCGCGCTCCCCGGCGTCGTCGCGGCCTGGAGCGCGGCCGACCTGCCCGAGGCGGCCCGGCCGATGCCGAACGCCTACGGCGCCGTCCGCAAGGGACGCCCCTGGAGCCAGCCGATCCTCGCCCACGACCGCGTGCGCTACGTCGGCGAGCCGGTCGCCGTCGTGGTCGCGGAGAGCCCGTATCGCGCGGCCGATGCGCTCGAGCTGGTGCAGGTGGACTACGCGCCGCTCCCGGCCCTCGCGACCGTCGAGGCGGCGCTCGCCTCCCCGACGCGCGTGCATGACGGCTGGCCCGACAACACCGCCCTCGCCGTCAGCGGCGCCATCGGCGACGCGGAGCGGGCGCTCGCGACCGCGGACGTCGTGATCGACGAGACGTTCAGGCATCCACGGCTCGCCGCGGTGCCGATCGAGCCGCGCGGCGTCCTCGCCGACCGCGACGCCGACACGGGCACGCTGGTCGTCTGGTCGTCGTGCCAGAACCCCTACAGCGTCCGGGACATCGTCGCCGCCGCGCTGGAGCTGCCCGCCGAGGCCGTGCGCGTGGTCGTCCCCGACGTCGGCGGCGCCTTCGGCCCGAAGGGGTCCGTCTATCCCGAGGAGATCCTGGTCGCCGCGGCGGCGCTGCGGCTCGGGCGGCCCGTGAAATGGATCGAGACGCGACGCGAGGACTTTGCGAGCCTCGGCCACGACCGCGAGCAGAGCCACCAGGCTCGCATCGGCTTCGCCCGCGACGGCACGATCGTCGCGATCGACGATCGTTTCTTCGCCGACGTGGGCGCCTACCCGGCCCAGGGCGACGGGCTCACGGCGAACACGGTCAATCACCTGCCCGGGCCCTACCGCGTCGCGCACTACCGCAACGCCGGCACGAGCGTCGTCACCAACAAGGCGCTCAACGCGGCGTATCGCGCGGCCGGCCGCCCCGAAGCGGTGCTCGTGATGGAGCGGCTCATGGATCTCGGCGCGCGCCGCCTCGGCCTCGATCCCGCCGAGATCCGTCGGCGCAATCTGGTCCGCCCCGCCGAGATGCCGTATCGCTCGGGCCTCACGTACAAGGACGGCGTCCCGATCGCCTACGATCCAGGCGACTTCCCGCGCGCCTTCGAGCGGGCGCTGGCCCTCCTCGGCTACGCCGAGTGGCGAGCGCGCCAGAAGGCCCAGGCCGGCACGTCACGCCGCATCGGCGTGGGCCTGGCGTGCTACGCGCAAGGCACCGGGCTCGGCCCCTACGAGGGCGCGACGGTGCGCGTGGACCCGAGCGGTACGGTGTACGTCCTCGTCGGCGTCGCGGCGCAGGGTCAGGGGCACGCGACCACGCTCGCCCAGATCGCCGCGTCCGAGCTCGGCGCCGCGTTCGACGACGTGGTCGTGCGCGCCGGTGACACGACCCTCTTCCCGTTCGGCATGGGGACCGGCGGGAGCCGCGTCATCGCCAACGCGGGGCCCGCGGTCGCGCGCACCGCGCGCGAGGTACGCGACCGGGCGGCGCGGGTCGCCGCCGAGCTGCTCGAGTGCGCGCGGGAGGACGTGAGGCTCGAGGCGAGCCGCGCGTTCGTCGCGGGGATGCCGGACCGCACCGTGAGTCTCGGCCGGTTGGCCCATGCCGCGATCAAGTCCAAGGCGCTCAGGGCGCTGGGCGAGCCCGGGCTGGGCGCCTGCACCTACTTCCATCC
The DNA here is from genome assembly GCA_001914535.1 of Candidatus Rokubacteria bacterium 13_2_20CM_69_15_1. GTDB lineage: Bacteria > Methylomirabilota > Methylomirabilia > Rokubacteriales > CSP1-6 > 20CM-2-70-11. The sequence goes on from MNCR01000081.1 coordinate 4,483, forward strand.
CGAGACCGTCACGTGGGCGTTCGGCACGCACGCCGCGGCGGTCGAGGTGGATGTGGAGACGTGCGCGATCCGCCTGCTCGCCTACGCGATCGTCCACGACCCGGGCCGCGCGATCAATCCGACGATCGTCGAGGGCCAGGGCCAGCTCCTGACGGCGAGCCTCATGGATTACGCGATTCCGAAGGCCGACCAGCTCCCGCCGCTCCCGGTCGCCCTCGAGGAGCACCCGTCGGTAATCAACCCGCTCGGCGTCAAGGGCGTGGGCGAGAGCGGCGCCATCCCCGGCGCCGCCGCGATCGCGAACGCCGTGGAAGACGCGGTGGCCGATCGCGGCGTGGTGGTCCGCGAGGTGCCGGTGACGAGCGCGCGGCTGTTTGCGATGCTTCGGCCCCACGCGGGGGGGTGATAGAATCACGCGGCAGCGCCGCGAGGTGATGTCGCCGCTCGCCCTGGACGTCTGCGAGTGTATGGCACAGAAGCGCGTTGAGTTCCCTTCCACAACGAGAGGTCTAGGCATGACCACCCCACGACTGATGGGCGCCGAAGTGAAGCGCAAAGAAGACCCCCGGCTCATCACGGGCCGCTCCGCCTACGTGACCGACGTCATGCTGCCAGGCATGCACCACGTGGCGTTCGTGCGAAGCCCCCACGCTCACGCGCGCGTCCGGAAGATCGACGCCTCCACGGCGGCGAGCCGCCCCGGCGTGTTGACGGTCGTCACCGGGGCGGAGCTCCGCGGGCGCTGCGCGCCCCTGCCGCTCGACAGCGCGAGCGCCGAGGGCAGCGGCGCCGGCGGCGACAACATCGGGCGCAAGCACCTGGCGCTCTCGGCGGACCGGGTGCGCCACGTGGGTGAGGCCGTCGCCGCCGTCATCGCGACGTCGGAGGCCGCCGCGGTGGACGCCGCCGCCGAGGTCGTCGTGCACTGGGAGCCCGTGCCGGCCGTGACCGACGCGTTCGCGGCGATGGCGCCCGGCGCACCGGTGCTCCACGACGACGCGCCCGGGAACGTCGAGCACCGGAACACGATCAAGGCGGGGGATGCCGACGCGGCCTTCACGCGCGCCAAGCGCGTCGTCAAGCAGCGCATGGTGAGCCAGCGGCTCTGCGGCGTCCCGCTCGAGCCGCGCGCCACGGTGGCGGCGCCCGATCCGACCACGGGAGGCATCGTCGTGTGGGCCACGACCCAAGCGCCCCACAGCCTCAGGAACGACCTCGCGAAGGCGCTCGGGCTCCCGCAGAATCAGGTCCGCGTGATCGCGCCCGAAGTGGGCGGTGGCTTCGGCGTGAAGTTCGGCCTCTACCCCGAGGACGCGACGCTCGCCACGCTCGCGCGCCTGTACCGGATGCCGCTCCGGTGGGTCGAGACGCGCCTCGAGCACATGATGGCGACGACCCACGGGCGCGCCCAGGTCGCCGACCTCGAAGCCGCGGTGGAGGACGACGGCACGGTCACCGCGCTTCGCATGCGCGTCACGGCCAACATCGGCGCCTACGCCGTCTTCACCTTCATCCCCGACCTCACGCTCATGATGGGGATCGGGGTCTACAAGATCGCGAACATCGATCTGCAGTCCACCTGCGTCTTCACCAACACCACGACGGTCGCCGCCTATCGTGGCGCCGGGCGCCCCGAGGCCGCGTACTACCTCGAGCGCCTCATCGACATCATCGCGCTGGAGCTGGGGAAGCCGCCCGAGGAGGTGCGGCGCAAGAACTTCATCCCGCCGAGCGCCTTCCCCTACGCGGCGCCCACCGGCCAGAAGTACGACAGCGGCGAGTACGACCGCGCGCTCACGAAAGCGCTCGGGCTCGCCCGGTATGCCGACCTCCGCCGCGAGCAGCGCGAGCGCATCGCGCGCGCCGACCGCCGCCTGCTCGGCGTGGGCATGTCCTGCTACGTGGAGATGTGCGGTTTCGGCCCGTTCGAGAGCGCCGTCGTACGCGCCGAGCCGGGCGGAACGGTCACGGCGATCACGGGCACCTCGGCCCATGGTCAGGGGCACGAGACGACGTTCGCCCAGATCATCGCCGATCATCTCGGGGTGGACTTCGACAAGATCGTCGTCCGCCACGGCGACACCCTCAACACGCCGATGGGCAACGGCACGGGCGGGAGCCGGAGCCTCGCCGTCGGCGGGTCTGCCATCCTCCAGGCGGCGCTCCGGGTGCAGGACAAGGCGCGGCGCATCGCCGCCCACATGCTCGAGGCGGCGCCCGTGGACGTCGCCTACGTCGAGGGCCGTTACCAGGTGAAAGGCGTGCCCGACCGCGCGCTCGGCTTCGCCGAGATCGCGGCCCGCGCCTATTCAGGCGATCTCTCGCCCGACATCGAGGCCGGGCTCGAGGCGACGGAGTTCTTCCGCCCGCCCCAGCTCGTCTATCCCTTCGGCGCGCACGTGGCAGTGATCGAGCTGGACGGCGAGACCGGACGGGTACAGATCCGCGACTTCGTGTCGGTGGACGACTGCGGGGTGCGCATCAGCCCGCTCATCGTCACGGGTCAGGTGCATGGCGGGCTCGCCCAGGGGATCGCCCAGGCGCTCCTCGAGGAGCTCGTCTACAGCGACGACGGCCAGCTCGTGACGGGCACGCTCATGGACTACGCCGTGCCCCACGCCGACGACCTGCCCGCGTTCACGACCGACTCCACCGTCACGCCCACGCCCCACAATCCGATGGGCGCCAAAGGCATCGGCGAGGCGGCGACGATCGGCTCGACGCCGGCGATCGTCAATGCCGTCGTGGACGCCCTCCGGCGGTTCGGCGTGCGTCACGTCGACATGCCGCTGCGCCCCGAGCGCATCTGGCTGGCGATGCAGCGGCGCGCCGGCGCGTAATCCTCGGAGGGGAGCTTCACCCCCCTCCGACGGCGCAGCGGGCCGGGGGCCGCTCGCGCCTGGTTGCGCCGGCGGATCGGCGCTAGCGCGTCGGCGTCACCGCCGTTCGAGCGCGGGCTTCGCCTCCCTCCGAGTCAGCGCCGGTCGGGCACGCGACGCCCGTACCGCCGATCCCGCAATAGCCGCCGGGGTTCTTCGCGAGGTACTGCTGGTGGTACTCCTCCGCGTAGTAAAACTCGGGCGCCTCGAGGATCTCGGTGGTGATCCGGCCGTAGCCCGCCGTCGCGAGCGCCCGCTGGTACGCGTCGCGTGAGGCCTCGGCGAGCCTCCGCTGCTCGGGCGTGAAGACGTAGATCCCCGAGCGGTACTGGGTGCCGACGTCGTTGCCCTGGCGCATGCCCTGCGTCGGGTCGTGGCTCTCCCAGAAGACGTTCAAGAGGGTCGCGTAGCTCACGCGCGCGGGGTCGAAGACCACACGGACGACCTCGGCGTGGCCGGTGAGGCCGGTGCAGACCGCGCCGTAGTCGGGGTCGGGCGTCACGCCGGCCGCGTAGCCGACCGCCGTCGAGAAGACGCCGGGCGTCTTCCAGAACGTCCGCTCGGCACCCCAGAAGCAGCCCATGGCGAACATCGCGAGCTCCAGGCCCGCGGGGAACGGCGGAACGAGCGGGTTGCCGTTGACGTAGTGGGTGTCGGGCACTCGCATGGCGTCCTCCTTTGTAACGATGCTACCATCCGGCATCATGACCATCGAGCCCAACAAACTCCGCGAGTTTGTCGAGCGCACGTGGGATGCCGCGATCGTCCCCGCACTCACGGAGTACGTCCGGATCCCCGCGAAGTCGCCGATGTTCGATCGCGAGTGGGCGGCGCACGGCCACCTCGAGCGCGCCGTGGCGCTGATCGAGGCGTGGGCCCGGTCACGGCCCATCGAAGGCCTGCGCGTTGAGGTCGTGCGTCTCGCGGGGCGCACGCCCGTGATCCTCATGGAGGCGCCCGGGGCGAGCGACGACACGGTGCTCCTCTACGGCCACTGCGACAAGCAGCCCGAGATGATCGGCTGGGCCGAGGGGCTCGGGCCGTGGACGCCCGTGCGCCGCGGCGACAAGCTCTACGGGCGCGGGGTGGGCGACGACGGGTACGCCGCCTTCGCCGCGCTGACGGCGATCGAGGCGCTCCAGGCGCAGCGCGTGGACCACGCGCGGTCGCTGGTGCTGATCGAGGCGTGCGAGGAGAGCGGGAGTTTCGATCTGCCCTTCTACGTGGACGCGCTCGCCGACCGCCTGGGAACCCCGAGCCTCGTCGTGTGCCTCGACTCCGGCTGCGGCAACTACGAGCAGCTCTGGGGGACGACCTCGCTCCGCGGCGTCGTGAGCGGGGTGCTGACCGTCGAGGTGCTGACCGAGGGCGTGCACTCCGGGTCGGCGAGCGGCATCGTGCCCTCGAGCTTCCGCATCGCGCGGGAGCTCCTGTCGCGCCTCGAGGACGAGCGCACGGGCGAGATCATCCCGCGCGACTTCCACGTCGAGATCCCCCGCGAGCGGGTCGCCCAGGCGCGCGAGGTCGCGACCGTGCTGGGCGACGAGGTCTTCGCCCGCTTCCCCCTCGCCCCCGGCATGCGGCCCGTGAGCGTGGACCCCCTCGAGCTGATCCTGAACAACACCTGGCGACCCGCCCTCGCGATCACCGGAGCCGCGGGGCTCCCGCTGCCGGCCGACGGCGGGAACGTGCTGCGTCCGACGACGTCCTTGAAGCTCTCGCTCCGGATCCCGCCGACGTGCGACGCGCGGCGTGCCGTGCACCGGCTCAAGGAGATCCTCGAGGCCGAGCCGCCGTACGGCGCCCGGGTGACGCTCCAGACCTACGGCGAGGGCGGCAATGGCTGGGACGCGCCGGCGACGAGCCCGTGGCTCCTCGCGTCTGTGGATCGCGCGTCGACGACGTACTTCGGCAAGCCGGCCGCGTTCCACGGCCTCGGCGGCTCGATCCCGTTCATGAGCATGCTGGGCGAGCGGTTCCCCCGGGCCCAGTTCCTGATCACGGGCGCGATGGGCCCCGGCTCCAACGCCCACGGGCCGAACGAGTTCCTGCATCTGCCCACGGGCGTGCGGGTGACCGCGTGCGTCGCACAGGTCCTCGCCGACCACGTTCGCGCCGTGACCCGCTGACCGGAGCGGGATGAAGGCGCCGACGCTGGTCTTCCTCGTCCGCCACGCGCTCACGCGGAGGACGGGCGCCGTGCTCCAGGGCCGGGCGCCCGGTGTCCACCTTTCCGACGACGGGCGCCGCCAGGCCGACGGGGTGGCGGCGCGGCTCGCGCCGCTCCCGAAGATCGCGGCGGTCTACGCCTCGCCACTCGAGCGCGCGCGCGAGACCGCGGCCGCGATCGCGCGGGTGCGCGGCGCTTCCGTCCGCATCGAGCGGGAGCTCACCGAACTCGACGTCGGCGCCTGGACGGGCCGGTCGCTGAAGCGGCTCAGCCGGAAGCCCGAGTGGCGGGCCGTGCAACGCCATCCGAGCGGCTTCCGCTTTCCCGGCGGCGAGTCGTTCGTCGAGATGCAGACACGGATCGTGGGGGCACTCGCGCGAGTCGTCGAGCGCCATCCCGCCTCCGTCGTCGTCGTGGTGTCGCACGCCGATCCGATCAAGGCGGTGGTCGCCCATGCCATCGGCGCGCACCTCGACCTCTTCCAGCGAATCGCGATCGCGCCGGCCTCGATCACCGCGATCGTGTATCGGTCCGAGGGCCCCCTGGTCCTCACGCTCAACTCGATCGACGGCGACCTCGCGGGACTCGTCTCGTGACGAGCCCATCGTTCGACTTCGAAGCGCCCGACCACTTCACGGCGGGCGCCGTCGGCTCGCAGGGCCAGCGCGTCTTCTATCTCCAGTCCCGTGAGGCCAGCCGGGTGGCCACGCTCAAGTGCGAGAAGGAGCACGTCGGCGCGCTCGCCGACTACCTCTCGGGCTTGCTGACCCAGCTCGGCGGTGGAGCGGGCGCAGCCGTGCCCGAGGCCGCGCTCCTCGAACCGGTCGAGCCGGCGTGGGCCGTCGGCGCGATCGGCGTGGGATACGACGAGCGGAAGGACCGCGTCGTGATCGTCGCCAACGAGCAGCTCCGGGAGGAGCCCGAGGGGGAGGAGCCGGCGACGGCGCGCTTCCAGATCAGCCGCGTCCAGGCGGCGGCGTTCGTCGAGCGCGCGCGCGCGCTCATCAAGGCGGGCCGGCCCGTCTGCCCGTTCTGCACTCAGCCCAAGGATCCGGGCGGCCACGTGTGCCCGCGGACGAATGGCCACAACGTTCACTGACGCCCTGCTCACGCGCGGCCGGATCACGCTGCGCGGTCGCATGCCCGCCGCCTCGAACGCGACGTTCCTCGCCGAACTCGAGCTCGACGGCGCCGCCGGGCTCGCCGTCTACAAGCCGGGGCGCGGCGAGCGGCCGCTCTGGGACTTTCCGCCGGGCCTCTTCGCGCGCGAGCTGGCGGCGTATCAGCTGTCGGAGGCGCTCGGCTGGGGGCTCGTGCCGCCGACGGTGCGGCGCGAGGGGCCCTACGGCGAGGGCTCGCTCCAGCTCTTCGTCCCGGCCGACTTCGAGCAGCACTACTTCACCCTCCGCGAGAACCCCGCGCACCACGCGCGCCTCAAGCGGATCTGCGTATTCGACGTCGTCGCCAACAACGCCGACCGGAAGGCCGGCCACTGTCTCCTCGCCCCCGACGGCGCGATCTTCGCCGTGGACAACGGCCTCTGCTTCCACGTCGAGCCGAAGCTCCGCACGGTCATCTGGGACTTCGGCGGCGAGCCGATCCCCGAAGGGCTCGGGGACGACCTCCGGCGCTTCGCGGCGGCGCCGCTTCCCGACGCGCTCGCCGCGCTCCTGGCTCCCGCCGAGTGCCGAGCGCTCCTCGCGCGGGCGCACGCCCTCGCGCAAGAGGGTCGCTTTCCGACCGACGCGAGCGGGGTCCGCTATCCCTGGCCCTTGGTGTAGCGGAGGGCAAACGCGCTACACTCAACCGCGAGCGGAACTCCGCACACGAAGGGGGCCGCATCGACATGACGACGAAGGAAACCCGCCAACGCGGCCTGCGCGTGCTGATCGTCGAGGACGAGCGGACCGTCCGCGACGTCTACCGCGAGTTCGTCGCCGGCCTCGGCCACGAGGCCATCACCGCCGCGACCGCGGAGGAGGCGCTCGAGAAGCTCGCGACGGAGCGCCCCGACGTGATCCTGCTCGACGTTCGGCTGCCCGGCATGAGCGGTCTCGACTTTCTCGACCTCCCCGCCGTCCGCGAGTCGGAGGTGCCCGTCATCGCCGTGTCGGGCGTGGTCACCGAGGCGCAGGCGCGCGAATGCCTCAAGCGCGGCGCCCTCGATTTCATCCGCAAGCCCGTCACGCTCGACCGCCTCGGCGCCGCGCTCGCGTACGCGCGCGGCCTCGACCGGCGGATCGCGCCCCGCGCGGCCGTCGAGCTCGCGGTGCGGCTCGTGACGGACAAGGGCGTGCCCTGGGACAGCACCTGCGTCGAGCTCAGCGCGACGGGCATGAAGGTGATGACGCGGGCACGCCTGAAGCCCGGCGGCGCCGTGAAGCTCACGTTCACGCCCCCGGGCACCGCGACGCCCCTCGACGCAGTCGCGCTCGTGATCCGTGCCGACATGAACGGCACGGCGCTCTGGTTCTTCGACCTCCAGCCGAACGAGGTCCAGCACCTCCGCGCGCTCGTCGACCGCCTCCGCCCGAGCCCGTGAAGCCTCCGCTCCCCGAACCCCTGCCCGCGGACCCCTTGCCACTCGTCGCCGCCTGGCTCGCCGAGGCGACGGCGTCGACGCGGAACGCGACGGCCATGGCGCTGGCGACGGTGGACCCCGACGGCCGGCCGTCGGCCCGCATGGTGATCTGCCGCGGCTTCGACGCGCGAGACGGCTGGCTCGTCTTCTACACCGACCGGGAGAGCGCCAAGGGACGCGCGCTCGCGGCGCACCCGTACGCCTCGCTCGTCTTCCACTGGGACGTCTTCGAGCGCCAGATCCGGATCGACGGCCCGGTCACGCTCGCCCCCGACGCCGACTCCGACGCGTACTGGGCCACGCGCCCCGCCGACGCGCGCCTGGCCGCCATCGCGAGCGCGCAGAGCCGTCCCCTGGCCTCCCGCGCGGCGCTGCTCGAGCAGATCGAGGAGACGGCGAGGCGCTCGGGGGTCGACCTCCCCCGCCCGTCGCGCTGGGGCGGCTACCGCGTCTGGGCCGAGCGCGTCGAGCTGTGGGTGGGACAGCCCGCGCGGGCTCACGACCGCGCGCTCTGGACGCGGACGCTCACGCGCGCGTCGGACGGGTTCCGCGGCTCCGCCTGGCACGCGACGCGGCTCCAGCCGTGAGGGTGCGCGGCCCGGCGCCTCTCCTGATCCAGTTCCTGCCGCTCTCGCTCTTCACGACCTACGCGTTCTGGGAGGGCGGTGCGCCAGGGCCCGAACGCTGGCAAACGGCCTTCGTGCTCGGCGCGGTGGCGGCGGTCCTTCAACTCGCGATCACGCTGCCTCGAAAGTCGCCGACGAACCGGCTCATCCTCGCCGCCAACCTCTACCTCCTCGTCGGCGGCCTGGCGACGGTGGCGCGGCAGTGGCGGATCCTGGAGCTCTACGGGATCCTCAAGGAGTCGGGGCTCTTCGCCTCGATGCTGCTCATCGGCGCCGCGACGACGCTCTGGAGCCCGGCGGGATACGTTGGCGCCGTGCACGCCGACCGTCGCGCGGTCCGCGTGGCCTCACTGTGGCTCTACGCCCTCACCGTCCTGGCCCTCGGCATGTCGCTCGTGTTCCGGGGCCACTCCACGTGGGCGGCCGTCGTCCCCGTCGTCGCGCTCGCGATTTCGAACCGGTATCTGGCGCACCGCCTGGAGTCGCGCCCTGGCTCCGCTCACGCCGGCTGAAAACGTCGCGCTCGCGCCCTACTGCACGCTGGGCGTCGGCGGGCCGGCGCGCTACTTCGTCGAGGTCGGCGACGAGGCCGGGCTCCTCGACGCGCTGGCGTGGGCGCAGCATCGCGGGCTCCCGCTTCGCGTCCTCGGCGGCGGCTCGAATCTCGTCGTCGCCGACGAGGGGGTCGACGCGCTCGTCGCGAGGATCGCCCTGCGCGGGATCGCCTCGCGGGAAGCAGACGGCGCGGTGGAGCTGACGGCGGCGGCCGGCGAGGTGTGGGACGACCTCGTGCGCGCGACCGTCGAGCGTGGCTGGGCGGGCATCGAGTGTCTGAGCGGCATCCCCGGCCTCGTCGGCGCGACCCCGATCCAGAACGTCGGGGCCTACGGTCAGGAGGTGAGCGACACCGTCACGACCGTGCGCGTGCTCGACACGGGGAGCGGCCGCATCCTCACCCTCGATGCGCGGGAGTGCGGCTTCGCCTACCGTGACAGCCGCTTCAGGAGCGTCGAACCCGGGCGCTGGGTCGTGCTGGCCGTCACGTACCGGCTCCGGCCCGCCGGCGCGCCCACCGTGCGCTACGCCGACGTCGAGCGGCACCTGGAAGCTCGCAACGTCGCCTCCCCCTCGCTCGCGGACGTGCGCGCGAGCGTCCTCGCCATTCGCCGCGGGAAGTCCATGGTGCTCGACCCGCACGACCCGAACCGCCGGAGCTGCGGATCGTTCTTCATGAACCCGATCGTCAGCGCCGCCGAGTGCGCGCGCGTCGAAGCCCTGGCGCGCGACTCCGGGATGCCGCGCTGGCGGGAGCCCGACGGCCGCGTGAAGCTCTCCGCGGCCTGGCTCATCGAGCGCGCTGGGTTCAGCCGCGGTGAGGGTGACGGCCTCGTCGGCCTATCCACCCGCCACACGCTCGCCGTCGTCGCGCACGAGGGCGCGCGCGCGCGTGACGTCGTCGCGTTCGCCACGAAGCTCCGGGCGCGGGTCCTCGAGCGGTTCGGCGTCCGGCTCACGCCCGAGCCGGTTTTCTGGGGGCTCCCCGCGCTCGAGTGAGTGCGGGCACCGAGGAGAGCTTCCCCGGCGTCGAGTTCGTGTGCTGTCGCGAGTCCCGGTTGTGGGTCAGGGTGACCGGCGGGTCGACGAGACCCGTCCCCGTCAGGCCTTGACGAAGCGGTGGACGCCGTCGTCGCCGACCAGGCGTACGGCGCGGCCCTCCTCCTCGAGGAAGCGCAGGTGCGCGAGCGTCTCGCCGAGCGCGAAGCCGAGCTGATGGGTGTCGAGCTCGCGGCGGAACAGGACGGGGACGAGCTGGGCGGCGCTCCGCGGCTCGACGAGCGCGTCGATCGCCTCGGCCAGCCGCGCCTCGTGGTGGTCGCGGAGCTGGGCCAGGCGCGCGTGGAGGCCGCGGAAGGGCAGGCCGTGCGAGGGCAGCACGAGCGTGTCCGCGGGCAACGGCCGGAAGCGATCGAACGAGTCGAGGTAGAGCCGGAGCGGGTTGGCCGTCGGCTGTTCCGGCCACACGCTCACGTTGGTCGTGATCTTCGGCAGGACCTGGTCCCCCGAGATCAGCACCCGGGCCTCGCGGCCGTCGAGACACGCGTGCTCCGGCGCGTGACCGTACACGGTCACGACCTCCCACCGCCGGCCGCCGATGACGAGTGCGTCGCCATCGAGGACCCGGTGAAACTCCGGCGCCACCGTCGGCACGAGCTCCGGATAGGGATTGATCCGCCGGCCGAGCGCCGCGAGCGCTTCCTCCCCGCACCCGTGGCGACGGTAGTGTGCGAGCCGCCGCTCGACGCCCGTCGCGTCGCGGGCGAGCCACGCCCATTGCGCGTAGAGCCACTCGGCCTGCGTGCACCAGAGCCGAGCGCGCCAGCGCTCGGCGAGCCACCCCGCGTTGCCCATGTGGTCGGGATGGAAGTGGGTGACGACGACGCGCGTGAGCGGCCGGCCGCCGAATGTTCCGGCGAAGACGCGCTCCCACAGGGCGCGCGTGTCCTCGAGGCCGACGCCGGTGTCCACGGCCGTCCATCCCGGGCCGTCGTCGAGGAGCCAGAGGTTGATGTGGTCGAGCTGGAACGGCAGCGGCATTCGGAGCCACTTGATTCCCGGCGCGACGTCGATCGCCGTACCCGGCCGGGGTGGCTCGGTCCAGGGATGATCGAGCGTCATGCGGTGCAGTGTACCTTGCGTTCAGTGGTGGAACCTGATCTTCTAGGCGCCGCCGATTCAGACTCCGGAGGAGGCGCTATGAGCCCGCTGCGATTCCTCACCCCCGTCGCCCTGCTCGGGGCCGTCGTGGCCGTCCCCGCGGTTCACGCGCAGATCGCCGTGTCCGCCAACGACAACAAGGTCGTCCTCGTCAACGGCGTCGTGAAGGTCGTGCCCAACCCGCCGCCCGACACCGTGACGATCATCGATCTCAAGGCGTGGCCGCCGAAGGTCCTGGGCGAGGTCGAGGCGCCGGGGAGCGTCGTCGGGCCGCCGCTCAGCGTCGCGATCACCCCCGACGAATCACTCGCGCTCGTGACCGCCGCGATGAGGGTCGATCCGAACGACCCCACCAAGCAGGCGCCCGACAGCCGGCTGTCGGTGGTCGATCTCACGACCGCGCCGCCTCGGGTCATCGCCACGCTCGAGACCGGCAAGGGACCGGCCGGGCTCTCCATCAACCGCTCGGGGACGCTCGCCCTCGTGGCGAACCGCGCCGAGGGGACCGTGTCGGTCTACACGATCCAGGGCAAGACCGTGACGGCCGCGGGCACGGTGACGATCGCCGACGAGAAGTCCGGGGTCAGCCACGTCGCGATCTCGCCCGACGGCAAGACCGCGCTCGTCACGCGCGGCGGCGACGACCGCATCTCCGTGCTGTCCATCGCCGGGACGAAGGTGGAGCCCACGAAGCGGGAGATCTCGGCGGGCCTCCGTCCCAACGGGATCGACGTCGCGGCCCGGGGGGACATCGCGGCGGTGGCGAACATCGGCCGCGGGGACGGCGACGCCGACACGGTGAGCGTGATCGACATGACGCTCGATCCCCCGCGCGTCGTGGACACCGTGACGGTCGGCCAGACGCCCGAGGGCATCAAGTTCTCGCCCGACGGCTCCGTCCTCGCGGTGGTGGTGATGAACGGCAGCAACAAGCCCAGGGAGTCGCCGTTCCACGCTGACGCGGGCCGGCTCGTGCTCTTCCGCGTGAGCGGCAAAGCGCTCCGCCACCTGGCTCAGGCGCCGATCGGTCATTGGTCGCAGGGTGTGGCATTCTCCGCCGACGGCAGCCTCATCCTCGTCGGCAACATGGTCGAGAAGGAATTGCAGGTGTTCCGCCTGAGCGGCGGCTCGCTGAGCGACACCGGATTTCGCGTCGCCGTGACGGGCGGTCCGGCGGCGATCCGGACGGCGGACAAGTAGCCGACGCTACGCTCGCGGCTTCACCCATGTCTCCGACCACGCCAGGCACGCGCTCGAGCCCTGGCGGTCGCCGCGCATCTCGGGCCACGGGCGGCCAGCGGCGACGCGCCCGTTCAACTCGACCTGCGCCGCACGCGCGGGGAAAAACGTGCTGAAGACGCCGATCGGCCGGCCGTTGAAGCCGGGCGGCATGGTGAGAACGAAGGGCTCGACGCACTCGTACCACGTGAGGCGGAGCCGATCGATCGCCGAGACGACCGTCTCCACGACCGTCGAGCGCGGGTCGCCCGCGCGGCCGAACTCGGCGGTGATCACCGGCAGGTCGGCGTCGGCGAACGCCGGGAAGAGTAGCGCCTCGATCGTGCGCTGGAGCCAGCGCGTCACGGCGGGGTTGTCGCTGTAGAGCCGCACCTGGCCGCTGGTCAGCTCGCTCTGGGCGAAGAGCACGTGGCCCGTCCCGGCGGGGCACCAGAGCACGCGCCAGTGGCTGAAGCGGTCCGACTGAGTCTTGCCGGCGTCGTGGCTCAGCCGGATGAACGAGTTTTCGCCGGTCATCAGGACGTCGTTGGGATCGACGGGCGGGGTCATGGGGTCTCCACGGGCGTCAGACCGCCGCGACCTCCACGCGCGCGTCGTTGAAGCACGCGCCTTCGGAAATGTCCGCGTGGTGCGCGGGGCAGAGCGCGGACACGGTCTGGCCGTTGTCGCTCGTGGCGAGCCAGGCCCCCTTGAGCGTGCAGACGACGCCGCGGGGCAGCGCGTCGCTGATGCGGAGCGGCAGGCGGATCTCGCCGAGGTCGTTCCAGATGCGGACGCGCGTCCCGTCCTGGAGACCGCGGGCGTGCGCGTCGTCGGGATGCATCTCGAGCGGCGGCGGGCCGTCGGCCACGTGGAGGCCGCCGAACGTGGACGTGATGCGGCGGTCGGACGCGGGCGAGATCAGCGCGAGCGGGTAGCGCGACTCCACGGGCCGCCAGCGCGGCAGCCGCGCGCCGTACTTCCGCTCGAGATACGTGGACGCGAGCTCCACCTTGCCCGACGGCGTCTTCGGGACGACGTTCCGGAAGAGGATCGCCTCTTCGCCGCCCACGGTCATCGCGAGCGCCCGATCGGTGGCGAGCCTGTGCGGACGCACGCCGCCGAGACGCGGGTCGTCCGGGTCGAGAGCGTCGTCCATCAGCTCGGCATCGCTCGCACTGAAGATCGGGTCGCTGAAGCCGAACCGCGCCGCGAGCCGGCGGAAGATCTCGGTGTTCGGGAGCGCCTCGCCCTGGGGCGAAATGACCGGCTCCGCACGCTGGAGCCAGTGCTGGCCGTACGCCGGGTAGAGGTCGGCGTGCTCGAAGTGGCTCGCCGCCGGCAGGATGACGTCGGCGTACCTGAGGCTATCCGTCATGACGACGTCGGCGCCCACGATGAAGAGATCCGCGCGCTCGAGCCCGCGGCGCAGCCGGTTCGCGTCCGGATGGACGACGACCGGGTTGTGGTTGTAGACGAAGATCGCCTTGATCGGCGGGGCCAGTGACGCGTCGAGCAGGTGGCGACCGACGTCGATGATGTTGAGGGTGCGCGTGCCCTCGGGCACGAGGTCCGGGCGCGCGAGGCGCGCCGGCGTCTTCGGAAACGCGAAGGACGCGCCGTTGACGAGCCCGCCGCCCGGCACGCCGAACTTCCCCGCGAGCGCGGGCAGGGCGAAGATCGCGCGGATCCCGCTGCCGCCGTTCTGGTTGCGCTCGAGCCCGTTGCCCACGCTGATGGCCGCGGGCGACGCCGCGCCGTACCACTCGGCGAGCGTCCGGACGTCGGCGGCGTTCACCCCGCAGACGCGGGCGGCGTCCGCAAGGCTGAAGCCGCGGGCGAGAGCCATGAACTCGTCGAAGCCCGCCACATGGCGCTCGACGAATGCGCGGTCGATCCCGCCGCGACGTTCGAGCTCGGCGGCGACCGCCCAGGCGAGAACCACGTCCGTGCCCGGCCGCAGCGCGATGTGGAGATCGGCCTGCCGGGCGATCACCGTCCGCTTCGGGTCCACCACGACGAGCCGGGCGCCCGCCTTCCGCGCGCGGTTGATGAGCGGCATGAGATGGAGGTTCGACCAGGTCACGTTGTTGCCCCACGCGACGCAGAGCCGCGCGTGCGCGATCTGCTCGGGGGGGATGCCGGGGACGGGGCCGAAGGTGCCGACCCACGCCTCGGTGCGGATCCCGCCACAGAGCGGTCGGCGATCGAGCAGGCTCGCGCCGAGCTTGTGGAAGAAGCGGAGGTCCATCGAGCCGCCGGCGAGCATGCCGTGCGGGCCCGCGTAGTTGAGCGGGAGGATCGCCTGCGGGCCGTGGGCGTCGATGACCGCCGTGAACCGAGCGTGGATCAGGTCGAGCGCCTCGCCCCACGTGATACGCTCGAACCGCCCCTCGCCTCGGTCACCGACGCGCCTGAGGGGCGTGCGAAGGCGTCCGGCGCCGTGGACGAACGCGGGATACGCCTCGGGCACCTTCGCGCAAAGCACGCCGCCCGTGTACGGGTTCGCGTGCGAGCCGCGGATGGCGACGATGCGGTCGTCCTCGACGGTGACCGTGAGGCTGCAGGTGTCGGGGCAATCGAGGGGGCACACGCTCGGCCGTTCGACTCGCATGGCCGACATCGTACTCGAAACGGCCGTCCCGCAGGAAGGAGGAACGTGGCGGTGCTGCTCCAGGGGATCCGCGTGGTGGAGGCGGCCTCGATGGTACTGGTGCCGTCGGCGGCCGTGATGCTCGCCGACTTCGGCGCCGAGGTGATCAAGGTGGAGCCGCCCGAGGGCGACTACAACCGCCGGATGCACGAGCTGCCCACGTTGCCCGACTCGGACAAGCCCTACTGCTTCCTGATGGACAACCGGTCGAAGTGCTCCGTCGTGCTGGATCTGAAATGCGCCGACGGCGTCGCGATCCTCCACCGGCTCGTGAGCACCGCCGACGTGTTCCTGACCAACTACCGCCCGCCGGCGCTCGCGCGGCTCAGGCTCCGCTGGGACGACCTCGCCCCGCTCAACCCGCGCCTCGTTTACGCGCGCGCCTCGGGCTTCGGCGAGTCGGGGGCCGAGGCCGACAAGCCCGGCTACGACACGGTGGTCTACTGGTCGCGCTCGGGGCTCGAGTCGAGCCTCTTGACGCCTGAGGGCACGCTGGGCCAGCTCGCCGGGGGCGCGGGCGATCACCCCACCGCGCTCGCGCTCTTCGGCGCCGTCACGCTCGCCCTCTTCGCGCGCGAGCGCACGGGCCGCGGCTTGAAGGTCGGCACGTCGCTCCTCGCCGCCGGCGCCTGGGCGAATTCCTGGAGCATCCAGGCCGAGCTCTGCGGCGCCACCTTCCCGCCCAAGCTCCCCCGCTCGCAGGCGCGCGGCATCGGCGTGTACTACAAGACGCGCGACGGCCGAATGCTCAAGTTCGCCCTGGTGAACCCGGACAGGCTCTGGCCGCCCTTCGCTCGCGCGGTGGGTCGCCCCGACCTCGTCGAAGACCCGCGCTTTGCCGAGCCCGGCCCACGCCGCGCGCACGCCCAGGAGCTGATCGCGATCCTCGACACGGTCTTCGCGTCCGAGGATGCCGCGCACTGGAAGGCGCGGCTCGAGGCCCACGACATCCCCTTTGCGATCCTCCCCACGTACGAGGAAGTGGCGCGCGATCCACAGATGCGCGCCAACGGCATGCTCGTCGACTTCGAGCACCCGCGCTTCGGCCGGCTCGAGACGGTGGACAGCCCGATCAGCGTCGCGGGTGTCGCCAAGTCGCCGGCGCGGGCAGCGCCCGAGCTCGGCCAGCACACGCGTGAGGTCCTGGCCGGCCTCGGCTATACGGAAGCCCAGATCGGCGACTTCCTCGCGCAGGGCGTCGCCGTCCAGCGATGAGAACAATCGGAGGGGGCGGACGTTACGGCCCTCTCAAGACCGGGACGCGGGTTCGAATCCCGCTGGGGCCACCAGTTCGATGCTGTTGATGTCGACGCTAGGTCGTGCTGCCGGCACATCTACAGACGCTGACCCGCGCCAGGCGCCATCTCTGCGGTAGGGCAAGGCAGGACTGAAGGTTCTCTGCTCTCTGTGAGCGACTCCCTCTCCGAGGCTTCAACTTGTCACCGTCTGTCGGTGATGCGCCTTGACAAGCAACGACGCGAGTGTGAAAGCGAGATCGTGCGGCGGGTTGTCGCGTCCGCTCTCGCCCTCGTTCTTGTCGTCGGATTGACGACGTCGGCGGCGTACGCTGGGACCGCCACGAACCTCGCGCTCGGGCTCACCTCCTTTGCTGTGTTCAACCAGTTCTTCGGCGGGGTCGCGTATGCCCGGCCCGTCTACGTAACACCGATCTACGCGGCGCCGGCGTACCCCGTGTACGTCGAGCGCCCGGTTTACTACCAGCGGGTCTACGTGCCGCCAACAGCTCCCCCGACGTACCCGACCGTCGTGCAGTACCCTCACGGACGCTACGAGCTTCGTGGAGACGGGATCCAGACGCCGTATCAATGGGTGTGGATCCCGAACCCGCCGCCGCCCGCTCCGCCTCGCTAGCTCACGACCTAATTGCACCGAAGGGGTTGGCCGTGTCGGTCCGTGGCCCTGGTGCAACTCGTCATCCAGGCGGTCGCGGCCGACACTCGATGCCGAGGGAAGGGGGGATCTGTCGCAGCGAGAGCAGGCCATACCATCGCCCAGTGAAAGCCGAATGCGTCCGTGACATCCGCATTCAGTGCGCCGAGGCCGGAGCCCTCGACGAGGTAGCCGAGGCGATTCTGCGAATTTCTAGAGGTCGGCGCGACGGTCGGCGCGATAGGTCGCGATGGCGCGCCATCTCGCGAGATCCGGGCTGTCGAGCGTGATCGTGGCGACGGCGATGCCCTCGCCCTCTTGCAGACCGGCCAGCATCTGGCCGGACGGGCTCGCGATACCGCTCCAGCCGAGGCTCCGGAACTCCCCCTCGCGGCCGACGCGATTGGCCATCGCCACGAAGGTGACGTTCTCCAGGGCGCGCGTGGCCGCGAGGCCCTGCGTGGTCCGGCCGCTCCAGCCCCACACGGTGCTCTGGTAGTCGTCGGTGATCCAGTCGGTGCGGTTGATGATGAGGTCGGCGCCGAGATCGACCAGGCGGCGGATGTAGTCAGGAAAGATCAGGTCGTAGCAGATCGTCATACCGATGCGCCCGAGCGGGGTGTCGACCACGAGCGCCGTATCGCCCGCGGTGTACCACTGGCGCTCGGCGGCGAAGAGATGAACCTTGCGGTAGAGGCCGAGCAGGCCGCTGACGGGCGAGAGGAGGGCTTGGGCGTCGTAGAAGCGACCGCCCTCGGTAACGGCGAGCCCGACTGCCAGGTGCAGGCGATGGCGCTGGGCGATCGCCGCGAGCCGCGCGATCACCGGGCCATTCGCCGGCTCGGCGAGCGTCGCGAGACGGTCGGCGATAAAGTAGCCCGTCGTCGCGCATTCCGGAAACACCGCGAGCCCAGCTCCCGCCCGTGCGGACGCCTCGGCGAAGGAGTCGATCTTCTCCAGATTGGGAGCCACCTCGCCAGGGACGCAGTCCATCTGAACGACGGCGACACGGAACTCCACTACGCGGCTCCCGGGAGCGGTCCCATCGCCGCCTGAAGGACGTCGTGCTCGCTCGCCTCGCCGGCCGTGAACTCGCGAACGGCAGCGCCGTCCCGCATGACGAGGACCCGGTGGCTCAGCGCCAGCACTTCCTTCAGCTCGGAGGAGATGAGGACAATGGCCACGCCCTGACGGACGAGTTCGAGCAGCAGGTCGTAGATCTCGTCCTTGGCCCCGACGTCGACTCCCCGCGTCGGCTCGTCGCAGACGAGGATCCTGGGCCGGCACAGGAGTGCACGGCCGAGGATTACCTTCTGCTGGTTTCCGCCGCTCAGCTCGCGCACCGGGGCCGCGAGCGACCGGGCGACCAGCCGCAGACGCCCGAGGATCGCCGCTCCGGCTCTCCGTTCCGCCGCCAGCCGCACCACACCGAATCGAGACAGGCTGGGCAGCGCCGCCGCCGTCGCGTTGACGAGGACGGAGAGATTGTCGAACAGGCCCTCGCGCTTCCGGTCCTCGGTCAGATAGACGATGCCGTGGGCCAGCCCGTCGGCCGGTGATCGGAGACGGACCGGCCGGCCGTCGATCCGCAGGTCGATCGGATCGAGCCCGGCGAGGGAGCGGCCGAGACGGGAACGGCCCGCACCCACGAGCCCGGCGAATCCCAGGATCTCTCCGCTCCGGACCTCGAGACGCGGGGGGCTGCCATTGAGCCTCGCTTCGAGCAGCGGAGGTGCCGCGGCCGGTGCCGGCAGGGGAATGCGCTCGCGAACCTCGTGGCCGACCATGAGACGCACCAGGTCCGCCTGGCGGAGGTCGGCTGTCGCCACCGTGGTCACCTTGCGTCCGTCGCGAAGTACCGTGATGCGATCGGCGATCGCGAAGATCTCCTCTAGGCGGTGAGAGACATAGAGGATGAGCAGGCGCGGCCCCTTCAGGCCGGCGATGATGTCGAAGAGATTGCGCTGCTCGGCCAGCGAGAGCACTGCCGTCGGCTCGTCCAGGATCAGGACCCGCGCGGCGATCGAGAGCGCCCGCGCAATCTCGACGAGCTGCTGGCCGGCGACGGTAAGCTGGCCGACCTGGGCGGCAGGGTCGAGGGGCAGGCGATGGCGGTCGAGGAGCCGCCGGGTCTCCTCGTACAAACGCCGCCGGTCGACGAGGCCCATGCGGGTCGTCGGCTCGCGACCGAGAAAGATGTTCTCGGCGACGGTCATCTCGGAAATGGCGCTCGTCTCCTGATAGACGATGCTGACCCCGGCCTCTATCGCGGCCCGGGGAGTGCCAAACGCGACGGGTACGCCCGCCAGACGAATCTCCCCAGCGGTCGGGCTGAGCACGCCTGCCAGGGCGAGCATGAGCGTGGATTTTCCGGCGCCGTTTGCTCCGACGAGGGCATGGACCTCGCCGGCCTCGGCCGAGAGGTCCACGCCGTCGAGAGCGGTCACGCCAGGGAATGTCTTCGATAACCCCCGGATCTCGAGGAACGCCATTACTTCGGCTTCCACTCCTCCGGCAGGGTGCTGGCCCACCAGTCGTCCGGCCGTTTGGGCTCGACGTAGCGCGAGATGCTCGCCGGCGAGATGTACTCGGAGGGCACCGTGAGGCCACGCTTCACCGGCTCTCCATTCAGGATCCGGAGGCCGAGCCGCACCGCCTCCTGCCCGACGCGAGTCGGGAACGTCACGGCGCCGCCCCGCCCGTGCTTCGTCACCCACTTCAGCCATCCGTTGTACTCGTCGCCGGGCGACATGACGACCTCCTTCAGGCGCCCGGCTTCTTCGAAGGCCTCGGCCACCCCGATCGACATCTGGCCCGCAGGCGAGAACACACCGTCGATCCGCGGATGGCGCTGGAGCAGGTTCTCCGTGATCTGCTTGGCCTTGGCGCGGTTCCAGTCCCCGTACTCCGCGCTCAGCAACTCGATCTGCGGGAACTCCTTTATCGCGGTCCTCAGGGCCGCTAGCTGGTCCACCGCCGCCGTCGTCCCGGCGATCGGCAGCATCGCGATGATCCGGCCCTTGCCGCGCATGTCCTTGAAGAGTTGGCGGGCGACCATGTCGCCGAGGACGACTTGGTCGATGAAGGCATTCGCCACGGTCCCGGGACCGTAGGTGAAGCCCCCGCCGGTGTTGACGGTGGGAATGCCCTTCGCGACGGCTTTCTCCAGCGCGGGCTGGATCGCCTTCTCGTCGACAGGCCAATAGAGGATCAGGTTGACGTTCTTGCTGATCAGGTCCTCGATGTCAGCCACCTGCTTGCCGGGATTGAAGCCCGCGTCGGTGACGAGGATCTCGCTGATCTCCTTGTGCCGGGAGGCCTCGTATCGGATGTGCTGTAAGCAGAACACCACCCAAGAATTGCTGAGGTACCCGGCGGCGACGCCAACACGGTACGGCGCGGCCTTCTTAAATCGTGCCGTCGTGACGGTTTCCTGAACTCGCGCGGTCTCGACGCCCTGCGCCAGTGAGGTGAGCGGAAGCGCGGCGACAATCACCATCAGGGCGGCGCAGATCGCGGTCGGTCGTATCTTCATGGGGCTCCCTCCGGTGTGTTGTGAGAAGGCCGGGCTCTCCGTCTAGCGTCGGGACGTGAGGAGCGTGTACGCCGCGGAGGCGACGATGATGATGACGCCCGCGACGACTCGCTGCGTATTGTAGTTAAGGCCGAGAATATTGACCAGATTGAAGGCGACGAACAAGACCAGGAGTCCGGCCACGGTTCCACCGACGCCACCCCGGCCGCCCTCGAAGGTGGTGCCCCCGAGAACGACCGCCGCGAGGGCGTCGAACTCGAAGCCGCGCCCGGCGAAGGTGCTGGAGACGCCCGAGCGCGCGAGCAGCGTGATGCCGCCGAGGGCGGCGAGGAGGCCCGAGAGCGTGTAGGTTGCGACCGTGAGTCGAGCGCCATGCAGGCCCGCGAGGCGGGCCGCCCCGGGGTTGCTTCCCACGAGGTAGAGACTCCGCCCGAAGCGCGTGGTGCGCTGGACGAGCACCGCGAGGCTCGCGGCCGCGAGGAACAGGAGCGCCAGGACGGGAACGAGTCCGCCGATGCGCTGGTTGAAGAACTCGCGAAAGCCGGGCGCGACGATGCCACGCGCGGTACCGCCCGAGTAGATCTGGGTCAGGCCGTAGACGGCGACCGCGGTTCCGAGCGTCAGGATGAACGGGGAAGCGCGGTTCCAGGCGATCAGGACGCCGTTGGCGAAACCGATCGCCGCTCCGATCGTGAGCGTGGCGGCGAGGGCGTAGCCGATGTTGCCCGCCTGGCCATCCATCAGCACGGCCGCCACCACTGCGGCGAGCGAGATCACGGCGCCCACCGAGAGGTCGACACCGCCCATGACCATCACCAGGGTGACGCCGATAGCCGCCATGCCGACCGGGGCGGCCTGGCGCACCATGTTGAAGAGATAGATAGGCTGGACGAAGGCGTCAGAGAACAGGGCGGCGACGCCGAGCAGGGCCAGGAGCACGACCCAGATCGCGGCCCGCTCGAGCCAGCCGGCGCTAAGCCCAGAGACGATTGCTGCCATACGCACGCGGGGGCGCTCCGCCTCGGTGCTCACGCGAAGGCTCTTCGCCCGCCCGGCTGGTTGACCAGGATGGCGCCAATCACGATCAGGCCCTTGACGAGCATCTGGATGAACGAGGAGATCTGCAGGAGATTGAGCACGTTGTTAGTAAGGCCCAGCAGCAGGACGGCCGCCACGGTGCCGGCGACGCTGCCGCGGCCGCCCGCCAGCGAGGTGCCGCCTAGCACGACGGCGACAATCGCGTCGAGCTCGAACCCGGCTCCGGCGTGCGGGTAGCCGACGCCTAGCCGTCCGGCGACGAGGAGCCCGCCGATCGCCGCGCTCACGCCCGAGATCACGAACACGGTCGCCGCGACGCGGTCGGTGTCGATGCCGGCGCGCCGGGCGTTGTCCCGGCCCCCGCCCACCGCGCGCACGTGCATCCCGAATCGCGTCCGAGTGAGGGTCACGTGCGCTCCCGCCGCCAGGACCAGAACGAGGAGCGGGGCCACGGGCAGGCCGAGGAGCCGGCCGTCGGCGAGCCACGCGATCGCCGCCGGCGCCCGGCCGACGCTGCGATCCGTATAGGTGAAGACGATGCCCTGGAGCACACTCATCGTGCCGAAGGTCAGGATGAGCGGGTGGATCCGGAGGCGGTTGTTGAGCAGGCCGGTAACGGCGCCGCTGCCGGCTCCGAGGCCAATGGCGAGAAGGAGCGCGGGGGCCATCATGGCGTCCCGGCCGGCCGCCACGTCGCAGACGAGCACGACGATCAGGCCCGTGAGCTGGCCGACCGACAGGTCGATCAGGCCGCAGAGGATCACGAAGGTCTGGCCGACGGCGAGGACGGCGAGCGCCGCGGACTGGGTCGCGACGTTGGCGAGATTGCCGAGTGAGCGGAACTCGGGGATCAGGCCAGCGGCGGCCAGTGCCGCTGCCAGCACCCAGTAAATCCCGCGGTCGGTCAGCCGCATCGACCGGCTGACGACGGGCATGTCACTTCAACAGCTTCAGGAGGTTCTCACTCGACTCGACCCAGCCAAACTTCATCGCGAAGTTCTTGAGGGTTGCGGCGTGGAGGTCGGGAACGTAGGACGACACCGCATCCGACACGAGCGTGGTCTTGAAGTTGTGGTGGAAGGCCTCGCGGGCCGTCTCCTCGACGCAGATTTGCGTCACCGTTCCCGTGATCAGGAGCGACTCGACACCCCGCTCCCGCAGCAAATCGGCGAGCGGGGTCCCGTGGAAAGCGCCATACCAGAATTTCTCGATGATGACGTCGTCGGGCTCGGGGTAGATCTCCTGGATGATATCGGTGCAGTCGAGCTCCTTCCCGACGTCCGGGTAGAACCGCCTGTGACCCTTCCAGCAGCACCGGGTTAGCGGGCGGCACTGTGGCGACCACTCCCAGAGGAGAGTGTAGCCGGGCCAGGTGATGAACTTCGTGTAGACCACCGGGAAGCCGCGGCGGCGGAACGCGTCGAGGAGCGTCCGGTGGGCCGGGATCGTGGCCCGCGCGTCGGTAACCTCGAGCGGCGCGCCCACCCGGACAAAATCGTTCTGCATGTCGACCACGACCAGCGCCGGCCGAGACAGCCGCTCCGCAGGGGTGAGCACCGCGGGCAATCCTAACCGAGTCGGCCGGGGTCAGGCAATCCGGTCCTGCCTCCGCCCGGGCCCGTGCTACGCTCTGGCGCCATGCTGGACCCGATCCCGTCGCTCCTGCCCACAACCGTGATCGGGTCGTACTCACTGCCCAAGTGGCTCGAGGCGGTGCGCGAGCTTCAGACGCAGGGCCGCCTCAGCGACGACGAGCTCGAGGAGGCACACGACAACGCCGTCAAGTCGTGCCTCAAGGATCAGGAGCAGGCGGGCGTGGACATCGTCACGGACGGCGAGCTGCGGCGCGAGACAATGGTTGGCCATCGGCACGCTCGACCTCTCCATCCGGATGCCCGATCCGGTCGTGGAGACGAAGGTGGCGAGGGGCGGGATGCCGCTGGTCCGGCATTGGCAGTTTGCGCAGGCGCACTCGGCGAAGCTCGTGAAGGTGTGCGTCACCGGGCCTCACATGCTTGCCAAGCGCGCGTGGAACGAGGTGTACGCGAGCGACCGCGAGCTCGTCTTCGATCTCGCCACGATCCTCAACGCGGAGTTGCGTGACCTCGCGCACGCGGGCTGCCGCTTCATCCAGGTGGACGAGCCGGTGTGGGTCGGCTACCCCGAGGAGGTCAAGGCGTGGGCCGTGGAGGCGTTCAATCGCACGGTGGAAGACGTGGACGCGAAGATCACGCTCCACGTCTGCTACGGCAACTACCAGCGCGCGCGCCTCTTCCCCGGCACCTACCGAGACCTCTTCCCCGCCCTCCTCGGCGCCCACGCGTCCCAGCTCGTGCTCGAGTTCGCCGTGGACGACCTCGCCCAATTCGACGACATCGTCGGGCTGTTCCCCAAGACGCTGGAGCTGGGCCTCGGCGTCGTGGACGTGAAGACGGACGACCTCGAGACGCCGGAGGGCGTCGCGGCGCGGCTCCGCCGCGCGATCGCGCGCATCTCGCCGGACCGGCTCTACGTGACTCCCGATTGCGGTCTCAAGTACACCCGCCGCGAGGTCGCCTTCGCCAAGCTCAAGGCGATGGTGGAGGGCGCCCGGATCGTCCGCGGCGAGCTCACCGGCCAGCGCTAGTCCCCCGGGAGCCGCATCCCCCGCGCTCGCGTTTCACAGAGCGAAGAAGCGCGCGGCCTGAGCTTCTCTGGGCGGCGTTGTTGTTCATGGGCCTGGTGCGCGCGAGAGGCGTCGTTCGAGAAGCTTCGGGGCGAACACGACAGCATAGTCCAGTTGAGGGTTCGGAGCTTCTTGTTCCGAGGCGAGACCCGAAGCGGCCTTCCATCGAAGCTCGCGCTTGGACTCGACGACGAGCACCGTGGGGCGGAATCGCATGTCACGGGAGCCCGGAGGCTGAATGAAAATTGTCAGCGACTGGCCAACCACGGCGTTCTGAGGCGTTGATCTCGACTCGTGTCTCGAGGTGGTAAATCGCCTCGTGACCCAGAACGTCCCTCTCACGAGGGCAGACCGTTGAGGTCGATGATCCCGTTTAGGACGCCCACTATATCACCAGAGCGGTGGCCACGTCGTGGGCGGCACGATCGGCAGCACGACGTGCGACGGGTGCTGCGGGTCGTGCATCAGCGTGAGCACGCCGCCCGCGGAGTTCTCGATCTGCGGGACGGGCGGCAGATACGAGGGAAAGTTGCTCGGGCCGACCGACACGCGGAGCTGATGCCCCGCCTTGATCACCGCGTTGGTCGAATAGACTTCGATCTGGAGCAGCATCGGCTCGTCGGGCGTCACCACCTGCACCGAATCCCGCGAGAACAGATGCCACGGCTGGATGTTCTCGCCGGCGATGATGCGGCTCAGCGTCGGATCCACCGCACGGAACGACGCCGCGAGCAGGCCAAAGCTCAGCTCTTCCGACGAGCCGTCCGGGTGTACGTCGGCGACGCGCACGGAGAGAATGGCCTCGTTGCGCGTCGTCTTGATCCACATGTTGGCCGCGATGGGCCCCGCCATCTTCACGTCGGCCTCGAAGACCGGCGTCGTGTAGACGAGCTCCGTTTGCTCGTTGAAGGTGTTGTCGGTCGCGCACTCCGGCGGCACGACGCCGAGGAGGAGGATGAAGCGCTCCGAGGTCCCGGAGCAGTAGCCGAAGAGGTAGATCTGCGCGAACTGATCTTCCGTCTCGAGCGTGTTCGGCGCCACCGTCGACAGACGATGACCGCCGCGCAAGTAGAGCCTCCGCGGCCTGATGTCGGGTCGCGGCCATGCGCTCATGGTCTCCATCTGGCCGTCACCCTTCAGCTTCACCGTGACCGGCGGAATCAGATCGGGCCGCGAGTTGAGCCCTTTCAGGTAGTAGTCGAACCAGCGCAGCGCGATCTGCTG